>JABDKD010000035.1 GCA_013003215.1 Pyrinomonadaceae bacterium
GCTGATAGAAGTTGGTTCCGTTGTCCTGGGTTCCACCGAGTGAAAAATTCGGATCGGTCGGATGCAGATCCAGGCTCATGAACTGGGTAGCGCTGAACTGGCTGTTGTTCAAACTCGTCCAAGTCGCTCCCGAATCCGTCGATTTGTAGATACCGCCATCTGTTCCCAGGTATATGGTCGAGGGCGTTGACGGAGCGACCTCCATCGCATGCGTATCGACGTGGACACCTGCACTGTTATCGGTAAACGATAAGCCGCTGTTTGTGGAACTGGCCGAGATTATTGTTGGATCGCCTCCAAGATATACATTTGCCGCGTTTGTCGGATCGACTGCAATGGCGATGTCATAGAAACACTGGCCTCCGCAGAAATTATTGTCAATTTGCAGGGTCCAGTTCACTCCGCCGTCAAGCGAACGGTAAACACGTCCGCCTCCAAAGCCGGTTCCTGCATAGAACGTCGCGTTCGTATCCCCCAAGGATCTCTGCGATGCCAGTTCACCGGTCAGACTGCTTGTTGAGAAAGCTCCTGTAAACTGAAGTGTCTGTGTAAATGTCGGTGAAGCGGCAAGGGCGTTGGCTGAACGATAAATACCTCCAGTCGGGCTGCCGGCGACAAGTACGGCAACCAAGACATTCGCGTCCGTTGGATCGATGGCCAGATCGCGGACACTGGCATTAATGTTTGCGGCCAATCCTGTAAGTTTAAAAAACGTGGGTGATCCTGATGTGGCGTTGGTTGAGCGGTAAATCCCGCGGCTTGGAAAAGCGCTGTTGGCAGGCCTGATTCCTCCCAACCCCGAAGTCGTTGAAACAAAAATCGTACCGGGCAGGGTTGGGTGAACCAGGATTTCGCTTACGGAACGTCCGGAAAATACGTCATTCGCTACTGAGTCCTGATTAAATGGCCCATTCAATGTTGCGGTTGTGCTCGCATTATCGATTCTGTAAACGCCGACCCCAAAATAGCTGTCGATTGAGAAGTTTGGTTCGCCCGTTCCCACATAGAGGGTATCGGGAGAAGAGGGCGCTAACGCCAAGGCACCAATCGCCAAACTCTGGGCGTTGTCAAAGATAGGCGTCCAGTTTGTTCCACCGTCTGTTGAACGATAGACTCCGCCCTGAGCTGCACCTACATAGACTATATTTGCGTTTGTCGGGTGAATTGCAATTGCCGTGACGCGTCCGGAAACGGGAGCTGTCGGTGAGGTTTGGCCGTTTGGAATCGGAGCCGGTCCGAGAGGCGTCCATGCGATCAAGAGGTCATCCTTGAGGATCGATTCCGGCATTTCCCGGATCAGCTCTTCCTGCTTCTCCATCTTCTCGATGGCGACCGGACGAAGAGCCGGATCAAACTCCTGCCCCTCAACAATCCCGCGTTTTAAGGCAACACCTTCAGCGCGACCTCTCTGAAACTGCTCTTTTGTGAATTTGCTCTTCGCCTTCTTGAGCATTCCCGGAATATCAGCGTCCTTCTCATGAGGATAACTCTGTGAGGAGATCGTAGACAGGAACGGGGTAAAGGTGTACAAGAGTCCGGATGTTACAAGCAATAGAAGGAACGTCGACGCAATATAGGTTAGTTTTTTCACTGGGGGCCTCCTTAGGCATGGCTATAGGTCTATACGAATTGTCCAAGAACAAGGAGATACAAGAGTTGAAAGAATTTTAAATATTCTAACACGATATTTTCCCAATCCTAGCACCCAAATCTCTGAAGCCAATAACAACCGTTCCAGTGTTGGCGTGGTAGTATCAAACCAAGACAAAACCATGATCTACAGGGAACTACTCACAAGAGAACTCTCGGCAAGAAAAGAGGATTTTGCGGATTTTGCAGCTTCACAGGCAAGGGATGTCGAAGCTTATCTTCAAGAACTTGAACGGCTGGCAGATGACCCAGGTTTATTGGACAGATTGCCGGAGTTCGAAGGACCCGGAGCGATACCCGGCGACGAATTCAACAATCATCGGGGATTCGCCATCGACTTCGAAGAAAGTTGGAAGAATCATGAGGAGGCAAGGAAATGGGCAGAGAGAATTCTTGCCGGCCGGACCACTTTTGCGGCAGACGGTAGCCAGATCTACGTACAGAAAGAAACTTCCTTACCTGTAGGGGCGATCCAAATCGGCTGGTTCGAGAATCCACATGAGCCCGGGAAGAAGTATGAGCGTGACGTTTCTTTCGAACTCCTTACACCGAGAATGCTCCTGGAGAACCAGGAGGAGCCATTGAACCCCGAAACCAGGATTGGAGAAAGGCGTTTTCATGCCGAAGTCGAGCGATTCCACGAATTCCTCGAAAAGCACAAAGGATGGCAGGAACGAAAGGAGCGTATGCCGGTAGCGTTTTTTGATGGGACCCTTTTGGTTTCGTTCTCGCTTCCTCAGACCTCGCTGCAGGAAAGTTTCTTGAAGGCAATGTTGGATTTGGTTAGGAAATCCGCAGCGGCGCGTGTACCGCTGGTAGGGTATGTAGACCGGAGCTTTGCCAGGGACCTGGTAAAGATGGTGTCTTGTTTGAACAACAGCCTCGAAGAGACGAGTATTTACGATTCGACTCTCTTGTCAGCTTCGACAAGCGAAAAACCGGCTATGCTCAACGGCTGGGGCAACCGCACTGTTTTTTGCGAATCAAAGAGAAAGGGACTCGAAATGTTCACTGATGAGGAAACCGGCCGGGCTCTGGTTGGATTCACGTATCTCCAAACAACTGCTGACTCGGGACCGGCCCGTTTGGACGTGCCATCATGGATCTATGACGACGGGTTGATTGATGAGTTGATCGATGTGGTGCGTGCTGAATGTGTGGTAGGTTTGGGTTACCCTTATCCCCTCGAGACTGCTGACGCGACAGCTCTGATTTCTCATCGGGATCGGGAGGCATTTCTGGCGGCCTTACGGGAATTTACCTCGAATGAAGGGATCGAATTCAACGTTTCGAGAAAAGCCGCCAGCAAGGCCCGAAGAAGATAGAAGTTATGCTTCGTGGAAGAACGAAAACTTTGGAGAAAGATCCGGCAGAGATTATTTGTGCCGCGTGCGGTGCTTCTGCGGCTCGTGAACTGGCGAATTATTGCCTGGTTTGCGGTAAGACGCTCGAAGAGGACTATCAGCCGCTGGACAGTCTCAGGTCTTCTTATAGGCTGCAGGGGCGGGGCTATCTTCTGGAAAACACCGAGGGGCCGCAATCGCAGGACCTGTTCGCGATAAATCGGAATTCGGTTGCGGAAACCGCGTGGGCGAGCTGTGTTTACTCAATGGTCCCGTATATTGGTGTCGTTTTTGTGCCATTTACTCTCGTTGCCTCTGTTCTAGGGATGGGGGTTGCTGTAAGGCGACCGGAAGCCGGAGGCGGTAAGATGTCATTGGCTTCTTTCGGCCTTAGTTTCGCAGTTACCGGAATCCAGGTGTTTCTTTGGTGGCTTCTATATATTGTTCCCGAATTGGCGAGGCCCGTTTAACGATGAAGATTGCGAAAGTAGTTTCCTCAAATTCTCATGTCGAATACATTGCGCGGGTCCTCGATTCGCTCGATGTGTCCGATCCACCAGTTCCGGGTTCCTTTGGTTTCGGGAGTTTCGTTTCAATCGGCTCTGAGGGAAGTGAGACGATTGGGGTGGTGTTTAACTCGCTGCTCCTCAATCCGGAGTACGCATCTTTCGGCCCCAGATTGTCGAGCGACGGAGAACTCGCTACATTCAGTCCGGACTTCCTGCATGAGCAGGGAAGCCTTCTTGCCATATTGCTGCTTGGGAATAAAGAGGGCGAAAATGACTCTTCAAAACAGAGTATCCCGTTTCCCGTTATTCCGCCCGGTAGCGATGTGTCCGTTTTGGAAGAAGAGGATTTCAGGGGCTTTCATACGAATGATGAGGGAAATGTCTCTCTGAAGTACTACAGTCTTGTGCTTTCGCATGCGGGTTCGTTCGCGGTCCCATTGTTGGAGACGGTTATCGAAAAACTCTCGGGAATGTGCGATTCTGAGGGTGAGAAGAAGAAGCTTGAGGTGCTTAGAAAATCACTGGTCTGGCAACGAACAGTCGGTCAGATGCGTCTATAAGACAAGAGGCTTAACTCAACCAATTCCACAAATTACGAGGATTTTATGAAGAGATCAGCTACCTTATTTTTTGCGATCACAATGGTGTTTACCGCTTTTGCATTTGCCCAGGTGCGTCCTGCGGACCGTAGTAAGAGCACGGTGGTTACGACACCTGAAAATCGCGAGATGTTGGAATCTATTGAAGTTAAGTATATGGGCGGTCTTTTTGGTTATAGCAAAAAGGAGCACGGAACTATCAAGTTTGACGATATCAACGAACGATTGGGGTTTTACGGTGAGGATGGAAAGGAAAGATTCTCGGTCCCTTACAATGCGCTCGTTGTTGTTTTTCCCAGCCAAAAGAAGGTTCGTTCAGGAACCGGCAGGGCCGTGGGAGCAATACCGATTCCCGGAGCGGCGATCGGCGGCTTGTTCATGAAAAAGAAAAAGAACTACCTCGTTTTGAACTATTCGGATCAGGATGTCGATGCACAGGGAGCAATTAACTTCCTGGTTGACACCCCGGAACTTCTTTTTGATTCGATCTTCACCATCGGGGAAAAGGCGGAAATGGTTCAACGGGGAGATTCCTACATAAGGAAAAAGCAGTACTAGTTCAGATCACCAAATTTTTCCTGCACCAGTGCCGTCGCGACTATCGCGGCGGTTTCTGCTTTTAGAATTCTTCCTCCCAGATGAACGATTTCGAATCCGGCACCCCGCGCGGTCTCGATTTCTGTTTCATCCCACCCGCCTTCAGGTCCGGTGATCACCGTAACTGACTCGTTGTCAATCGAATCCGGCAATACGCTTCCTTCCGATTCGTAAAACAGGAATCCTGTGCCATTAAACCCTTCGACAAACGACTCAAAATCCCTTGGACTTTCGATGATCGGAACAGTGGCCCGTCCGCTTTGTTTTGCGGCTTCAACCGCGATTCTAAATGCCCGTTCGGCTTTCCATGCACTCGTCCTTGCCTCGGTCCTTTTCGTGATCAAAGGCACGAAACGGCTTACTCCGAGTTCCACAGCTTTTTGAAGCACAAGTTCTGTATGTGCCTTTTTTAACAGGGGGACAGCCAATTCAATCGCGATATCGGACTCGGGCGACATCGGCGGGATATCCTCGACAAACTCAACTGACGCACCTGACGGGGCAGTGTCGACAATGCGGAAGATCGACTCCCTGCCGCATCCGTCAAAGACGGAAATGTCCTCGCCGGTTCCGAGCCTCAGAACTCGGGAAAGGTGCCGGGTCTGTTCCGGACTCAGCTCTACCTTGTTTCCGAAGCGATCGGGATCTATGTAAAAACGTCTTAACTGCATTCGTAGCTTAGTCTGTGGATTTTTCAGGATAACGTGCGTCGAACCAGGATTTGAAGATCTCCGGAGATTGAAGCCAAAGCGTCAGCCATTCTGCAATTTCCAGGGCATCAGTTCGCGCCTGTGTGGTCTTGCTGGCACTGTCAGAAACGCGTTTGCACTCATCCCGGGCCTTCATGACCTTGCGCCTCAACATCGAGAGGTGCTCCTTATCGGCCCGGTCGCTCAATTTGAGACGTATCCTCTCGAGTTCCCTTATCGTCTTCACTGCGGTTGATTTGTCGCCTAATTCGAGGGGTTTGCTCAGCAATGGCAGTCCCGGCTCTGAAGTTCGCCTTTGAACGTCAAGCTCAAGTATCTCGGAGTGCCGCAATTCGGCGCCTTCGTCGGCCAAAAGCCTTGCGAGGCGCATCGGCGTATCCGTTGGAGACTTGCCGAAGTTTTCATTTATGACCGTCTCGATCGCTTCGATCTCTGTACGGCCGACACTTTCGCAATCCAGTTTTTCCCAAACCTCGATTATGAGGTCATATTTGGATTTCGAATCCCACATTCCGGATGTTTTACTCTTCAGGCTTTCCAACTATCGAAGCCATTTCAGTCGAGGAATGATCTTTGGGGTCGCCTACAATCGCCACTTTTCCGCCAAACTCAGCGACAATGTCTTTCTCGGGCACAGTTTCCTCTGTATAGTCTGTGCCTTTTGCATGAAAATCCGGTCTTATCGCCCGTATCAATTCCTCGACTGTCGGTTCGGTGAATATGGTCACCACATCAACACATTTTAAGGAGGCAATGATCTCCGCACGTTCCGATTCATTGACGAATGGCCGGTCTTCTCCTTTGATTTTTCTAACCTGTTCATCGGAATTGATGCCGACGATCAGACATCCTCCAAGGGCCTTCGCTCCTTGCAGGTAACGGACGTGCCCAACATGAAACAGATCAAAACAACCGTTTGCAAGAATGATCTTTTTTCCGTTGCGGCGTTCCACGGCGGCGCGTGCTGTAAGCCGCCCGCGGTCCAATATCGAAGCTGAAAACTCTTTATCCATCATCCTGCCTGTTGAAGACTCGATTCCAGAAGCCCGGGCTCATGCTCTCGAATAGAATTGAGCAGTTCCTGAGGTGAAACGGTCGCGGTACCATTCTTCATCACAACAATTCCGCCGGCGTGATTCGCGATTCGGGCTGAAACACTGAAAGAGTAACCCGCAGCAACACCCAAAGTGAACGCAGCGATTACAGTATCGCCTGCACCTGTAACATCAACCGGCTCAGTCTTTCCGATAACTTTGATTGGTTTGGGTTCCGAATCTTTTTCGAAGAGATTCATTCCTTCGTTTCCCAGGGTAACGAGGAGCGCTTCAAGGTTTGCGTTTTCGCGCAATGTCTCGCACAGTCCTGCTTCAAAACCGGTCTCTAGTATCTCTTCCACCTCTTCCTTGTTTGGAGTTGCCGCGGTGGCCCCTTCGAATTCCAGAAGGCGATGACGAGAATCGACAAACACAGGGATCTCATTTTCGGCGGCCGTATTGATCAGGGACTTCGCAAACCGGGAATCAGCTACTCCGTAACCGTAATCAGAAATAAGAAGCCCGTCGGCAGTCTTCAATGCCCGCAGCGCATGCCGCTGAAGTTCGCCGAGTGTCTCATCGCTCACACCCGTTTCGTCTTCATAATCTATTCTGATGACCTGCTGTCGAAGTGCGTACTGCTGTCCGGCTAAAACGCGCAGCTTTGTTGTCGTTTCGAAACCATCCTGTTCGACGACACCTGAAGTATTCACTCCCGCATTGTTCATTGCAGACGCTAATGCCGCACCGCTCGAGTCAGTGCCGACTACTCCGACGATCGATGCCGTTCCGCCAAGAGAGGCAACATTTGCTGCTGCATTGGCCGCACCACCCCCTACCGTGTCTGTTGTTTCATGCCGAAGTATGAAAACCGGCGCCTCGCGGGATACTCGGCTGATTTTTCCTTCCAAAAACTGATCCGCGACAAGATCACCGACGATCAGTATTTTCCGGTCGGAAAACTGTTTAAGAATGGATTTTTCAAGTGTGCTCATCGGGTAGCAGAAATCTTACATTAATTCACTACAAACAAAAAGGTTGGAGCCTTTTAAAGCATCCAACCTCTTAAATCTGAATGTGACCCTAATTAATGGGTATCATAACTAGCGACCGGGTAGTCATCTAGCTGTCCCCATTGTGCAACCGACAGTACCTGATCAGAACTTCTGTAGATATAGAAGCTGGAATCGGTGTCGCGCCATATCGCAAGATCCGTCTTGCCGTCCCCGTCATAGTCGTTTTGAGTATTCAGGTCGGAATCCACGAGACCAAAGATCTGAGCCGTGAGCCCCATATCCGAACTTCGCTGGATATACCAGATCAAATATTGTTCGTAGTTAGGCTGGCCTTCACGAACAACAGCAATGTCAGTTTTGCCGTCGCCGTCGTAGTCACCCGGCACAACGAGGTCAGAACTAAAGCCCCATTGCTGGATGGTGAAACCGCCGTCACCGCTGCGTTGGATATAGAAAGTTGCCTGATCGCCTGAGGTCGCTCCCGGGCGCTGGATCGCGAAGTCGAATTTCCCGTCGCCGTCATAGTCGCCGGGTGCCGCGAAGTCTGTGTTAAACCCAAACTGCTGGCTATAAAACCCTGCTGTTGTTCCAAGCACATACCAGATCATATTTCCACCGGTTCTTCTGATCACAGCAAGATCTGTCTTGCCGTCACCGTCATAGTCTCTTCCGACCGGTTCGTCTCCGCTGATTCCAAAACCGATGGCGTTAAATGTGCTGTCAGAGCTGTTCAACCAATACCAGCCGCCGTTCGTGTCTCGCCAAACAGCGATATCGCCTTTACCGTCTCCGTCAAAATCGCCCGGTGCGACATAATCCGAACCCGAAAGGCCAAATTGCTGAAAGGTAAAGCCGCCGCTGCTTCTTGATGTGTACCAAACGTTGTTAGAGGGGCGGAAAACCGTGAAATCGGCAATATCGTCACCATCCAAATCCATCGCGTCTCTCAGTTTTTCCTGAGCAAACACACCGCTGGTCAATGCCATAACCAACGTTAGCAAAACAAATAACCTGCCGGAAACGATAAAATCTTTTCTCATAATACTCACCAATTCGGTCAACTAAATCTTTGGTGCCCCATTTAGAAGCGGGAAAGATGGTTCTTTCTACTATACTTCTTTTAAACCTCTATTCGCCACTTTATTTCAATTATCAACGGTAATCCGTGACAATCGATTTACCTTAGAAACTATCGATTTCGCAAAAAAAGGCTGAAGGCCCGGCAGATCTTCAACCTCTAAAGAATCCAAACCCGATTAATGTGTGTCGTAGCTGGCGACAGGATAATCGTTGCCCTGACCCCACTGCATTACCGAAAGCACAGCATCCGTGCTGCGCATGACATAGAATTTACCGTCCGAGTTTCGCCAGACCGAAATATCGGTTTTACCATCTCCGTCGTAGTCATTTTGTACGTTTAGATCGTCACCCGTGATTCCGAAAATCAGTGCTATCAGTCCAAGATCGGAGCTTCTCTGAACATACCATTCAAGATTATCGGTTGGGGTTTCGCCTTCTCGCAGAACCGCCAGGTCCGTTTTGCCGTCGCCGTCATAATCGCCGGGAACTACAAGGTCATTGCTGAGTCCCCACGGCTCGATCGTGAAACCGCCGTCGCTGGATCTCTGGATGAAGAATGTTGCCTGGCTGGAAGCTGTTTCGCCCGGCCGCTGAATTGCATAGTCGAATTTGCCGTCGCCGTCATAATCTCCGGGCGCCGTATAGTCTGTTGAGAGCCCAAACTGCTGGCTGGTGAAGCCGTCCGTAGACCCAAGCACATACCAGATCATGTTCCCGCCCGTACGGCGGACTACCGCCGGGTCTGTAGTGCCGTCCCCATCATAGTCTCGCCCAACAGGTTCGTCACCCGAAATTCCGAATGCAACCGCGTTGAAAGTGCTGTCGGAACTATTTAGCCAATACCAGATTCCATCCGTGTCCCGCCAAACTGCTATATCGCCTTTTCCATCACCATCAAAGTCTCCGGGAGACGGGTAATCTGTGTTCGACAGACCAAAAACCTGTATGTTTATGCCGCCGGTGCTGTTTATGTACCAGGCGTTGTTTTCAGGACGAAATACGGAATAGTCCGCTTTTCCGTCACCGTCTCCGTCCATCGCGTTCCTCAATGACAACTGACCAAAACCGGTCACTGTGAGTGCAAGACAGAGCGCGGCCAAAATTCCCAGTTTGCCGAACTTACTAAATAGATTGCTCATTATCATTATTTCCCAACTTCTTAAATATTCATTTTGCCCAACAGGCATCGCATGAAAAGAAGATAAAATATACCCGAACCAGCCTGTATATCAAAACGCGAAGTGCGAATGAAGGATGTACAAATCTTTCAAATTCTTTCCTTAAGAGTTACTCGAAGTCTTAGACGCTTCAAAATCAAAAAAAGTTTGTATTAGTCCCCGCTTATCTTGTTCTGACAATATTTGCAGGGAAGAGCCGATCGTCGGCTCCGTAGACCGACGAATTGAATCCTTGCCACAGCGAATACTGAAAATGGGTTCCTAATCCTCCGGGTGCCCCGGGTCTCCAAACCGAGTAATCCGTCCTGCCGTCACCGTCGTAGTCGCCGGGTGTCGGCAAATCTCCGGGACTGCCAAAATGAAATACCTCGTAAGCGAAGTTGTCGCCACTCTTTAGCAGGTGCCAGTCTCCCGTTGATGTTCTCCAAACCGCGAAGTCCGTCATTCCGTCGCCGTCAAAATCATTTGGCACCAGCTCATCGATCGAAGACGACCCAAAGGTCACTCCTAGAACGCTTTGATCTGAACTCTTCAATACATAAAAAGTGTTGGCCGGTACATCGGTTTCGGGCCGGTAAACAGCCACATCCGCTTTTCCGTCGCCATCATAATCACCGCGAATCGGCGTATCCGTTTCATTCCCGAACTGAAGGATGGTTACTCCGCCGTCCGAGCTTCGAAGAATGTACCAGATCAACTTCCCACCCTGTTTTCTCGTGACCGCGAGATCATAGATGTCATCACCGTCAAAGTCCTGTGTTACCAGGGGATTATCGCCATCGAGGCCAAAATTGACGATCTGTACGGAGCCATCGGAGCTCTTTAATATATAGAAGGTCCCGGTTGAACGCCGCCAAACTGCAATGTCATTAATTAGGTCGGTGTCGTAGTGGCCCGGAATGGGAATGTCATCCGCGAAGAGCCCGAATGGTACTTCCAGATTCGGAAATACGACCTCCCAGATCATCTGGCCGCCTTCATCTCTAATGCTCGTGAGATCGGTCCAACCATCTCCGTTAAAGTCGATGAATCCACGATGCGGGAACAACTCTCCGGGCGATTGGGTGACCATAAACTCTTTGTCACCAATCAAAATTTTGCCGCCCCGGGGCAGACTCGAATTTGAGCCTACCGTGTAGGTCACCGCGGAATTGCCGCTGCCGGGCGAGGCAGAGGTTATATCTACAAAAACAGCGGCGGCATCTTTTCCAATTTCGTAGTCACAGTTATCAGGTGCGGTTACATCTATGCTAAATGAACCGCCCTCCGGAAAAACATGTTGCGAAGCCGGATCCAAAACGAGGTCGCAGACCGTTTGAGTGCTAAGAGCATTGGCTACGTTTAGCCTTCCGCCGGTTTTTACAACGCCGTCAAACGCCGCGACATGATCCACCGAGTTCATGAGGGTCGCCTTGAGCGACATATTTGAAAGCGAAGGATTGTGGGACGAGAGCAGTGCCGCAGCTCCGGCAGCGTGCGGAGAGGCCATTGAAGTACCGCTTTTCGTTCCATACCCCGTCCCGTTAAATATTGTGCTAAAAATACCCGATCCGGGTGCGGCGATATCTACGTTTACAATGCCAAAATTCGAAAAACCGGATTTTGCATCGGACGATGTGGAAGAAGCCGTATTCAAAAGATACGCTGAACCGTAACTGCCCGGATAATGCGGTGAGGCGTCAACATCGCTGTTTTGGTTACCGGCCGCGTACACGTTGAGGATGCCGGCATTACCCATGGCGTCGATCGCATCTTTCGTTGCCTGATCATAATCGCAAGCCTCGTCGCAGCCGCCGTAACTGTTGTTTGTTACCCGAATGTTCTCACCGCGCTGCTTCATCGCCGTAACGTAGTTGTAGGCGTTGATCAGCATCGCCGAGGTCGTACCAAAACCGGTGGAGTCATAGATCTTTATCGCCATCATTCGGACGTTCCAATTGACTCCCGCGACTCCAAGTGTGTTGTTGCCAACTGCACCGATCGTTCCGGCGACATGGGTGCCGTGCCCATGCTCGTCATCGGGGTCCGCGTCATCAAAAAAGAAGTCGTAACCGTACACGTCATCGATCTTTCCATTCGAGTCATCGTCAGCACCGTTGCCGGGGATCTCGAGAGGATTGATCCACATGTTGGCTGCGATGTCTTCGTGAGTGTACTGAATACCTGTATCAATTACCGCGACGATCGTGTTTGAATCGCCGGTTTCCGTATCCCATGCAGCCGGAGCCGAAATCATCGTCATACCCCAAAGTGACCCGAATTGAGGGTCATCCGGAGTGGTGTCGAGGAAGTAATAAAAGTTTGGCTGAACAGCGATGACCGAGGAGTCACGTCTGAGGTTCGAAATCGTCTCCGAAACTGATTTTCCATTTCGGACACGTATCTTTGTCCAATCAGAGCGATATAGGTCTTCGATCTTCTCCGTGCCGGTTCGCGCAAAAAATGAGTCCGACGCCGTTGGACGGAGTTTTACCAGCAGCTCATTTTCGACATATTTCCTGTGCGAAAACTGGGCAAGAGATGTAGCTGCCGTCATCGTGAAGATGGCGATAAACAGCAATATTCTCATCGGCATACGCATGACTTACAGTGTGAATAACGAAGGGGCTAAGACAATTTTTACAAAGAAAAGAATACTACATTGAAAATCGCATCGTAATGGGAATTGAACCCGGACCCCCGGGAGGTTGGCGAGCCGGGCTGCGAAATACTGTATTTACAATAAGATAGCGAACTGTGGGGTTTCTACTTCTTCTTTCCGTAAGGTATGGATTTGACGAAAATAAACTTTCCATTCTTGAATTCGTAGTACTCGATCACATCAGCACCATCGGTATGTTCCGAGCCTTCGAGGTTGCCCGCGAACAGCATCAAACGGCTGTTGAGTTTGTATTCGTGGTCTTGAAAGTCATCACCGCCGTCGCTGTTCGGGTTTTCCACCCAAACGGAACTCAGGCTAACCGGAAACGAATATGCTTTGCCGGTTTCTGCGTCGATTACAGCTCCGGTGTTACAACCGCCGGAACCGCAACCCCAGTTTGCGACTATGTATTTGCCCGCAAAACTTGGTTTACCGTTCTTTAGAGCGGCCTCGAGTCTCGATTTAAACTGCTTGCCAAAATCATCCATGACAAGTTCGGCATTTTTGCCCGTGTAGGCTTCCTTTACGGGATAATCTTCAAACTTTGGTGCTCTCCCGGCAACCGGTTTCGACTTTTTCTTTGAATCTTTTTTCCCGGGTTCAACAAGCCAGGCGTTAAATAACCAACCGCCTTTTCCTTTGTAAATCGCTCGACACCAACTGCCTTTACGACCGGAAATAGTCGTGCTCTCTTCCTTGCAGCCCTCGACGGTGACCTCGGCGTTGTTCGGGATCTTCGCCACGAGCTTACCCGTCTTCGTATCCGGTGCATCACGAAGAGTGAGGTATCCGCTATTTATCTTGACCTCGCGCTTTTGTTTCTCGCCAACGAGCCCGTCAGGATTCTTTGCACCATTTTCAGGCTGCTTCTGCTTTTTTAGCTCTTCGATCTCTTTTCGCAGCTTCGCGTTTTCCGAATCTCCAAAGAGACCGCAGCCGCTGACAATAATGCTGACGACAAAAAGAAACGCGATGTTTTTGACTTTCATAGTTTCCCTTGGCTTCTTAGAAATTACTCGGGCTCTTTTTGAACGTGATCTCAAACGATGGTACAAAGCTCTTGAATATGAGACTAATCTTTAATGTGTGACTTTAGGCGACCCTAAGCGGAATTAGTTTTGAAGTCAATGAAACGTAATCCGCCATTAGAACTCATGAAAGCCATTCTTTGAATCTGAAGCCGCTTATTTGCCGAAACCATCACTGGAGGAGAAAAATAATGTTTAAGAAAACGGACTACTTAATACTGGCTGCGGCGTTCATTTCTTTTGTTTTTTCGGTATGGCTCTGGTTCAACGGACAACGGGACGAAGGCCTGTTTGTCGGTGTATGGGTGCCCTCGATTCTGTCATTCGGTGCATTCTTTAGAGCTTCGGCGGGGGGTAAGTAAAATGTCGAACTGGATGATATTTATACTTGGTGTGTTCGTGTCGATCCTGTGCCTCGCGTTTTTGGTAGTTTCTTATATGGAAGTGAAACGCCTCGGAATTGAGGCCGAGAACCGGGATCCGTCAGATGACGAGATCAAAAGACTGGTTGTGAGCAAGTAGTTGCAGCCGTTTGAAACAGTGGGCCGGCGACAAGGCCCGATCCTGTTTCCGCAGGATGCGATCCGCCCGAAATTCATTTAAGTCGAACCTGACTCTCTCACATCTGGAATCTATTAGGTCCGGACGAAGTTTCCCCGGCAGCGATCATGGATTTGTTTGATTAGCGAGAGTAAACAGCGCCCGCTTAGAGATTTTCTCCGCGCGGGTTTTGATTTTGCATCCCCACAGGTGCGATATTTGGCAGGCGGTCGTCTGATCGACAAGATTTTTCCGCAAAAACACGTATCTGAACGGTCGAGTTCTCCCTCAATCTTGTTATAAAATATAGGAATGGAACCAAATAAGAAGCTTGAGCAGGGGTGTTTTTCCATGCTGGCCAGAACGGTGGCAGTGCGATTGATTGCTGTCGCTGTCGTTTTGGGTTTGGTAGTCGTTTCGTGTGTTTTTGGCTCGGTAGTCGGTAGTTTCATGGACGGAACCTGGGGATTGATCGCGGGAACTTTGTTCTTTGGCATCGCGATATTTGCGGGCGGATTCGGATTTGCTTTTGTAACAGTCTACCGGAGAAAGATCTATCTCGATAAGGCGTTCACTCCTCTGGGGCTTGAGGGAAGTATCTATCGCATCTTTTTCAGAAAATACGCCGGGAAAGTTCGCGGACGAGATGTTGAGGTTTTCTTTTCGAGGGGGCCGATGGTCGAGATCTTAATCGCGACCGGCTTGAAAACACGGGTGGGAATCTCACCGGCTTTCGGCGACACGATGTTCTTCTCGAAACACTTGGGCGAGCAGTCGATGGAGCATAACATCGCGAATCTAAAGAATTTGAAGGTTTGGGCGGAAGAGGAGCCTTGGGCCCTGAACCTCCTTTCGGAACCTTCAGTTCAGCAGAGGTTGATCAGGACCCTTAGCGGCCAGACGTTCTTTGTCCGCAGTTTTATGAAGCTGTTTCCCGATTATTTGCAGGTGCACTTCAGCGGCAACACGAATGTTTTTTCGTGGGAAATTCCTCCCGATCAGGTCGAGCAGTGGTTTTCCGACGCGTTCGATATTCTGGACGTTGCCGAGTCAAAAATCGCTCCTCCGCAGAACCCCATAGAAATGACATCTGCTGAAAGACTCGCGGTCTCGATAAGACGGAAGGACACGACGAAATTCACCCTGATCATGGTCGGGGCGATGCTGGCGTTCTTTTTCTTTGTGTTTGTTGCGGCGATGTTGTTTATAACGCTCGTAGGCTGAGAGGAATTCTACGGAACGAGCTTGCGACTATCTGTATTCATTTTGCTGCTCAATGCTTCGGCCCGGGAGCCACAGTCCCGTTCCCACAGCGGCAACGATGAGTCCCAGTATACAAAGATTTGATTTCTTAAGACTTCGATTGAAGAGGCTGACCGGTATCAGAAATTGCAGGTTAGTAACCAAATACGCATCCAACCAACAACACGCTCTCGGTTTTCGAAAAATACTCGGGCCAAAACGGAGTCTCCAATTCATATACCCATACTTCTCAAAATCCGGGTCTCGGATCTCACGAGAACTTAGTTACGTTGACAAATATTGTGTTCGAGAAGATCCGGATGAGAACCGACGTTTATGAGAAAAGATTGGTTTCCATGGGTCTTGCTCCTATAATTACGCCTATCAGGAGTGCCATTCAAATCCACGAGTGCATCCTGCGGTGTGGGAAATGCCGGAAATAGCTTCCAGCGAATAGAATCAGGTACTCAAAAAAAAAGAGGAAAACTCATGCATTCACGATTCGGCAGTTTTGCGGCTTTAATAATTCTACTTCTTTTGGCTTCGGTTTCGGTGGGCCAGGAGCCCACTCCATGGCCTACGAACGAGTTTGAGGTGCGTTGGTCCTCGACGAAGAACGACACTATTTATTCCTTCAATGAATGGATTCGGAAGAAGCGATTAAACCCTGCTGAAAGGACCCGGCTGGAGAATTGGGAAACCTGGATCACAGGAACGCTAAAGGAGATCGCTGGGTTTTACGAGAGCCGTGGGCTGAGGCCCCCTCACCTTCGGTTACTCTCCGACTCGGAAGCGGGCGAAAGGTATTTGGTGAATGTGTATCCATTCGAGCCGGCTGACGCACCCGGCGGGGAAGGTCTGGGTTTGTTTACTACTCCGAATTGCGGATCGGTATCGAATCTCAATGAAATAGATCCCTCTCAGACCACGCTCAATGCGAACCTGAACGATATTCCGCAGGATCTTCCCTCGAGCAGAAACAGAGAAGTGCTTCAATTAAGAAAGGCACTCTACGAATCATTGGCGCACGAGATGTTTCACGCGATCCAGTTTACGTACGATAAACAAGTTGGATCTATCTTATGGTGCAGTAAGGAAGCCGGGAACGGGAGGGCTGCGGTTGTCGAGGGAACAGCTGTCGCCGCAGGCGTGCTTGCCGCCGATGCAAAATTCCAGGGTTACATCAAGAATCTTTTTCGAGGCGATCTGTCGCTAGGAATGTATCCATTTGGAGGTGACTTCGAATTCCTGAAAATGAAATCTAAAGAGACCGAAACCGTTCAATTAAAAAAAGATCTCGAATATAAGACGAGTTCTTTCTGGCGATATCTCGCAGAGAGATTTGGCGGCCTCAGAAGTTTCGACGTGCTTTTCAGCCGGAAACTAGTTGCCCAAGGTGCTCCAACCTTAAAAGACAGATACGAATGGCTTAACGGGAATGTTACGAAGATAACCGGGACCGAAATGTATATTCTGTTTCCCGAGTTTCAGGCGGAACTTGGTTCATATGTTGAGGATTCAGGAGGACCTGAAAGCAGGTATATCAGGGCGGGAAGCCGTGACCTTTGGCTTAAGTGGCTCTACAATCCGGATCCGAGCGCGACGCTTGATAAAGGCAGTATAGCGGGAAGCGGTTGTTCAGAGGTCGAAATAAATGAGAACAATTTTTTCTTCGGCGAAGTAGTCTACGATCTCAATAACCAGATATTCAAGAATGGCGCGACGTGTATAAGGTTTGCGTGGTCAGACTACGTTCCTCCTGCCCTGATCGAGGTCCAGGCGGTGACGAAGAGCGAGACGCTTTCGCGTCAGGTTCATCTCGGTGTTTCCAGATTGCAGTCAGGCAACGATACGGACAATTGCTACGACAAGATCAAGAAGGCCGGAAAGAAAGCCCGCTCCTATCTTGAATGTGCTTTCGGAAAGACCTTTTACAAAAAAGATGACGATAGCACGCATTACAGGACGTGGGTACTCGGAACCGAGGAAGCTGAAAAAAAGCAAAGCTCGTTTTTTGAACGCGAGTTGGCAGGTTCGGGAAGTGCGGATCTGGTTTTCACGAATATAGCAAAGGATCCGAACCAGACATGGATCATACCCAGGTTTTCTAATGCTGATGCCGTAAAGATCCAGTTCTCAATATCGAGTGCCGAGTTTTTTGACGGAAGAAACTACGAAGGACCCGTACAGACCCAGTTGCGGGAATCTGAAAGCATGTTCGGCACCCCACCCGGGATGGCTTTGTTAGATACGGTTGGACCTATGACCGGAGACAATGCAGGATTTTTCCAGTCCGTGAGCTTTGGAAATTTGAACCAGGTCCCTAAGATTGACCGTTATTCGATCTACGGAATAAAGAAGCCGGCAAAAGCGCTGCCCAACGGCCTTGGGGCCAGCTTCCGTACGGTTTCGGTTGACGATCCTACCAAGAGCTACACGATCGCCCCGTTGGATCCGAAGTACAAATTTGAAGCTCTCGGAAAAATGAACGCGATCGTGTCCAACGAGAAGGGTGAGAACTCGGCAATCTGTATGCAGAAGTACGGCCTGAAACTGATTCTCAACGTTACGAAATCGGACAAGAAACAGCTGGTATTTGAGGTCAACGCAGATCTTTGCACGCTTCTGCCGAATGGCGAGGTAAAAAAAGTCGATCGCATTGACGCCAAGTTCACGTACGCATTTGGTCGGCGGGCATATCCGGCAACAGCCCCGCAAGATGTGATTACACCTGGGTTAGAGCTGTATATTGACGAGTACCTAAAAGAGCTTAGTCGTCGTGGAGTTCAGTTTCCGCCTACGGTGCTTATGTCCGACGGAAGCAAACCGGGAGATGGAGGTCCGGATACCGGAGACAATGCAGATAGCGACGAGCCCACAACCGAGAATCGGACCACGGATACGGGTGCGTGCGATTGTTCCTGTGAAACGTATGCGAAGATCAAAAGTCGTATGCAAAATGCCAAAAGGAACCGCCAGACAGCGAACGAAATCAGGTCATTGTTGGCATGCATGCAGGTCTGCGCCGTTAAGTGGAAGGAATGCAGAGATAACTGAAGAATACCGCAGGGGGGTGCCGGAGGGATGCGAGCACCAGGGTTCCACGAATTGTTTTCAGAGTATTCATAGTCCTACTTCGGCGGCAATAACACTTTTCGTTGAAGATTAGTCCCGCAAAGTGGGATAGTGGCTTTTCGGTGCTTTCGATATGTTGCAGTTCGCTGATTCGATTATTACTCCGCAAAGGCATCTTATCGAAGTTGTTTTCCAGGCGGGTGAGTCTAACGGCTCTCTTCCTTTATTTCGAATTCGAAGCATTCTTGTCCTTTGCCGTGAGACCATCTACTCAAAGTGCCGGTTGATTCCGTTTCGAATTCCGAGCACAACTCATAGTTGGCTGTACCTTTTACTCGATAAACATAGGGTTGTAGGGTTTTGGGATCATTCGTTGAGATTAAGACACCCGGTAGGTTTTCCAGTTTCTTTAGATCAGAAGGCAGTTTCTTGTTTATATTCCAATAACTCTGTAGTGCTCCATTAATAAACTGGAGGTCGCTAATTCGCTTTTCGTCCAGTTTTTTTGATCGCTGCTCACTGATTGGACCCAGGAGCCATAGTCCCGTTCCCACTGCGGCAACGACGATTCCGATGAGAAGGAATTGTAGTACTTTGCCCGGAACGCCCAATTTCATTCCTCCCGTTCCTCCCGCTGCGAATCCCACAAGAAATATCCGAATATGGATCCGGAAATACCCCCGACCGTAAGCGCTTTGAGCAGGAAGCGAATTGTGATCTCACCTCCAAGGAAACTATATACAAGGGTTGTAAGATCTCCGATCAAGGTGCCTGCAGCCACAAAAAGCGTCATGTATGTCAGCCATTTACGTATCTTCGATGCCCGCTTCGCCGGATCTTTTCGCACCGCACGTTTGACCCAATAGGCCACGAAAAGGAATACGGGGAACACTACGACAAGGGTAGAAACTGACCACCGGATTGTCTCCATGATGTATTCAGTAGAGACGATTGGATCCGCGGGATCTGGAAAGCCCAGATCGATGAACTGGAATATCAGTACGCCGAGGTTATAGGCGCTGATAAAAAGAGTCGTGAAGAAAATCAAATAAAGAAAGGCCTCTTTGGCGGATACGTAAGGGCGTGGCTTTGGTACGGGAACGGGAAAATCGATTTTGGCAAAAGCATTCAATGAGTCCGCAATCTGATCAACCGGCCAACCGGCTTCACCCAGTACGTTCTCGATTTCCTCGCGGGAGTGCCCTTTACTTAGTGCTTCGCGAACAAAATCATGAATCTCTTCATTCACTTTTGTCATTTTTGACCCGGCTCAACTCTAGCACAATTAATCAAGATTCCATTTCGTATTCAATTGTCTTTCGAAACGTTGAGTGCTCATCCGGCTTTCGTGGGTCAAATAACCCATGGGCACTCAAACGCCTCCATTCGGAGGATCCGGGGCGTTGCAATCTTGCCAAACCCAGACAGGTCTTTCAGTGCTGAACGGCCAAGCTTCAAAGCATATGACAGAGTTGGAACTGTCATATACTTGCACTCGTTGAATTAGCCATATTCTAGTCTTGATGAACATGGGGATTTTGCGTCATTTTGCGTGCGTAATGTTAAGGAACGGTTTGTAGCAATTTAGCCGCGTCAAAATGAATGTCCGCCAATTGAAACGGGCGATAATTCATTCGAATCATTACCATTCCATGATACCTTGAGGCGTCCAACGTACATTCATGCCGGTAGGGAGAAGATCATGAAAAAAAAGCTGTTTTTGATGTTTGCGATTGTGTCGTTGGCTGGAGGCGTTTTGGTGGCTCAGGACAAAACGGAGGAGCAGAAAACCGCCAACAAGAAATCGTTTGTCGATGCTCTCTTCGAGACTGCCAAGGAAAAAGGGGGAGCCGCGGCTGTTGCTGAATACCGTAGGCTACGCGGTGACAAAAAGGTTGATTACGATTTCTCCGAAGGCGAACTTAAAAGGCTTGGAACCCGTTTGCTTCGCGCGGAGCTCGCGAGTGACGCGATCGAGATATTCAAACTGAATGCTGAGATTTTTCCGAAGTCGTCCAAGGCATATGACAGTCTCGGCGAGGCGTACCTTTCAGACGGCCAGTTGGGAATGGGTCTCGTCACGTATCGAAAGGCGCTGGAGCTGGATCCCGATAACAAAAATGCTGCTGAGACGGTAAGAAGGCTTGAAGCGGCGGGAATCAAGGAAGACAGCGTTCTACCGAAACCGGCAAAAGATAGTGCCGACGACAAGATCGCAAGCGCCAAGGCCGTCGAGCGCTTGAAGAAAGAAGGAAAGCTGTACGACAGCTATGTCGGTAAGTACGAGTTCATGAATTCGCATATGGTGGTTTCACGGGAGGGCGATAAGTTATTCCTTCAGTTCGGTCCTGCGGCGAAACGCGAGATTACGCCGGTCTCGGATACCGAGTTTTCGATATCTCCAATCGATTCAATAACTTTCAGTGTTGATTCAGAGGGCAAGGTGACGGGCGCCACTCTAAAGCATCATGTGCATAAAATTTTTGCGAAGAAGATTGAGTGAGAGGTCGCGTTAAAGATTATCGGGGTTCGGATTCACAACCAGCATCGAAGATGCGTAAAAAATTAGCCCCGTGTGGAGCGCGTAGCGCTGAACGCGGGGTTATTTTGTACCCGAGGTTTTAGCCCCGGCAGGGGCGACATAGCGAAATACTTCAATAGGTTTTGCCTTTTCAGGGCTCCAATGCCTTATTCCGATCGTAACCCCGCGTTTCGCTTCGCTGCTCGCGGGGCTAATCTATGACGCGTCTCCGACGCTCGGTGCAGCGACTGATGTCATTAAGTTGCAAACCTCTTTGATGCATCCTGACGAGAATGAATACATTAGGTGAATTTCGTCACAGTCCAACGAATGGCGAGGGGGGTGAAATCCTAAACTCTGCACCTACTCCTCAACGGATTCCCTGATGCGAGCGATAACCTCATCCCATTGAGCGGATGCCTGAGCCAGATAGTCCTGGGCACTCTCGAGCGTTTCCTTTTGGATTGCAAACCGACTCTCTCTGCCGACTCGTGTGCGCGAAACTACCTTTGCTTCTTCCAGTACCCGCAGATGCTTGGTGACCGCCTGCCGGGTTATCCTGAGGCCGCTCGTAAGCTGAGCGATCGACCTGTCGCCATGGCGGATCAAACGAGCAACCAGCTCGAGGCGCGTCCCGTCGCCTAGCGCCGCAAACACACGTGCATGTTCGAATGTCGCGGAATTCATCATCTGAGGTAGTCCGCGATATTTTTGGCCTGAATGTCCCAGCCTTCGGCGTTGGAGCGAAGTATATCCAGCCGCTTCTTTTCGGGGAATTGTCCAAAGCCCGATTCGGTGATCGTTAGCCGGGTTCCGTCTTCTGTTGGCTCAAGTTCGAATACACATGTGACTTTAGCGTCCGCAGGATACTCCGTATCCGGATCTACTGCACTCGGTGGCCATGAGAATACAAAGCGGCTCTCGGGCGTCATCTCCTCAGTCACGGACACCCACTTTATGTGTTCATATCCTTCGTACGTGATGTTGCCGGTCGTCGTGGCTCCAACCTCGAACGGCCCATCTAGTCTGACTCGAAACCATTCTCCGAATTGGACGTGGTCCGTTATCGCACTCCAAACCCTTGAAACCGGTGCAGATAGCTCGACAATCTTCTCAATGCGGTCTTGCTGGATATCCATTATGCAACCTCCTAGTTGCATAAATACTATCTAGACGTTTGTAGAAATGCAACTCCACGGTTGCATAATTCGTGATGAAGTGTGCTTTTTCGGGTATTGTGCCGCATCCTGAAAGCTAGAAAATCCGGTCCCTATTGCCCTATATTCTTCTTTTCCTTGTTCGAATCCGTTCCAATATTCGCCAGCGGTTTGTTTACCACGTCCTCAGCCTCCTGAACAATCTGATTTGCCTGTTTCAGTTCGTTTCGATCGGGTACAGGTGTTTCGTGAGTTCGTTTTGCATCGCTTTCTAAATTTAGTACCACCAACAATGGGAAATGATCTGATCCGATATATGGTAAGCGCTTCAATTCGACTAAGCGAAAGTGTGATGAATGAAATACGTGATCAAGCGGAAATCGCAGAAAAGCGTACTCAGCGTGGAATGAGTTGTAAAGCCCACGGCCAACTCTTGGATCCAATAACCCGCTTACTTTTTGAAAGAGCCCGGTCGTTCGCGACCATGCGACATCATTCAAGTCGCCGGCCACGATTGTCGGTTTTTCCGTATTTCGGGCGATATCGCCGACAAGCACCAATTCGGCGTCGCGCTCGGTTGATCTTTCCGACTCGCCTGGAACCGGTGGCCGCGGATGAACTCCAAAGAATCTTATCCAATCACCCGAGGAAAGTTCTATATCGGTGTGAATCGAAGGAATATCGTCTTCCACCAAATACCTGATCTTTGTATTCTTCAGCCTCAGGCGCGAATATAGAGCCATCCCATAGGCATTATCGAGCGGTTTCTCGACGGAATAAGGATAGTCCTTTTTAAGGACGCCAATGTCATCGATCCAACGTTGATTCGGTTCAGCTAAAAAAATAACGTCCGGATCCTCTTCCCTAATCGTGGATACAAGTTTCGATGCATCTTCGTTATCGATCAAAACGTTTGAAAGAAAAAGTTTAAATGGTTTCCCCGGTAAGTCCTCATCTGTCGATTGGACTTCGTACCGGTAGATCGGAAGATATGGCGCGATGCAATATATTTGATAGCAGACACATAGAAACAGCACTAGAATCAAACTGAGATTGTAGAGATTAAACGGCCTTAGAAAGAGAATCATTGCGAGGATTACGATAACCGCCAGCGAGGCGATTTGAACTCGCGGGAAATCTCCAAGCCGGATCCACCATGAGTTCATCCTGAAAAACGGCAGGACCGTAAAGCTCACAAGCAGAAAGCTCAAGATATAGATCCCTGTTTTTAGACCTGAAAAAAATATTCCGTCGTCTTTCATGAAACCCGAAATATCTTACTCCGTGTCCAAATCGTTGAAAAGGATTGAGTAGATCATCAGGATCCCGCCAGCTACGGCGGCTAAAAAAAGTATCAGCGCCAGCACAGGGTATCCTAAAAAGGTTATTGTTGATTCGATGTTCATTAGCATGGATGCCCCGATGATCAAAGCCGCAAGTACCAAACCCATCGCGATACGGTTAGCTACCTTCTGAAATCCGCTCATTAACGTTTTCTCGTCAATAGCATCGACGTTCAATTTGAGCTCATTGTTTGCAACAGTTTCGAGTATCTTGTTAAGACTTGGCGGGACATTCTCCAGCAGTTGCTTTAACTCTATTGCTGTGGCCATTTTTGATCCGGGAGAAACGCTTTCGACGACCTGCCCACCGACAATTTCAACAACATGTCGCCGGAGTGATTCGTTCGGATTAAATTCAGGATCGAGCGTCTTAACGGATTTATCGAGGTTGAGTAGAGTTTTTGCGACCAGCGTAAATTCGGGCGGAGGGCGGAAACCGCATTCGGCAGAAATCTTGGTAATTTCGATGACTATTCTGCCCGTTTCCAGCTTCTCCAAACCGGACTTTCTATTGGATATAATGAGATCGGTAATCTCGCGCTTGAACGAGGCCGATTCGAAGTTGTTCTTTTTTTCGCCAATCTTCAACGCCGTTCGAACCGCATCTTCTCCACGGCCCTCGCTTATGGCGAGTAAAAGGTTCAACAGATTCTCACGAAAGCCGGCCGTCAGGTAACCCGTCATGCCAAGGTCAATGAGAGCGATCTTGGCGTCATCCGTAACAAAAATGTTGCCCGGGTGCGGATCGGCGTGAAAGAATCCGTCGACCAAAATATTTTGCAGGTATCCGTGAAAAAGCTCGTTCGCAAGATTCTGACCGTCGAGATCCATCAGACCGAGCGGGCCGATATCCGTAATCTTCCGCCCGTCGATATGTTCCATTGTCAGGACTCGCGATGTTGTGTAGTCTTCGACGGGAAGCGGGACTTTTAGATTTTCAAACTCCTCAAGGTTCTTATTAAGCGTGATGAGAGCCGAAGCTTCACGCAGGAAGTCCAGTTCTCTGAGCAGGGACTTCTTTAATTCGATCAATGTGTTTCGAAATTCATAGCGCTTACCGAATTCCGTCTTCTCATCCAGCAGTTCTGAAATGTCGCCGATGACCTCCAAATCCTTCCGAACCTCCAAACGGAGGTCGGGACGCTGGACTTTGACGACAACCCTGCTGCCGTCGCGTAATCTTGCTTTATGCACCTGGCCAATTGATGCAGCTGCTATCGGGTCTTTTTCAAACTCAGAAAACGCCTTTGAGATTTTGACGCCGAGTTCTTCTGACACGATTTCGTCTACCTTCTCGTAAGGGAAGGGAGATACATCGTCCTGAAGTCTTTCAAGCGCCTCCAGGAATTCTGTCGAAAGAAGGTCTGCCCGTGTGGAAAGCAATTGTCCGAGCTTTACGTAGGTACTTCCCAGCCTTTCGAGATCTGCAGTGAATTCCTCCGCTTTCGCTGATGTGGATTGCAGATCACCGCCCAATATATCGCCGAGGCCGGCTTGTTGGACGAGTTCGGCGCGACCGTATTTCACGATCAAGAGAGCGAGTTCGTTATACCGATCAATATTTCTAATCTTGTCAATTATGTTCATATTAATTCAGACTGAACATCGCACAGGGCAGCTGTAATTTCTAGATAAATGGATCATATGACCATTGAAGCAATGCTTGTCGCTGTTTTGGTCGACAGGATAGATCACCGGCTTCGCAATTTGCTTTTATTTGCCCTGCATGACGGGCAAACCCTCTCCAGCGCTTAATCTGTTTGCTATCGACATCGGGGATCCGGCGACCCTGATAATAGCGGCAATACCACTGAAACCATCCTCTCGGGTCAGGTTCAATTATCCACCCCTTCTCTTGCCAAGCCTGAAGAGACTCGCGACTTTTTAAACCAAAGTAATTAAGCGAAGGGTCCGCGGTTTCACTGATCTTTGCTTGCCTAAACCACGAGTCAGGGAATTCATCCCGACAGTCATTAAGATATTTTCCTTCGAAAACTCCTGCCTTTAACATTTCCTTTGGGCTCAATTCAGGATTAAAACCCGAATCAAAATCTCTACCGGATCCTGAGACGATTTGATATTTGTAATCTTGTTGCATCGAATCATTTACTTCTATCCATTCTCCAATATTAGGCATAAAAGTTTCCTTTAAGCAGTCACTGCTAAGATTTTCTAAGCATATGCGAGGACAAACTCAAAGAACAAATCGAGGCGACCTTACACGCGAAATAGATTCCGGAGAAACGCCCGTGAGTTATTAAATATGTTAGAAATGTGGCGGCCGGAGGGATTAAAACCCGCCGGCCGCCCGGATTTCAACCAGTCGATTTTCTATTCATGACATTCAACTGGCTAAGACAGCCTACTCCGCATGGTCATGACC
>JABDKD010000037.1 GCA_013003215.1 Pyrinomonadaceae bacterium
CGGTATGACCACCGGAGCCCAGTGTCGCATCTACAAAAAGGCCGCCGCGGTCAGTTTCCAGCAGCTCAACTGATTCGTTCAGAAGCACAGAAACATGCGGATTTTCAGCCTTACAATTCAAAGAACAAAAACCTATTTAGTTGTCTGGATGTTAAACACCAGAAGTTGAATCCGGGATGACCCGGGATTGTGTAACTTTTTGACCCAAATTAGGGGTTTTTTCTCAAGTCTGAGGAAGAATAGTGCTTAAGACCGTCCTAACTTAAACACTTTTTGTGAAGATTTACTTCTTTCTGAAAAGGCTGTCAAAGCCCTTAACCACTTAATGAAACAGATTTTACGCCTACTTTGGCTATCCTGTCAAGACGTTTCTCTCCTTTTGCATTATTCAAGTGCTTAAGATTGATCGATTATCGGCGACTTTCGTATTTTTTGATCGAATATGGCAATGTATAATGCTTCAACCCTAATATGGACTCAGCATTCTTCTATTTGTTGCTTTACGGCCTCGTTACCGCGTCTGCCACGGTTCTCGGGGGTTATGTCCTTTTCCCGTCAGGGATTTATAAGCACTATAGAAAGCTTCTGCAGTACATCTTGTCGCTTGGTGCCGGCTTTATGCTGGCAATCACCTTTGTAGAAATACTTCCAAAGACGATCGAGCTGTGGGCAAAGGGCGAGGAGCTGAGCATTTCGGGCGCCCTGTTTTGGCCGATGGTGCTTTTGCTGTGCGGATACCTGCTTACACAGTTTTTTGAGCATACGATCGCACCCCATTTTCATTTGGGTGAGGAGGTTCAATCTCATCACGAACTGAGTCCTTCATCAGCCTACACAGCGATCGGGGGTCTCACCATTCATGCCTTCTTCGACGGTGTCTCGATATCTGCGGCGAACCAAGTCGACGCGAAACTGGGATTACTTATGTTTCTTGCCGTGTTTCTACATAAGTTCCCCGAAGGATTTACGATCGCTTCGATGGTCCTGGCGGCAGGAAAGGGCTTTGGTGATGTGTTAAAAGCGACTGCGCTGGTCGGGGTCGTTACAATTGCCGGCGTCATCGGATTCTATTTTGTTGGAGCAAATCTGGATTCAGCGGTCGCTTATGCACTTCCGCTCGCCGGGGGTGTGACATTGTATGTTGCTGCGAGTGATCTTATCCCGGAAGTAAATCATCACGGAGGCAGGAATCCCCTGGTATCTCTCGCCGTTTTCGCCGGTGTCGCAATGTTTTTTATTGTTCATTTTATTTTGCACGAAATCGCGGGGTAAACCGAACCGATTGGATCGCGCCCTCGTATTAATTACGGATGAATACCCGAATAAAAGCTGATCGATTTAGTACCCTTTGGGCTTCCCTGCTCCTTGTAGGTATCTTCCTGATTTCGCATCCTGTTTCTGCCCAAGACGGTCCATTCGACATCGACAAGTCCCCGCTCCCGGAACCCACAAGCCCCGTGATGGACTACGCAGGCGTGATCGACTCGGAGACCGAAGAAGCGATTGAACAAAGAATTCTAGATTTCGCGGAGTCTTCCGATCCTAAGGTCGAAATGGCTGTCGCAGTCGTAGATACCACGGGGAATATCGATATCTTCGATTACTCGCTGGCAGTGGCGAGAGGCTGGGGAATCGGTGCCAGGGTTGATGATGACCCCGGACTATTGCTGTTCATAGCGATCAAGGACCGCAAGTATTTTACGCAGGTCAGCCTAGATCTGGAGGACGAATTGCCGGATGGTGTTGTCGGTTCGATCCAGCGGAGCATGCTGGTCCCTGAATTCAAGAAAGGAAACTACGGTAAGGGAATCGCTGATACGATCGATGCATATATTAAGACGGTCGAAGCGAAGCAGGCGGGTGAAGAACCCCCGTTTGGCGGTGAGACCGAGGAGAAAGAAGAGTTCACAGATTATGATGATTACGGCCCGAGTGCATCGGATATCATCTGTTGTGCGATCGGAATCATAGCATTCATTATTTTCATTGTGTGGAGCGTACAGAGTTCGAATAAAGGCGGTCGCGGCGGGGGCGGAAAAGGACGGAAACGCAAGAGCAACATCGATGTCGGTGAGGTTTTGATCGATATTGCCGGCGGTCTTGTAATTGGTGCTCTGACCGGCGGCGGGGGATCAAGCAGCAGTTCCTCGAGCAGTTGGGGAGGAAGTTCCGGCGGGAGTTGGGGCGGTTTTGGCGGTGGCGGCAGTTTTGGCGGCGGCGGTGCCGGAGGTAGTTGGTAAATGAATCAGCAATTCGAAAATTTTGTAGAAGACTTAAAAGATACACACGGTGATAATCTCGTGTCCGTCGTTCTTTACGGATCGGCTGCGGCCGGTGATTTCTTGCCTCATGAGTCCGATTACAACATATTGATCGTGCTCGAGAAGATCGCTCCGATCGACCTGCGCAACGCCCACGCGTGTGCCAGGGAGTGGAACCGCCTTGGTCATCCGGTACCTGTATATTTCACCGAAGACGAAATTGCGAGCGCAGGTGATGTTTTCCCCATTGAGTTTCACTACATGGAAAACGCCAGAAAAGTCCTTTATGGAAGAGACGTTCTTGCCGAAATCAATATTTCCGATCGGTACCTCCGTCATCAAACCGAATTCGAACTCCGAAGCAATCTGCTTAAGCTCCGAAGAAGATACATACACGCCTCGACATCAGTAGAAGCTTTGAAAGATCTTATGTCTGACAGCCTGACCAGCTTCTCAGCGGATTTTCGAGCGGTCCTGTTGCTGATCGGAAAAGTTCCTCCGATCAAGAAACACGACATAGTTCAGGAAACCGTGAGAGAACTGCGGCTTCATGGAGAGCCGTTTGAAAAAATATTTGATATTCGGGAGAATAACGCATCCCCGGAATATGATGAAACTTCGTCGAACGAGCTGTTCGGCGAGTACCTCATCGAGATTGAACGCGTGATCGCGGCGGTCAACAGTCTTGAAACTGAATCTGCCCCTTTGCCGGTTTAACGGCTGTTTTACAAGGAGATATTAATGAAAAGAGTAATGATGTTGTCGATTCTGATGGTGGTGGCTTTTGGCTTGAGCGGCTGCAGCTACAATGAGTTGACTGAGAAACAGCAACAGGTAAAAGGAAAATGGGCGAATGTTGAAAGCCAGCTTCAGAGACGTGCTGACCTGATCCCCAACCTTGTCAAAGCTGCTCAAACCGCCGGCGTCCAGGAACAGGAAGTCTTTGGAAAGATCGCCGATGCCAGGTCGAGATTATTGAATGCTGTTAAGGCACAGGGGGCCGGCGAAGGCGGTGCAAAGACCGCGGCACAGAAGCAGGCTATTCTTGAAGCAAATAACAGCTTTGGCGGAACGATCGGCAGGTTGCTCGTTCTGCAGGAGAACTACCCTGTCCTCCGTTCAAACGAAGGTTTCCTGAAACTGCAGGACAGCCTCGAAGGAACTGAAAACAGGATCAACGTCGCTAGGATCGACTACAACAAGGTCGTCACAGATTACAACACGACGCGAAACCAGTTCCCGACAGTCATCACGGCAAGCCTGGTCGGTTTTGAAGAGGAACCATATTTCAAGGCTGACGAAGGATCGAGGAAGGCACCTGAGCTCCCGGATCCAAACACGATGCGTGAGAGCCAACCCAAAACTGCTCCGGCGACAAACTCGGCGAACTAACTTAAAAATATTATTAATTCAGAAAGATGTCCCGTTAGGATTTAAGCGGGGCATTTTTTTGGGCGGCTATCGAGTTTACCCTTGCCAAGGCGCCGGCGATTAGGGCAGGCCGATCCTGCTTATCATCCTCTCGTAACGGGGATCCTTTCGAATAGCGTCAAACGCTGGTTCTACCTTCAGCCCCAATACCGAAACGGATCTCAAATCGACAAGGCGGTCCAGCTTAGCAAATACGACATCTCTGTTTCCGAGGAGAGAATGGATCAAAGCAATTTGATACTCGTTGTTTTCGTTGCCGCCCTGAAATTGTTTAACAACCCTTTCTGCAGCAGCCCTGTCTCCGGAAAAAGCATAGACATACCCAAGACAAAGCTCGTAAGTATTCCCCCCATAGTCGACCGCCTTTCTGCAGGATGCAAGTGCATCTTCGGTTTCACCAGCATGCGCCCTCGAAAGCGCGAGGCCATAGTAAACGTCCGGGTTCTTAGCAAAAGTTTCGGCGGTCCTTTCGAATTCTCCGACGGACTTCTTGAATTTTCGGGCAAAAAAATAGGATACGGCAACATCTATGTTGTTCACCAGAGAAAGCGGATCAATCTTTTGCGCAGCTTTAGCCTCAATTATCGACTGATCATGCCTCCCGGTAACGTTCAAAAGTTCCGAATACCAAAGATGCGCCGTGTCGTTGTTGGGATTCAGTTTGATCGCTTTTTTAAATCTGCTTTCAGAAGACTCAAAATCCCAGTCGTAGGTATTTGCGATTTGGGCAAGCGAAGTGTGTGCGTCCGAGATCTCCGGTTCCAAAGATAGTGCTGTTTCTGCAGCTTTTCTGGCTTTTGGAATCGCCTGCTTTGTAGGCGTGTCGGAATAATACGGCAAAACTATATAAGCATCCGCAAGGCCGCTCCAAGCAAGTGCATACTTAGGATCGATCTCAATCGCCTGCTTAAAGTATTCAATGCTTTTCGCAATCCCGCCGGCGGTTCGTTTATTCCAATGAAACCGGCCTCTCAGATAGGCCTGAAACGCTTCCGGGTCGGCGGTTTTCTGCCTGGTCAGCCTCGATTCTCCTGATTCGTTCAATCTAGAGTTCAAACCAGCGGAGACTTTCACCGCAATATCGCGTTGAAGTCCCGATATTTCGCTCATATTCCAGCTGTACTTTTCACCCCAAATAACATTCTCGGTTTCAGAATCGATTAGCTCGAGGTTTAGCGCGATTTTATTTCCGTATTGTTTAAGCGTACCGAGTAGAATCGCCTCGACATCCAGTTCCCTGCCGATCGATTTGGGCTGCAATCTTTTGCCTTTCAATCGAAAGACAGCGTTGCGGGATTTGACTAGAAGCCCTGGATTGGAAGATAGTCCGTTAATAACCGTTTCAGTTAGCCCTTCAGACAAGTATTCCAGATCCTGATCGTCATCTTCAAATGTAAACGGCATCACCGCAACCGACAATTTTTCGCCGCTGATGCCCGGAAAACCAGGCTCCCGTCTGGCATCTGTTTCAGAATTCCAAAACCAAAATCCCAGCAAGGTAAATGCGACGGCAATTGTCCCAACAGCTGCATAAAGTTTCCGATGCCCGGTAATTGAATCCCGTCCGCTTGCCTTTGCCAACTCATTTGAATCAGGGCCTTTCGATGGAAATCCTCGATTATCAAGCGACTCCACGGCATCATTTACTGTCCGGGCAATTATCCGGGACGAAACATTGCCCTCGGCGGTAATCGTCGTGGTTTCGGTAATCTCCGCCTCAGCAATTTCGTCGATTAAAACATCCGCAACAAAACGGTAACCCCGTTTGGGTACCGTTTCTATAAACTTGTCGCCATTTTTGGACTCACCGAGGACTTTCCGAAGCGTAAATATGTTCTGGGCAAGATTTCGGTCTTCGACAAAGGTATCGCCCCAAAGCGTGTCCATCAGTAGGTCTTTGGTCAACAGCTTTCCATGGTTCTCAACCAATAGAATGAGCGTCTCCACGGCCTTTGGAGGGATCGGGATGGACTCGTCTCCCCGTCTGAGAAGGCGTTCATAGGTATCCAAAGTGAAATCGCCAAATCGGTATAACTTTCCTTCCTCCAATGACATACAGCTTTAATGATATTTTACTGAATTTTTTTTGAACGTTTCTTGGTGGTTTTCGCCATCGCCGTTTAGCTATGGTCGGGCTATGAGGCGCAAATGATTTATCTAACGTCTTAATTTGTACAGATTCTATAAAACAATTGCCTGAATTAAAAGAGTTTCCGGCAAACAAAGGAGGAATACAGAATGAAATCAATCCTCGCAACCGCGATAATAATCACTTTTCTAAGCTGTTTTGCATATACGCAAACGACCGAATTCACATTTCAGGGAAGGCTCATCGATGGCTCGCTTCCAGCAAATGCGGACTATGATTTTGAATTTGGCCTGTTTGACGCATCCTCAGGCGGTACACAGCTCGGGACCACGATCCAAAAACTGAATGTGACTGTAACCAATGGCGTCTTTACTGTCCGACTCGAATTTGGAAATGAGTTTCCCGGCGCGGCACGCTTCCTGGATATACGCGTTAGGGCCGCCGGCGGAGGTGCGTTTACCCAGCTGACCCCGCGAAACGTCTTGAACAGCACGCCCTATTCGATTCAAAGCCTTAATGCCGCGACCGCAGGTAGCGCTTTGACCGCCGCCGACGCCTCAAACCTCGGCGGAGTTGCCGCGGGCCAATATGTGCTGACAACCGATTCACGCATGACCAACGCACGGGACCCTCTTGCCGGAAGTGCCAATTACATTCAGAACGGGACGACCCAGCAATCATCCAGCGATTTTAATATCGACGGCACCGGCACCGCGAACATCTTTGATTCAGCTACGCAATTCGATATCGGCGGCAACCGTGTATTGAGCATTGGAGGAACCGACAATATTTTTGCGGGCATCGGTTCGGGCGCTTCAAACACTACCGGGCTAAACAACGCCTTTTTCGGAAGGTCTGCGGGAAACGCGAATTTAAACGGCAGCGCAAATTCCTTTTTTGGTGCAGGAGCCGGAACCGCTAACACCTCCGGGAATGTGAACTCGTTCTTCGGTTTTTCAGCCGGTGCAAACAATACGAGCGGAAATGAGAACTCCTTTTACGGCACGGGAGCTGGTGCTCTAAATGATGTAGGGATTCAAAACTCTTTCTTCGGATTTACGAGCGGACAGGCAAACACATCCGGTATGTTTAACTCCTTTTTTGGCAGATCGGCAGGCACAATGAACACGACCGGAAACAGCAACACCTTCTTTGGACACTCGGCAGGCGACACAAACACGATCGGCAGTTCGAACACGATTATCGGTTCAGGCGCCGACACATCCCTAAACAATCTCACATTTGCGTCCGCATTCGGGGCCGGTGCGATTGTAACGGCCTCAAACACAGTGCAGATAGGCCGCGATACGCTCGATACCGTACGGATAGGAAATCTTGGTGCTTCCGGTCCCACACTTGTCTGCCAAAACTTCTCGAAGGAACTTTCGTCCTGCTCGTCTACTGCGGGGAACGGAAGTTTTATCCTCAACTCAACTACCGTACAAAGCAGCGCCGATTTCAATATCAGCGGTACAGGAGAAGCGTCGGTCTTCAACGCAAACAGCCAGTTTGAGATCGGCGGGGATCGCATCCTGAGTAATCCGGGCACCAATAATCTTTTTGCGGGTGTTGGCGCGGGACAGGTAAATGCGGGTGTGAACAACTCGTTTTTTGGTGGAGACTCTGGATTGAACAATACGACCGGAAATGGCAATTCATTTTTCGGTTCTGGGGCTGGCAAATTGAATAATTCAGGGTTAAACAACAGTTTTGTTGGCAGTTTTTCCGGTGAGGTGAACACAACGGCCAGCGCAAACACGTTCATGGGTGCCGGTTCAGGCTTGACAACTTCAAGCGGTGGGAACAATTCGTTTTTCGGCTTCTTGACTGGAAACGGACACACTTCCGGCGCAAACAACTCCCTCTTCGGATCAGGCGCCAATATGAGCTCCGGAAACCTCAGTTTCGCGACGGCTATCGGGTCAAACGCGGTTGTCACTTCAAGCAATACAGTTCAACTTGGCCGCGACGGGTCCGATCGCGTAAGAATTGGTCTTCTAGGCACTTCAGGCGACACCTTACTCTGCCAGAACGGATCGGATGAAATCTCGTCGTGTTCCACTACAGCGGGAGCCGGAAGTTTTATTCTTAACCAATCCACGGAACAAAGCTCGGCAAACTTCTTTATCAGCGGTACCGGGCGTGCCGATGCGTTTAACGCGACCACCCAGTTCGAAATTGGCGGGAATCGCATTCTGAGCAATGCCGGAAGCAATAATCTCTTCGCCGGTGTCAATTCGGGTCCGGCAAATACTGGCGTTGACAATACCTTTCTAGGCGTGAATACAGGTCAGTCAAATTCATCGGGTTCACAAAACACGTTTGTTGGCAGGTCGGCCGGACTCAATAATTCCACCGGAAGCAGCAATTCTTACTTCGGCTATATTGCGGGTCCCGCAAGCGGATCAGGCTCAGGAAACTCGATGTTTGGTGCGGGCGCGGGCTCACTGAACATAGCGTCCAGTAATTCCTTTTTCGGAGTTGCAGCCGGAGGACTGACGCTCGCAGGCTCCAATAACTCGTTCTTCGGACGATTTGCTGGTGATACAAACAGTTCAGGGAACAGCAACTCGGTATTCGGATACGGCGGGGATGTAGGATCCGGAAATCTAAGTTTTGCAACAGCAATTGGCGCTAGCGCCATTGTCACTTCTAGCAATGCGATTCAACTCGGAAGAAACGGCCTCGATCGCGTGCGAATAGGCGTTTTGGGAACCAGCGGTTCAACATTGCTCTGCCAAAACGGTTCAAACGAGATTTCGACTTGTTCAGGCGGCCTCATGAACGGCAGTTTTATACAAAACTCGACAACTCAACAGACCACGTCCAATTTCAATGTTAGCGGAACGGGGACCGCAAACGTTCTTAATGCCGCTACCCAGTTCGACATTGGAGGAAACCGGATACTCAGCAACGCGGGGACCGGAAATTTATTCGTTGGAGTTTCTACCGGAAACTCGAATACCGGCAACAGCAACACCTTCGTCGGGGGTTCGGCAGGCCCGCAAAACACTTCCGGGAACTTCAACGCTTTTTTCGGCGCGCTTTCCGGATTTAACAACGACACGGGCGCCAATAACTCGTTTTTTGGATATGGAACCGGGGTCGCTAATACGGCTTCGAGCGACAATTCTTTCTTTGGTTCATTGGCGGGCTCAGCCAATACATCCGGGGCAAGTAACTCATTCTTCGGAAAGTCATCGGGCGGTTCGAACACTACCGCCAGCGACAATTCGTTCTTTGGTGCGAATTCGGGATCCAACAACACGACAGGTACAAGAAACTCGTTTTTTGGAAAGAGCGCCGGCCAGGATAACGAAAACGGAAACGATAACTCCTTTTTCGGCAACTTATCAGGACTTTCGAATATGACAGGTTCAGATAACGCCTTTTTCGGATCATCAACCGGGATAGCAGACACAAGCGGCAGTCAAAACTCATATTTCGGTAGCCGCGCGGCACACAGGGTATCTGGATCTTCAAACGCGATTTTCGGCTTCAAAGCTATGGGTGCAGGCGTTTCCGTAATAGGCAATTCCAATTCTATCTTTGGTACCGAGGCGGGTTATAACAATGAGGCGAACCAGAATTCGTTTTTCGGAAGATTGTCGGGATTGGAAAATACGCTTGGGACCAAAAATGCATTCTTCGGCATTGACTCCGGCAGGAACAATACGTCAGGAAGCTTTAACACTTTTGTAGGGGCTGATGCCGGCAGAAACGGCAATACGACCGGAAGCAACAACACGATTATTGGAGCCGATGCCGAAATGGGATCCACAAATTTGTCATATGCAACAGTGGTCGGCTCGGACGCAGTCGTGCCGTTCAGCAATACGATTCAGCTCGGCCGCGACGGAATTGACGAGATCCGGGTCGGGAAACTTGCGATCGGCGGACCTACTAATGTCTGCATAAATGCAAGCGATCTTTTATCGACCTGCTCTTCCAGCATCCGCTACAAGGACGACGTCCGTTTCTTCGGACGCGGTCTCGAACTCGTGAGGCAGCTCCGACCGGTGTCCTTCGTTTGGAAAGATGGCGGAATGAAGGACATGGGACTCGTTGCGGAAGAAGTCGCCGAAGTCGAGCCGCTGCTTACGACCACTAAAGACGGCCAGATCGAAGGTGTCAAGTATGACCGGGTCGGCGTGGTGCTGGTAAATGCTGTAAACGAGCAGCAGTTGCAGATCGAAAAACTGAAGGAAAAAGGAATAAGGAAAATGAAAAAAATTGACCAGCTGACAACAAAGGTCGGCGACCAGCAATCCGTCATAGAAAACCAGGCAGAGAAACTACGCAACCAGGCGGAGACACTCAAAAAGCAACAGGCGGAACTCGAAGCACTTAAGGCAATCGTCTGCGCGATGAACAAAGAGACGGCGCTTTGCAGGCGGAATGATAACTGAGGTTGATGAACTGATGACTAATGACTGACAACTCTTAACTGAAAACTGTTAGCTGAAAACTTAAAAACTCGGACTCGGTAACCCAACTCGGATCTTGGTAAAAGTGCAATGCAAATGGAGCGCGGGCATCCCTGCCCGCAATGAGCGGAGCGAAACTAATAGACAATGATCCCAATGGACAATGGACAATTTTGAGAAAGAGCACGAATCTTTAGCACCCCGACCCGGTCTTTGGTAATTGTGCGTTTTCGGCTCTAGCAAAAAGACGTTTAGAGCAGTGCTTGCACTGCAGCGTCGTGCAAAGCACGACGATCGACATGAATATCCCATGCAATCGGGCTTCGCCCGATCGGCAACGCGAAGCATTGCTCTAAACCGAGGAACTTAAAACATGAAACCTGGAACTTGGAACATCATCGTCGCAATCCTTGCCTTGACAGCCGCAACATTCGCCCAGACGGGCGGACAGTTCGATCTCAGCCATAACACGACGAATGCAGGGGGACGGGCTGTCGGAGGACAATTCGAACTCGACGGCACGTCGGGCCAGGGCTTTGCTGGAACTAATGTCTCGGGCGGCCAGTTTTTTACCCGCGACGGTTTCTGGGCGTTTGAACCATTCGCCCCTACCGCGGCCCTTGTTTCAGTCGCCGGCAGGATTCGAACGCCGAAAGGGCGTGGGGTCCCACGCGTAGTGATCACACTTATCGAGGCAACTAGCAACGCGGCGTATCAAACAACCTCCAACCCGTTCGGATACTATCGTTTCATCAATGTCCCGGCTGGCGAGACCTACATCGTAGCCGTTTGGCATAAACAGCTGCAATTTGTGAATGACACACAGGTTGTAAACCTGGATACCGCCCGGAATGACATCGATTTTGTGGTAATCCAATAGGCAGGCCCTGGAGCAATTATGAAAACCCGTTTTCGTCTGCGAAACCTGTTCTCGCGAGGACGCCATAGGTTCAAGTTAACGCTTGAAAGAAAAAGAACGCTTAGAGTAAGGCGGTCATGGTCGGTCGGCGTTTGTCCAAAATGCGGAAAGGGCACTGGCAGAAAACATTCAAGTCAGTCTTCGACCGATTCAGGAACGATGAAATGGCTGGGGGAGTGAGACCGCTATTTGTCAGCTTCCAGGAGGTCGACGCGGTCGATGACACCGACGATTGCTGAATCAATTGCCGCGCCGGGCTTCCCGGTTGCCGCTGTTGATGCGCTAAATCCTTCACGCGCAATAAGAACGTTGTCGCCTTCCCCTGCATCGACGGCATCCAATGCAAGTAGAGTCGTGTTAGTGTCCTTCCCTTCCGGTGTGATCATCCGGCACAGCATGATCCTCGAACCCTCATAGCGCTGGTTCTTGTGAGATGCGACGACGTTTCCTATTACACGGGCGAGAATCATCTTTTCATTGACCATTGACCAATGATCACTTGTCAATTCAAGGTTCAGAGTTCAAGGTTCAAAGTATTCAGTTCTCAGTTCTTAGTTTTCAGTTCGAAGTTATTCACGTGTTCATCAGAATCGACAATGGCAACGATCGTACAATCGGTTGGCGTCGGGTCGCGCTTAAACGGAAAGGCGGCCTCTTTTCCGCGGCACCAAAATACCAGCTCTCCCATTCCGCAGCCGGCCGCGTCCAACGCAACTAAGGGCTGCCCAACCGGTTCCAGTTTCTCGTCTAGGTTTTGCACGATCATGATTTTGCGGCCGCGCAGAGATTTGTTCTTCACGGTCGAAACTACATTTCCAATCACTCGAGCAAGCTGCATTATTTCTTCTTATCCGGCTTGGTTAGTTCGATCGAATCGATCACTCCAACAATCGCCGTATCAACGGGACAATCCTTGTTGCCCTCAGCCATGCGGGCAGAAGAACCTCCTACGATCAATACCCTCTCGTGAAACCCCGCACCAACGGTGTCGACCGCGACAACATAGTCGTCACGGTCGCTGCCATCAATGTTGATCGGTTTAACGACAAGCAGTTTTTTCCCGCGAAGCCTTTCGTCTTTCTGGGTCGAAACCACTGTGCCTAAAATCCTGGCAATCCGCATATGTTTAGCCGTTCAAAGCGACCGGAAGAGTTTCGTCAACGCTTCCGTGCGGTCTTGGAATGACATGTACGCTTACGAGTTCACCAACCCTGCGTGCAGCTGCGGCTCCTGCGTCGGTCGCCGCCTTTACGGCCGCAACGTCTCCTCTTACGATCGCGGTCACAAACCCGGCTCCGATCTTCTCGTATCCTACAAGATGAACGTTGGCTGCTTTGACCATCGCGTCGGACGCCTCGATCATAGCCACAAGTCCTTTGGTTTCAACCATTCCTAATGCTTCTTGCATTCTTTATCTCCTAAAACAGTTAGTCGTACAAATTTACAGCTTTTCGCCTCAAATCTCCAATCGCCAACCCGCGATTGCAAACCGATTAACCAAGGATCAGATTCCCGATCAATTAACGGCGCGAGAATCACCCTGAAATCCAGTACTCGTTATTTCACTTCGGTTAACCTTATACGGCCTAACCTTCGATTCCCAGTTAAGCGCAGTCGGATGAACAAATACAAAATTCTGATAGGCACTTTGATCAATAAAGTGGATTTCAGAATCGAAATCCGAAACGCTTACCAGCCGTCTTTCGTTCAAAAAATATCCCTCGAAGCCCATTGATTCAAGGAATCGAAAGACGGGCCCGTTCACTACATCGCCATTTACAAGGTTCCCGGATTCGAAAAGCAAAATCGGTCTATCGGTTTCCAGTATCTCTTTGGCACCTTCCAAAACAGCCAGTTCATGACC
>JABDKD010000038.1 GCA_013003215.1 Pyrinomonadaceae bacterium
CTACATTTGTCTCTGTTCCATCGCCGTTAATTATCAAAGACCTAATCTTAGCACCGCTTCGATACTTAGCAGTCTTCCTGCTGCTTCCTTCAAAAATTCCCGCTCCTTCAATGCGCATCGTGATCGCTTTCGGCGAGTTCATAAACTCAATATACTCGCGGGCTTCGATCTCGCTCAGCATGATCTCCTTGACCTTGCCATATGTTACCTCGGCATCCTTGATGGGCGTTCCCGGACCAACTCCCTCTTTAGTTTTGAATGCCGAATCCCAAACTTGTATGTGTTCGATTACTGCCTTTTCATTTAGAGGGGCATCGGGATCTTCTTCTCCTGCGTAGAACGTGAAAATCAGTTTTCCCGCTTTCTCAACCGCTACCAGCGCGATCCCCTCCCCATCCGAAGTACGGCTATATTTATAATCAGGCGATACTGCCTTGGCCTCACCAACCGTCATACCGACCTTAAAGGGACCTGCTTTTCCCGCCGTAACCAGCGTACCGGCCTGGTTTCCGAGTACAAAAATCGATATTGAGAATATGAACGTTGCGAACAAAAGAATACGCTTCATAGGTAACTCCATTTTTTTCTTATGATTGTAACGCACATCAAGAGGAGAGTCGCTGTGCATCGTTTGAACGCTCGCTTAACCTGTTTTTGCACAAAATGTTTCCCCAAATATTGTGTTTAATGACCTTGATACAGGTTTTTGAAATCTTAGACTCGTGATAAGATTTCGTTTTAGCCCCCATAAAGGAACCTTAATGAACTGCGTGCGTGTCTGCGCAGTTTTCATTCAATATGGATAAGTTTTTAATCAAGGGTGGGAACGCTCTTCATGGAAAGGTGACGATCAGCGGTGCGAAAAACTCCGCACTGCCGTGCCTCGCCGCGACTTTATTGACTCCGGGGACGGTAACACTTCACAACGTGCCCTACGTCCGTGACCTCATTACACAACGCAGACTTCTTGAAGACCTGGGTGCGGAAACGCTGACTCCGGGGAAGAACACGCACAAGATTACAGCCTCTGAGATCGAGCTTTTTGAAGCTCCGTATGAACTTGTAAAAACGATGCGTGCGAGCGTTTTGGCGCTCGGGCCGCTTCTTGGCAGGTTTGGCAAGGCAAAAGTTTCGCTTCCCGGGGGCTGCGCGATTGGAACCCGGCCGATTGACCTGCATTTGCGGGCTTTTGAAGAATTGGGGGCCAAAGTTTCACTCGAGTCCGGCGATGTCGTCGCGACTGCGCCAAAAGGAAGACTCGTCGGTGCGGAGATGGAGTTTTCGACCGTTACGGTCACCGGGACCGAGAACGTCATGATGGCAGCTGTCCATGCGGAAGGGACCACGGTTCTTCGCAACGCGGCGCGTGAGCCTGAGATTGAAGACCTCGCTGAACTACTCAACAAGATGGGTGCGAAGGTCGAAGGTGCGGGAACATCGACGATCACGATCGAAGGAGTCGAGGGTCTCGGAGATGCCGAGCACTCGATAATCCCGGACAGAATTGAAACCGGAACATTTCTGGTGGCAGCCGCGATCACCGATGGTGAGCTCACAATTGAGAAATGTGAGCCGAAACACATCAAAGCTGTTATTGAAAAACTTCGCGAGGCCGGTGTTTCTATTGACCAGACCGATGACGCAACGCTTCATGTAAAGCGTTCGGAAGGAGGCCTCCGCGCAAACGATGTTACGACCGAACCGCATCCTCGATTCCCAACTGACATGCAGGCACAATACATGACACTCATGACTCAGGCTGAAGGAAAGTCGGTTGTTAAGGAGACGATTTTTGAAAACCGCTTTATGCACGTCGCGGAGCTTCATCGAATGGGTGCCGATATCGAAATTCATGGTAATGAAGCGACAGTGACCGGCCCGACGCCATTGACGGGCGCAAAAGTGCTGGCGTCAGATCTACGTGCATCTGCTTCACTGGTGATCGCCGGTTTGGCGGCGAAAGGCGAGACCATGATCGACCGGGTTTATCACATCGACCGCGGATACGAGCACATCGTGAAGAAAGTCAGTTCGATCGGCGGTAACATCAAGCGGATCAAAAATGAGTTGACGATGTCCGCGGAAGAGTCTGAATAGTTTTCACCGCGGAGAACACGGAGTTCGCGGAGGATAGTGGTTTGGTTTTTTTGTTTCGAAATCTACATTGCATAAGAACATACCCCCATGGAATCTAGCACTAAGCACCTCTGTGGACTCTGTGTTCTCTGCGGTTAGGTTTCTGCCCGGCATCACGTATAATCTCGTCAATCAATGTCTTCTCAGCACGAACTAATTCTCATACTCGATTTTGGCTCCCAATACACCCAGCTCATCGCAAGGCGTGTGCGCGAACAGGGTGTCTATTGCGAAATCCATCCTTTCAATAAACCCCTGGAGAAGATCTGGGAGCTAAACCCAAAAGGGATCATCCTTTCCGGTGGTCCTTCGAGCGTGTCGGATGAAGACGCTCCCCGTTTGCATCCGGATTTTTATGACCACCTCGAGGTACCGGTTCTGGGGATTTGCTATGGCATGCAACTAATCGCAGTTGATCTGGGTGGCGAAACAAAACCTGCGCATGAGCGTGAATATGGTCATGCTCAACTGAGACGCCAGAGCGGACCAACCAGGCTGTTCAACAATCTGCCCGAAGAGCTGGATGTCTGGATGAGCCATGGCGACCACGTTACGGAGCTTCCCGAAGGATTTCACAAAACAGCGAGCACGGGTGATGTCATTACTGCGATCGAGAACCCCGACACAAATATCTACGCCGTCCAGTTTCATCCAGAAGTTGCCCATACACCAAAGGGCAAGGACCTTTTGCGTAATTTTCTATTTTACGTGTGCGGTGTTGAAGGCGACTGGACACCGGCCCAGTTTATCGAAGAAGAAGTTGAAAAGATTCGGGAAATTGTCGGTCCCAATGACAGGGTAGTATGCGGTCTTTCCGGCGGGGTTGATTCGACAGTCGCGGCGGCACTTGTTCACAAGGCGATCGGCGACCGTCAGACCTGTATTTTTGTGAATAACGGGGTTCTTCGTTACAGGGAGTTTGAAGACACCCTTCGTATGTATGAAAAGAACATGCATTTGAACGTGGTTGGTGTAGACGCCTCGGAGACGTTTTACAAGGCACTCGGCAGAAAAGCACTTCCTGAAAAGAAACGCATGGCGATCGGGAAAACCTTTATCGATGTCTTTGATGCGGAAGCCAAGAAAATCGGTGGTGTGAAATGGCTTGTTCAGGGCACACTCTATCCCGATGTGATTGAATCGGTTCCGGTCCACGGTTCTTCGGTGACGATCAAGACGCATCACAACGTTGGCGGTCTTCCTGAAAAGATGCATCTCGATCTGATCGAACCGCTGCGCGAGTTATTCAAGGATGAGGTCAGGGTGATTGGAGCTGACTTGGGCATCCCCGAAGAAATTCTTCAACGACATCCTTTCCCGGGGCCGGGTTTGGCGGTTCGCATTCTCGGAAATATTACAAAAGAAAAGGTCGAACTACTGCAGCAGGTCGACAAGATCTTTATGGATGAGCTCAAAGCGGAAGAGTTATATAACGAAACATGGCAGGCATTCGCGGTGCTGCTCCCGATCAAATCGGTCGGAGTTATGGGTGACTTCAGGACCTACGAAAGAACGATTGCGCTGCGTGCTATCAACTCGACCGATGGTATGACTGCGGACTGGACAAGATTGCCGCTCGATTTTCTCGCAAAGGTCTCATCCCGAATTACTTCAGAGATCCGCGGCGTCAACCGCGTTGTCTACGACATCACTTCCAAGCCTCCCGGCACGATTGAATGGGAGTAGCGAACGCTTCCAGCGTTCGCTGTTCAAGGTTCAAGGTTCAAGGTTAAAGGTTAAAGTACAGGGATCGGAGTACAGAGTTACGCCTTTAGGCGTGATCTAATAAATTCCGGAAATTATCTACCGTCCCGCAGGGACAGCATGAATTTAGCCGTGGGTAAGGCCAAAGGCCGCAGCTCACGGTACACGACACACAAGACGTTTTCCTTGTCGCGCCAGCGACGGTTGAAAAGAGCATTCGCGACACAGGTCGCTCACTAAAGGCTGGTCGCCTGCGTCCCGTCTGGAATCCCTCATCCGTCCAGTACGGACTGTGAGTCATGTTACATTCAGGCCAAGTCCTCAACTACAATTTGTGGCAGCGAAGGAAATAGTACTTCGGCAGAGTTTTGGTGCTATATTAATGGCGCTACGCGAAATTAGGAACTAAACAATTCGCGTCTGCTATGAATCCTCGATTGTGCAATGTCGATCGACGAATCCTTCAGTGAGGTAGAACAATGAAAAAGTCACCGATTTTGCTCTTAGTATTGTTGATTTTCTCTACAGTTTCGGTGGTTGCCCAAGCCGATGCTAATAAGCTTTTTAAGGACGCCGTAGCAGACTATAAGGCGAAACGATACTCGCAGGCCGCCAAGAAACTAGAACAAGTAAAAGCAACAAACCCCAAAAGCTGGAATGTGGATTATTATCTCGCTAATTCATATTACGAATTGAAGCGATACACCGAAGCCACTCGGGTCTACCGGGATGCAATTCGTCTCAAGCCGGATCTTTTTAACGCTTACGTCTTCCTCGGAAACTCTTTGGATCTGGCGGGCAATTTCAAACAGGCACTTGCAACGTATCAGGAAGCACTCAAGTTAAAGCCGGATTCAGCATGGGTCTATTATGAGATCGGCGTGGCAAATTATGGGCGCAAGAAGTATGTCGATGCGGAAAAGGCATATAGCCGGGCGGTTGCGCTGGACTCCAACTACCAGAACGCCTGGTTGAATCTTGGAAAATCCTATCAGAGGCTAAACCGAATGGGTGATGCTGAAGCCGCCTACAAAAAACTGATTACTTTGGACCCGAACAGCGCCAGAGCTTACAAAGGATTGGGCGAAGTTTATAACGGCAAAGGCTTGTTGGTGAAGTCGATTGAAAGTTACGAAAAAGCTATTAGAATCGACCCAAATTTCGCGGACGCTTTTTTGGGATTGGGCAGTGTTTATTACAATTCAAAGGAATACGAGAAATCCTTGCCCAATTATCGAAATGCCGCGGCCAAAGCACCAAGATGGATTACGGCGTGGGTCTATCTCGGCGACAACTATATTAAGTTAAAGCAATATACCGAAGCCGTGACGACTTATAAGAAGGCAATCGCGATCAATAAAAACCAGCCAAATGCGATTTACGGATTGGGACTTGCTTATCACAACTTGGGCATGGCCGCTTTGGCCAGGGAACAATATGACAAGTTAGTTGTTTTGAAATCTGGCCTGGCGACGAGATTGCTTAATGTCATTGATAAGCAGTGATTCGAAGAGTAGAAGCGTAACTTTGGCGTAGATGGCAGGAAAAACCGAGAAGTCACTGAAGAAATGGGTTGTTGATCGCGATTTCTTTTCTTTTAGTCAAGCCACTTCCGCCACAATTCAATTCCCTTTTTCAATCCTTGCGGATCCTGCCGGGTTTTCTTCCGCGAATCGTTCGACCCCGACGGGGTCGCATCTTTTAAATTGCCTCCAGCTTCAGCTGGAGGAACTGATGCCTAATCAATTTGTGGGGCTTAAGCCCCGAATTATTTCATTGCCTGGTACCCCGAGCTGAAGCTCGGGGCAATTGAGTTGGTAGAATTTTTCACAGATTGTCACCTTCGGCTACATAGCCGTCTAATGTATAACTGCATTATTCATTGTCACGGCTGAACACCGTGGTTGTGATATCGGTCTTTCCCATATCTATCGTAGGTTCTGTTGTAAATATTCCGACCGTAACCGTAATGTCTTTGGGTTCGAGGCTTACATTTAGCTTTTTAGCTTCACCCTGGACGATTTTCAATTCCTTGACTCGATATGTTTTAAACCCCGGCGACTTTATCTTCAATTCATATGTTCCGGTAGGCAAATCCTCGGTTGCAAAGATCCCGTTCTCATCCGATGTGATTTTCAAGGTCTTCTTCGTTGACCGGTTGCGAAGAGTGATCTTTGTCCCGGGAACAATCGCACCGGCCGAATCTGTAATGACCCCCCAAAGAACGATTTCGTCGCCAATTATGCGAGGCCCTTTCAAAACTGGGTTACTAGCCTTCAATGTAATCGGAAGTCTTGACGATCCCTTGCGTGAAATCTCAAACTCAGGAATGGTTATTGTTTCAAATCCTTCCAATTTCGCTTCGATCTTATAGAATCCTTCGAAAACCCCGATGTGAAATTGTCCACGCTCGTTGGTCACCTTGGAGAAAAAAGAAGCTCCGTCCAGGCTTCGCACGGTAACCAGAGCCCCCTGGACAACCGCACCTGATTCATCGGTGATAGAACCTCTTAGCACTACATACTTAGCTCCTGAAGCACTTCTAACGATAGAATCCGGCAGGGGTCTGGTTTTGATTATCAGGCGAACCGCTTCGTTCTCTTTCAGTACGAGTCTTTGGATCTTTGTGCTCCACTTACCAGGAATCGATACCTCAACGACATACACTCCGGGCGTAAGATCTCCGGTTTCAAACTTTCCAGAATCATTGCTTTTCACGACCGTACGCGTATCCTGCCCTTCCCGGTGGAAAACAAACTCTACGTCAGACAATGAAGAAGAGCCGAAAATCTGAATTACCGCTGCAATACTGCTTTTTTCGGCTTCAACCCGCTCAATCCTTGTTTCTAAAGATCTGCCGGAGCCGCTTTTTGCTTGCCCATAAGATATAGAAAACAAAGCCAGTACAGCACTAAGGGCAGCACCTGCGAATCTTGCGACACGCTTTCCATAATCGCGAAGGCCTTTCGGACACTGCCTCGTAATGATTGTGCCGTCTGCCCTTCTTCTAAGCCTTCCGCAGATTCGTCCATTCGGCTTAGAAAGCAAACGAATGACTTCACGCTTGGTCATTTCCTCAACGTTATAGACGTTGAGTTCGCAAAGATCGCAGCGACGGAGTTTTTTGTCGCCGGTCATCTGACCCCAACCGACACCGCATGGTTTCGCGACTTTTAAGTCTTCTATATTGATTGGCTTCATCGATTTGTGAGATGCGGCGGACTGAAGAAACGGTTGCGCTCGCTTCGAGTTCAGAGTTCAGAGTTCAGAGTTCAGGGTTCAGAGTTCAGAGT
>JABDKD010000071.1 GCA_013003215.1 Pyrinomonadaceae bacterium
TTGTTAAGGTGCCATCGGGGGCCCGGATACGTGTGGGTAATGAATTTGTCCTGATGCCAAATCCCCTCAAGGATATCTGGAAAGCTCCACAGGCATTGCTATCACCCGTCGGTGGTTTGGGGGACAAGCTCAAGGTGCTCGGGCTGAACTTGAGCACCCGTGGGAGTGCCGATCCAGATGAGACCGAAAGCCAGCCCTATAACTCGACAGTTTCGTTTCTCAAAGAGTACGGTTTTAGCGACAAAATGGTCGAATCCTTTTTTGTACCATTCTTCCGCGGGGTCTTCCTGGAGCGAGATCTAAAGACCAGCGCGGAACTATTCCGGTTTCTTTATTCACAGTTTGCCAAGGGGGACGTCGTTGTTCCGGAGAACGGAATGCAGGAGATCCCTAAGCAGATCGCGGCTGATTTCGAAGAGCATCAAGTCAAGTTGGGCAAACGAGTGGCCAGGATCGATGGCAGAACCGTTCAGCTTGAGGATGGAGAAGCGATCGAAGCAGATCGAATCGTGGTAGCGACCGACGCCACTACCGCGGACAAACTGCTTGGAGTGGATTCGGAAACGAGCTTCAATAAAACGGAGTGCATGTATTTCGTAAGCGATACTTCGTTAGACCTTGACGGCGATCCTTATTTGATTATCAACTCAAACGAAAACGAAATTATCGATCATATTTTCCCCGCCTCGGCTGTAGTTCCCGGTTATGCGCCAAGAGGTAAAACTCTAATCTCCGTCAATATCGTTGGCGATAAACAATATGACGAGGAAACTGTTCGTTCAGAGCTAAAAGAATGGTTCGGAACTAAACACTCTTGGAAACATCTGCGAACGTATGCGATCCCGGAAGCCCTTCCCCAGTATCTTGGTTCTACGCCGAGCAATGGAGAATATCAGGTTAACGACTTCACATATCGGTGTGGCGATTACATGGCCTACCCATCGCTCAACGCCGCTATGAAAACCGGTCGTAAGGTGGCTGAAATGCTCGCTGCTTAGGTGAAATTGCTTTGGCTTCTGCCAAAAGTGCCTTAGGGTTAATAAAAAGAAGCGAGTACCGGTCATCGTGAGTGTCTGTTTCCAGCATTTGACCTAACTGATTATGAAACGAATTTATATTGTTTCCTTAACTCTTATCATCGCGGCGCACGCGGTCGGGCAATCTACTGTAACAACCTCAGTTCGCGATTATCGTCAAAAAAATGAACATAAGATCCTCAAAGAATTCTTTGATCTGCTTTCGATACCGAATGTCGCCTCCGACACAAAGAACATCTACCGCAATGCGAACTACCTGGTAAATGAGTTGAAGAAACGCGGGCTAAAACCGCGTTTGCTGACAGCAGCAGATAAGAAGGTGCCACCCGCAGTCTATGGTGAGTGGATCGTTCCGGGCGCGAAACGGACGGTTGTTTTCTACGCTCATTACGACGGTCAACCGACCGATCCCAATGAATGGACAGGCAGCAGACCCTGGGAACCGGTTCTGCGTTCAGGGGCATTAAAGTCCGGCGGTAAGTCACTTCCTTTTCCCGCACAAACAACAAAGATCGATTCCGAATGGCGTGTCTACGCAAGGTCTGCTTCCGACGATAAGGGCGGTACCTTTACAATCCTCAAGGCGATCGACGCACTGCGCGCGAAGAACGTAACCCCTTCCGTAAACATAAAGCTGTTTTTCGAGGGCGAAGAAGAGGCGGGCTCTTCAAATCTCAGGGAAATCATTACGAAACATAAGGCACTTCTGAAATCGGATGGTTGGATCATCTGTGACGGTCCCGCCCATCAGTCCGGCAAGAAACAGGTGGTGTTTGGAGTGCGCGGCGTAACATCAGTAGACCTAACGGTTTATGGAGCGAACCGGTCTCTTCACAGCGGACATTACGGTAACTGGTCGCCCAACCCCGGCTTCCGGCTTGTAAAGCTTCTCAACACAATGAAGGACAGCGACGGACGGGTGTTGATCGATGGATGGTACGACGATGTCGAACCCCTTTCCACCAGAGAGATCGAGGCGATCAACTCCGCACCGCAGTATGACGAAGAGCTCAAGAAACAACTCGGGCTCTCGGAGGCGGAAGGAAAAGGAAAGAGTCTTCTCGAACTGCTCAATCAGCCTTCGCTGAATATCAACGGGATGAAGACGGGCAATGTTGGAAGTCTGGCGAGGAACATAATTCCATCCACAGCGAATGCGGTTTTGGGCCTTCGGCTCGTAAAGGGCAACGATCACAAACGCCAGATCGAAAAGCTCCGGAAGCATATCGAAAAGCAGGGGTTTTATGTCATCGACCGGGAACCTACCGAAGCAGAGCGTCTCAAGTATCCTCTGATCGCAAAATTCCTGGGAGAATCAGGCGGTTACAATGCACAGAGGACAAAGATGGATCTTCCGTTCTCGATCGGTACTATCAAAGCGGTTCGCACGGCTGCAAATGGTGATATTGTTACACTTCCGACGCTAGGAGGAAGCCTCCCGTTATCGATCGTAACGGAAACACTGGATGACTTTCCAACGATTACCGTGCCGATCGCTAACTACGACAATAATCAACACGCCGCCGATGAGAATATCCGTATTCAAAATCTCTGGGATGGGATTGAGATCTTCGCGAATCTCATGACAATGGAGTTTTAGACAAAATACGCGAAACCTAATCAACGATGAAAAACAGAATCTTCTCGACATTATTGCTGGCCATCGCATTAATCGGCCTGTCTTTCAACTCAGTCCTTGCACAGGACAGCACATCCGACGAGGAACGTCGGGCACAGCGAAACGCAACCGAAGCCGAGCTGCAGAAGATCGCCGTTGTCGAAAGAAAGATGATGGTCAAGATGCGGGACGGCAAGCGGATGGCGGCAGATGTTTACTATCCAAAGAAAGGTGACGGAAAGTACCCAACCGTTTTCTCGCGGACTCCGTATAACTTCAATTTCTGGGACGTCAACCTTCGTGCTCCCAGGAATATGTCTCGGATCGTCGAGGCGGTGAAGCGCGGATACGCGTATGTTGTCATGAATGAGCGGGGACACTTCTTCTCCGAAGGGAATTACGACATTCTTGGGCCTCCTTTAACGGACGGCGAAGACGCGCTCACCTGGATATCCTCGCAAGATTGGTCGAACGGAAAGGTCGGTGCGATCGGCTGCTCGTCGACCGCCGAATGGCAGATGGCTGTCGCGGCAAAGGGCCATAAGGCGTTTACGACGATGATCGCGCAGGGCTACGGAGCCGGTGTCGGGCGTGTCGGCCCGTACTACGAACAGGGCAACTGGTACCGCGGCGGTGCCGTCCAGATGCTGTTCATAGCTTGGCTATCGGGTCAGCAGAATCAGGTCAGACCTATGTTTCCTGCAAATACGTCGCGTGAAGACCTGATCCGTGCTTCTAAATCATTCGACTTGGCGCAGCGACGTCCGCGCGTTGATTGGTCAAAGGCACTCAGACATCTTCCGGTGAAGGACATCATCAAGGCGGTGGATGGACCAAAAGGCATTTTTGCCGACGAGATGCCGGTGGACACCGGTGGCGCGATGATCAAGAGGGCGCCAAACGATCCGGCTTGGTATAAGGGCGGCCTCTGGCATGACGACATGAAGATCGATATCCCGGGTTTTTGGTTCGTTTCCTGGTACGACGTTTCTGCCGGTCCGAATCTCGCCTTGTATAACCACGTCAGAAAAACCGCGAGCCCGTCGGTGCGCGACAAGCAGTATCTCGTGATCGCACCGACAACCCACTGCGGTTACCGCAGGGCGACTGAAAACACGGTTGTCGGAGAACGAAGCATGGGCGACGCCCGTCTGGATTACAACGAAATGACCTATGGCTGGTTTGACCATTTCCTGAAAGGCGAAGACAACGGGATCCTCGAGAAGATGCCTAAAGTCCGCTACTTCACGATGGGGATGAACAAGTGGCAGAGTTCGGATGTCTGGCCGCCCGCAAGCGCCCAACCGATGACCTTCTACCTGTCGAGCGGCGGAAGAGCGAACAGCTTGAACGGAGATGGAGCCCTGACATCTACTCCTCCTGCTGCCGATAAACCCGACAGCTTCAAATATGACCCGATGAACCCGGTCCCTTCCTACGGCGGCAATGTCTGCTGTACCGGGAATGCGGTCCGCGGCGGTGCTTTCGACCAGCGAAAGATGGAGGAGCGGCCGGACATACTCGTATACACAAGCGAACCTCTTAAAGAAGGCATCGAACTAAGTGGGCCAATCGACGTAACTCTTTTTGTTTCATCAGATGCGAAAGACACTGACTTCACTGTCAAGCTGATCGACGTATATCCAGACGGTACTGCCTACAACCTCGACGAGACTATTCAACGGATGCGTTACCGGAACGGGTATGACAAGCCGCTTGCCTGGATGGAAACCGGAGAAGTGTATGAGTTTGCTTTCCAGCCTATGAACACGAGCAACTACTTCGCGAAGGGACACCGGATCAGGATCGAAGTCTCGAGCAGTAATTTCCCGCGCTTCGACAGGAATTTGAATACAGGTGGAAACAACTATGACGAGGTGAAAGGTGTGGTCGCGAACAACTCGGTTCATCATTCGGCCAGATACCCTTCAAAGGTCACGATTTCTGTTGTTAAGAAAAAGCGAAATTAGTGAATAGTGAATAGTGAATAGTGAATAGTGAATAGTGAATAGTGAGAATATGTGCTCCGGAATCAGCCATAGAGTGCATTAACTAATTATTGTCAATGGTTTACGACTATCGTTAACTGTCGAGCACTCAGGTACCGCTACCATCGACTATCGAACTTGAGATGATCAACGACGAACACGACCGAAGGAGCTTTTTAAGGCGGGCGTCAATGGCGGCCCTCGTCGCGGGGTTCTCGACTGCCACAAGTGCCCAGTCCTCGATTACGAACACCGCGAATATCGACCTCGACACGATCCCGAGACTTCCCCTTACCACATTGCCGACCGCCTGTAACAAGATGCATCGGTTGTCGGGAGCACTTGGCGGGCCCGCTCTTTATATCAAACGTGACGATGTCATGGAGATCGCCCATGGTGGAAACAAGACTCGTAAGCTCGAGTTCGCCCTCGCTGAAGCATTGAATCAGGGAGCGAATTGCATAATCACCCAAGGCGGGCTCCAGTCTAATCACGTCAGGCAGACGGTTTCGGCGGCGGCGAAGACAGGCTACGAAAGTCATGTCGTCTTGAGTGTTCCCGCATCTGAAAAGAAGGCGGAGCATTTGCGAGCCGGGAATTATCTACTGGATAAGATCATGGGTGCCAAAATCTACGTTACTGAAGGCAGCCGCAG
>JABDKD010000092.1 GCA_013003215.1 Pyrinomonadaceae bacterium
TAAACGTTGCAATAAGTCCGAACGCGTTGTTTAATATCATCCTATGCCGATTTCTAAGTACGAACTGCTGGTCGAGCAGATCACCGATCAGGTACTCGCAAGAATTGACGCGGACCACTGTCCGTCATTTTGCCATGCCGATGTCGAGAGGATCGTCGACGCAGGAGCCAACCGTATCGGAATCGTTTTGGGTGAGACCTCGACCGCTCGAGACTGGGCGTCACTCATCGATCACACACTCCTCAAACCGGAGGCGTCTGACAAAGATATAAAAGAGCTCTGCGACGAGGCGGCGAAATACGGATTTGCCTCGGTCTGTGTGAACCCGGCCTGGGTAAAACGTGCGAATGAGTTCCTGGAAGGATCCGGCATACCGGTTTGCACAGTAATCGGTTTTCCACTCGGTGCCACGCTTCCCGATGTCAAGGCCTTTGAAGCGCGGCGCGCGATCTTTAACGGGGCCAGGGAGGTGGACATGGTTATCAACGTAGGTGCTTTGAAATCGGGTGATGACTGTGCGGTCGAGGACGATATCAGGGCAGTTGCGGATGCCGCGCATGAAAACGGTGTGCTTTGTAAGGTGATTATCGAAACGGCGTTGCTTACCGATGAAGAAAAGGTAAGAGCCTGTTTGGCTTCTAAGAATGCGGGCGCCGATTTTGTAAAGACATCGACCGGTTTCGCAAAAGGCGGAGCGACTGTTGAGGATGTAGACCTGATGCGCCGGACGGTCGGCAGGGATCTGGGCGTGAAGGCATCGGGCGGTGTAAAGGGAATTGACGACGCCAGAAAGATGTTCGAAGCCGGCGCAACCCGCATCGGTGCATCGGTCGGGGTCAAAATCGCCCAGGAAGCGGGCGGCACAAAGGTCGATTCGGTGGTTGGGGCCTATTGAGTTCGGAGATGAGTTCAAAGTTCAAGGTTCAAAATCAAAACCTCGACTTTGAACCTTGAACTTTGAACTACAGATTTTGAACCTTGAACTTAGTCTTAGCAGTCCAAATCGGGGTTGAACTCACATTCCAGGTACTTGATCTCTTCCTTAATCTTCGAGACGTTCCCCGCAAATCTTGAATTCATTTCAAATCTCCCAAGATACTGTCTCCCTCTCATCATCGCGGCCTTGCGCGTGTCTCGTTCCGGGGATTTGTATTTCTTCATGAAATCGCGGTACCAACGTTCCTCATCGCTTTCATCTACAATCGATTGATAAATGGCATCGATGAGTTCGTCGTTTGCGCCCCAGTTGCGGAGATCCTTTTCGCGTTTCCTGGTGTATTCAAATGTGACCCCCTTGCGAACCACTTCCTTTGCGAGCTGTGAGTTATTCGCCGCGGAAGAATCCCGCTTGAGCGCCTTCTTAAAATCCTTGAGCGAAAAGCGGTCTCCGGCAACAGTTGCGAAAACCGACGAGACGAGAACAGACACTGCGAAAAAAAGGCTGAGATATTTCTTCATCTTTTAATTCGGGGTAGGTATTTCTTACTTCTAGCTAGATCCAACACCTAGCGTTTGGTGTATGTGAACCGATAATAATTCAGATGGGTAATGACTCCGCCGTCGGGATACGTCAGGTCTGCGTGCATCTTTAGATTGTATTTACCCTTCGGCAGGTTTAGTTCCTTGTAGGGCAGAAACACAGAAAGGTCACTATAGACGGTCGCTGCATAGCCGGGGGTTAACTCCTTGAACAACGCTACACCTCCATTTCCGTCTGCGAAGAGCGTGTTTCCGGCCTTCAGAACCTCTCCATTATCTTTAGTGAAGCTGATTTTGAGGTAACAGAGCTGGTCCTTGAGATTGCGGACCCTGATCTTGGTATGAACGCGCATACCCAGTTCACCGCTTTGTCTCACTCCGTAATCGACCCACATTTTGTCAAAAATCCCCTTTGGGGGCCGCAGGGAAGGCTTTGGAATCACAACGGAAGTCGGATACATCACTAGGTGCTGAAGGATTTTACCGTCCGGATAAATGATATCCACATCAAGTTTCAGACTGTGTGTACCCGGTGACAGGTTTAGCTCCCCGTAAGGCAGGAACACCGACCAGTCTTTATAAACGGCCGCATCAAAACCCGGCTTAAAGTTCTTATACAGAGCGAACTGGCCACTTTTGTTTGCGAAAGACTTGTTGGCCGATTTGATCATCTGCTTTTTTGCATCCTGGACCCTGACAGTCAACTGCAAGGGGGTATTCAGGAGATTATAGGCCGTATATTTCGCATGGACGATCATGCCTTTTCGACCGCTTTTAGTCTGATTCTTTTCAACCCAAACCTTGTCGAACTTTATACTTGGAGCTTTTGTAGTGGATTTGGTTGTAGAAGTTTGGCTGGCAGTTGGCCCGTTGGCACGGATCGCCGCGATCAGACTCGGACCGGCGCCTGCTCGAACCAGTTCCTGCTGAATGACACTCGAGAGAGTAAACGTAACTCCCCGTTTCTCAACCCTTTGTTTGATATAGGTATTCAGCTGCGACTTGGTCATGCCGCTGCTCGCAGCATTCAGCCCTGTCATGATATCCGCAAGGGATAGCGGGCCCTCCTGTGCAGAGGCAGCGGAAGCAAAGACTAATAAAAGCGCAAAGACAAATATTTTTCTGAGAAAAACGGTAGGCCGAGTCATCACAAAAAACTGCTCCTTTAAATGTAAAAGCTAACCAAGGTATCAATAGAAAGTTTAGCACACGCCGATATTTGCAAACAATAAACAGCGTGCGCAGCTGTGCGGGGCAAGGTCAGCAATATCTTGAACGATATAGTCCGATTCTTTTGCGTAACATTTTCAAAGAACCGCTTTTTAACAGCTATCTGTAAATATGCAGTCCATATTCTTTTTCGGGGTTTTCCGCGGTGTCTTGCGGGGAGTCCGTCGGGGTGTCGGTTTCCTAACGGCCCTTGTCGGCCTCGCAACCGGTGTCTTCTTACGGGTTGCTCGCGGAGTCGGTTTTCTCGTAGCGGATACCTTTATGGTTTCCTCGGGAACCGGACTCGCTTCCGGAGTTTGCTCCGGAGAATCATCCGGAATTGTGAGATCGGTCTGGATTGTCGATTCTGGAGTCGGGTCATCTTCAGGTGTCGAAGAGTCAGTTGCCGAATTCGTATTTGTAACCGGGGAGCCTGACATCTGGCTTATTACGATCAGCGTTCCAAGAACCCCGCCGGCGAACAAGAACAAAAGAACACCCGCTACGGGGATCAACCAAAGGAGCTTGCTTCGCTTTTTCTTTTGTGCCGGCGGAGGCATAGTAGGTGGAGGAGCGGTTTGATCCGTGGATCCGCCCGAGCTTTTTAGCCCCAGCTTCTTGGCAGTATCTTCGGTCAGTACCTCGGTCTTTTGTTCAGTTGATTTAATCTCACTGCCGGCCGTTTCGATGGTTTTCGCAGGTGTTACTGCGCTTGATTCAGGCGGCGGAACCATTGGGACTGTCTTGTCTCCTACCGGCGGGTCAAAATTCATCTCAACCGTCGGCGTGATCGACTGAACGGTAGGAACTTCCATCACACCTTGAAGTGCCTGCCGCATTTCAGCCGCGGAGCCGTACCGGTGATCGCGAGAGATCTGCATCGATTTGAGAAGGAACTCGGCAAAATCGTCCGGTATCTCGGAATTCAGCCTCCTGGGGTCTTCCAGCGGATCCGGATTTCCATCCCAGATCTCGACTCCGCGCTTTATTGCTTCAGCCGGGTGCTCGTTCGTGGCCAAATGATAAATTGTTGCGCCAAGCGCGAATAAATCCGAACGCACATCGGCGTTCTGCTGAAGAATTGCTTCTATCTGGTCGCCGTACTTATGAGTAATGACCGCCAGGAACGTCGGATCCAGAACCCTGATCATCTGCTCGATCGGAGAATAATTAAGGGTTGCGGCCACAAAGGTTTGATTCGTAACCGTGTTCGCGGCTTGAGTGTCGGTTCCTTTCGCAATTCCAAAATCGAGGAGCTTGATCTTCTTGCGGGATGTAAGCTTCAGATTCTGCGGTTTGATGTCCCTGTGAATAATAGGAGGCTGTTGTGAATGAAGATAATCGAGAGCATCGAGAAGCTGATCGGTCCATTTCAAAAGAGTCTCAACCGGAAATGGTGATTTTCTCTCTTTCAGTAACCGTGCGAGATCATCGCCATCAACGAGTTCCATGATCAGAAACTGGCTGTCGTCATCGATAAAATAATCCTTAACGTGCGGGATGGTCTCGTGGTTTACTTTCGCAAGTATCTTGGCTTCCCGTTCAAAAGCGGCTTGGGCGAGTTCCTGCGCTTTCGTATCCGCGGCCGAGGAAAGATCAAGAACGACTTCCTTCAAGGCCACAGATGTATCGAATACATTGTCATGTGCTTCGTAGACAGCACCCATGCCGCCTTGGCCGAGTCGCCCAATGACCCTATACCGCTCCCTTAGAATTTCACCTTCTTTCAACATTCCCGACAATAATTATTGAACATAACCCACCAAATTAAAAGCTAGCCCATATTTCTAAGGAGGGAAAGGTATTATTGCGAAATAAGGCAAAGGAGTTTCGTCCAAAACTAGTAAAGCATAGCTATTCTATGATTCTAGAGTTTTGGGCAGGAATCCGAAGGCGGATTCTTCGCGAATGCCTTTTGGAACGCGCAGGTAATCGCCCGTTTTCCGTAAACTATTTACCATCATCATTTTTCAAGCGCCCGTTCCGCCCTCGAGAGAAACGCGGGCTCAAACGTTTAACGGCACTGGATGATGCATCGCCCGGGAATAGTTTCCTGAATTCTTTGTATTATAGAATCTTAGAATCCGTTTCTAACTTGATGTCGAATTGATGGTCAGGGCTTAAAAAATGGCTGATAGCGAAAATAAAATAAAATCTAGCGAGATCACCCCGGAATCGGTTTACCTGAACCGGCGAAACCTTATTAAAGCGGGCCTGATCGCGGGAACCACTGTTGCGACCGGGTTTGGTTACCGTTTTTTCAATCCACGCCCTGTGAAAACAGTGGAAAAGGCGGAGATCGAGAATTTTCAGAAGTCCGGGGAGAAGCTGACCGATGAACTTACTGATCTCGATGACATCACCGGTTACAACAACTACTACGAGTACTCGACTTCGAAAACTGCAGTCGCTGCGGCTGCGGTAAGCCTGAAGACACGGCCGTGGAAGGTGCGGGTCGATGGTTTGGTGAACAAACCCAGGGATTTCGGGATAGAGGACCTGCTCAAGATCGACCAGGAAGAGCGGGTCTACAGGTTCCGCTGCGTTGAAGGTTGGTCCATGGTGATCCCCTGGATCGGATTCCCGATTAAGAAGCTTCTTGAGAAGGTCGAGCCCGGACCGAGAGCGAAATATGTCGCATTCCAGACTTTTTATCCAGGCTCAAACCCGACGGGGTTAAAGCTGCCGGATGGTAACAACGGGATGCAGTCGAGCATCTTTGCGGGCATTAGTTTTCCATACATCGAGGGTCTCAGGCTGGATGAGGCAATGCACCCGATGGCGATCCTAGCGACCGGGCTCTATGGAAAGGAAATGCCCAACCAGAACGGTGCCCCGATCCGACTGGTTGTCCCTTGGAAATATGGATTCAAAAGCATCAAGTCTGTCGTACGTATAACCCTGACCGAGGAGCAGCCTCCGACGACCTGGAACAACGCGACGCCCAATGAATACGGTTTCTATTCGAATGTTAATCCGAACGTGGACCACCCCCGCTGGTCACAGGCGACGGAACGGAGGATCGGCGAGCTTGGCAGGCGTAAAACTCTTCTTTTCAATGGCTACGGCGAAGAAGTCGCTAATCTGTACAAAGGAATGGATTTGACCAGGGAGTTTTGAGTGCTGAGGCCTGAGTGCTGAGGCCTGATTACTGAGTGCGGTCGGATCTTAAACACATAGAATCATAGACCCATAGGTGGATCTGATTTCTCAATCCAAACCACTTTCTATTGATCCTATGAATCTATGTGGTTACGAGTCCCCGGCATCAGGGTCGAAAGGAGATCTGAGTACTGAGTGCGGTCGGATCTTAAACACATAGAATAAAAGACACATAGGTGGATCTGATTTCTCAATGCCAAAACGATTTTCTATTGAGCATATGATGCTATGTGGTTACGAGTCCCGGGCATCAGGGTAGACAAGAGGTCTGAGGTCTGAGTGCTGAGGCCTGATTACTGAGTGCGGTCGGATATTAAACACATAGAATCATAGACACATAGGTGGATCTGATTTCTCAATGCCAAAACGACTTACTATTGATCCTATGATTCTATGTGATTACGAGTCCCCGGGATTCTTTAAAGTTTGGACCGAGAATAATGCTTAGCATCGACTTCTACAAAAGACTACTTTTCGTGAATGCCCTGGTTCCCCTGGCGGTTCTATCATGGGACTGGTACTGGGATGCGCTGGGTGCAAATCCGATTGAGTATTTCTTAAGAACGACGGGGAAGTTGACGCTGGTTTTTTTAATACTTTCGCTCGCCATCACTCCTGTGAGAAAGATGTTCGGGTGGAACGTGCTGATCAAGGTTCGCCGTATGGTTGGCCTGTTCGCATTCTTTTACGGCGTTGTTCACCTGGTTACCTATAGCATTTTTGACAAGTCGCTCGGGATTTCGGCAATTGTCTCTGACGTCTGGGAAAGGCCGTTTATCGCGTTCGGGATGGCCGCGCTTGTAATCATGGTCCCGCTTGCGGTTACTTCAACAAACGGAATGGTCAAGAGGCTTGGCGGAAAGCGCTGGCAGCTTCTTCACCGGCTTTCATATCTTGCAGGGATACTCGGCGTCGTTCATTTCTATCTGATCCAGAAATCCGACTTCAGATATCCAATAATATTTGGTGCCGTACTCGCAGTGCTGCTTCTGTACCGGCTCGCAGAACCGAAAAAGCGGACGGCAACAACCAACTAAAAACGCCGCCCGAAGGCGGCTTCCCGTTTGTCGCTGCAACATCCTTTAACTACTGGCATCAAAGGACTTTCTGAAATCTTCACCGGTGAGGACGAGGGTCTTGCTCATCTCATAAAGCCTCGATCGAAGCCTGACACCGATTCGCTCTTCAAGCGTTTCTTCGTGGGAATTCTTTGGCTTATCCAGATAGTTCGTAGTAAATATCGTAAGCTTCTTGTCGTTATACCGGGTGTTGATGACGTGGGCCATCGTATCTCTTACCCAATCGGTGGGTTTTGACGTTCCGATTTCATCCAATACAAGAATATCGGAATTGAAAACGGGTTCCAGAACCTTAAACTCCGAAGTCTGTGAAACCGGATTATAAGAATTCTGGATTTCCTTCAGCAGTCCCCCAAATTCATAAAACCTGCAAGAGAATCCACGTTCGATAAGACCTTTAAGGATTGAAACCGCGAGATGTGTTTTACCAACACCCACAGAACCCATCAGGAGCAGTCCTTTCTCGACGGCGGGAAAATCCATTGTCAAGCGCGATGAAAAGCGGAAAGCCCGTTCCTGGCTCGCGTTCTGAGGCTTGTAGCTATGAAAGTGGCAGTTATCGTAACGTCTCGGGATCCTCGCGGTTTCGATTAGGCGTGTATGGGACCCCTGCTTTCGGCATTGACAACGCCGGACCCCCTTTCCTTCCACAAACTCCATTCCAGTCCCGTAACACGAGGGACAGACCTCGCCGGGCGGCTCCGGGCCGTCGGTTGAATCGCGCGAATCCTGAGACGGATCCGGAACTGCATACAGAGTTTGCTTTTTCGCTTTGTCCTGAGACATCCGAATATTTTAGAGAATTTCCACCAAACTACAGGCGGGATTTTGTATTGGGAAACTAAGAAAAATCTTGTGAAACCAGGAAGAAGTATAACAGGGGTTCGAGCCAATTCAAGTGAGTTTTTGGATTCCTGGAATTCGCGCGTCAGCGTAACTTATCGAAGCTTTTGCAAACATTGTAGTTAAGCCAAAGAAAGAATTCTGCTGCAAAAAATGGGCTCGATTACGGTTCAAATAGAGTAAGTCGTATGCTATATTAAACGATTGTACTCAATAAAGTTATGGGAATTATTCGGAGTTTATTGATCAGGTTTGGTCTGGCTGATATGAATGATCAGCGCAACCCGGTCGAGGTGTTTGTACTCGACGATGATCGTCGGCGTCACAGGTTTTTTCAGAAGCTGTTTCGCGGCGATCTCATAGAGTTTGCCGAAACGGTTGAAGACGCGAAAGACCTTTTGAAAGTAGGAAGTTACGACGCGATATTTCTTGATCACGACCTGCTTCCTCATCATTATGAGAACAACAATCATGATGATTTTCATAACACCGGATATGCAGTTGCGGAATGGCTGACCGAAAACAAGGAACTGCATCGTTCGACGATGGTTATCGTGCATACGCGCAATCCGGATGGAGGTCTTCGGATGGTCGAAAAACTCCGTGAGTCCGGGCGCCAGGTCGAGTATGTGCCTTTTCCTCTGCTCGAAGGCAAGATACGCCACTACTTCGGGAAGTAGGACTCGGAGTTCCAAGATCCAAGTATCAGGAATACGGAATTCCTTGCTGTCGCGTAGCGACATGTCGATTTTAGCCGTGGGTCAGCGCGAAGCGCGCAACCCACAGACCCCGATCACAAACATGGTTTTCCGCTGCGTCAGCGACGGTTGAACTCGCCCGCTAACGCAGGCGGATGTGACTGCAATCGGCTCACGCTGACGGTACTGATCCCGATCTTGGCGTTGCTCAAAACTCCAACAAAAAAGCCCCGAATTCGAAATCGAAAACGGGGCTTGTGTTGAATGCACGAAGCGAAACTCTAATCCGCTTTCTTCTCACCAAACTTATTTATCTTCTTTTTGAGGCCTTCGATCTGGTTCAGGATAGAACGCTTAAGATTCGGGTCGTCCGTAGAGGCGTGAATCTTCTCGAGCGCTTTCAATTGTGCGGTTTCAAGCGCGATGTCTTTCTTTACCTTGAAGTGCGGCTCTACACCTGTGCCTTCCCAATTGGTCTTCGTGATCGGGCTTATCGCCCTACCTGTGGATATAAAGGCACTGAAGTGGTCATGAAGTCTAAATGAGCCACCCGGATGAGCACCACCACCGGTTGTTTCACCGATTATGATCGCCCGGTTCAAGTTTCGCAGATTGTAAGAAAACTCCTCGGCACCCGAAAATGTGCGGTTGCTTGTAAGGATATAAACATCTTTCTCGAGATACTTCGTTCCTTTCACCTTGGGCTGGGTCCAGAACTCATCTGTCCTGTTGCCCTTACGCCAATAGAGGTCATTCAGATGTACCTTTTCATCGCCGAAAAAATAAGAACAGATAAGCGCGACCATTTTTGGCGAACCGCCCCCGTTTCTACGCAGGTCGATTATCAAAGCTTCGGTGTTTGAAACAAAATTCATCGCCGCGGCCACAGTGTTTTCACCAAGCTTCTCGTTCATGAAGCCTCGCAGCTCTATATACCCGACGTTTCCCGGGAGTCGTTTAACCGAATCAAAGCCATAATTGACCCGCTTCATGAAGGCAAAGTATCGCTCCTCTTCTTCTCTGGACGGTGAGGTTCTTTCCTTACGATCGGGTAGTCTGTCGTATGAGAACCGCACCCTCAGGTGTTTGTCGTCATTTACGGACTGAAGGTCTTTCGTGAGCGCTTCGGCGAATTTTCGAGCACTTGTGATCGAGCTGTAATCAGAAAGCCTGCTTTTGAGATGCTTATCCAGCTTCTTCGCGACATCCGGAAATACATACGACTCATCCAGGTCCTTCACCAACTGAGTAACGACCGCTTTTTGAATCTCGGGGCCGATGTTCATGTCACGTTGGTTTTGCGCAACGATAGTCACGTTGCCGATAACGATTACGATAAATATGAAACCGATCGTAGCAATATAATTTCTCATTTCTTCTCCTTTTAGGCAGAGACGCCCCTTAACATAAGCTTGGCGACAGCCAATGCCTTGCCTTCAATTTCATGCCTCGCGCCAAGTTCTTGTGTCGAAAGGCCGAACGGCAAAAGTGCGTTGGTTGCTGTTATAAATGCCTGTGCTTTTTCGGAGGATCTACCCTTTTCAAACACCCCCTGTTTTTGACCTTCTTTGATAACGCTCTCGAATATTGACGCCTCGCGTTCGTGGTGCTCTCGGCGATGCGCCAAAAGCTTGGAACGAAGGCTCGACAGCAGCTCGTTGATCGACTCGGAGTAATGCTGGACGCTGTCGAAACGAAACGAGACGCGCTCAAGCGTCATCAAACGGATCTTTTTGTCAGGGGATTTGTCGGAAGATGCGATCATTTCAAGTCGGTCGCAAAGACGGTCGATTATGCGATCGACATGGGAGAGCGCAATCTCCTCTTTGCTCTTGAAATGCAGGTAAATACTGCCTTTACCGATTCCGACCTCAGCCGCGAGGTCATCGATGGTCATTTTCTGATAACCAAACCTCGCCAACAGTTTGTCGGTTGCGTCCAGAATCGCATCTCTGATTTCCTTTGTTTGTACGGTAGCCCTCATAGTATGAATTATGACTGAAATCGTATTCTAGTCATAAAGACGAAAAAATTCAAGAGGCGGGAATCTGGATTTGGGTCGTGGGGTTCTCGTTCGAAGGCCCTTCTGTGGTGAAGAATTGATTGGCGGCTACAAAATGCCCATTAACGAATGTCTGTAATAGTAGACCAGCATTAGGGCCCCAAGGGGGAAAAGCAAGACGGCAATCTTGAACATGATTCGGCCGAGAGGGGTTGGGTTTGAGAAACCATTGGTGAGTCCGAGGAGGATCGTCGCCGCACCAAGAGTGCCGATGCCAAGGCCAAAAAACCGTTGAAAAGGCATAAATAGAGAAATAATTCCCCAGATTCCTAACAAAATGCCAAGGAATATAGAGACGAAGCTACTGAGCTCCAGGCTCGTAAGAACCATTTTGAATTGCGTCACGATGTCATCTGAATTCTTCATCGGTAAATCGTTTACGAGATATGACGGCTATGAATTCTGATTACAGACCCCCATCTTGCTGTTTCCTAAGCGTCTCGCCAGGCGTTCGATATAGATGCAAAGCCGGAATGTGCAGGTGCAATCAAAAGTCAAAATTTGCTAAACGAATGCCTTATTATCGACAAAAATCGATCTTGATCAACATTTCGAATCAAAAAAATGGGGGCATCAATCTTTTTTCAATCATTTGGGCAACTGTAAACACAAATTACGCAATAGTTTGTATCAACGTTGCAAAAATCGTTTGGAATTCGCGCCATTTAAGTACTATACTACCTTCATTGAATAACAGTTTTGGCCCGTGATTACGGGCAATCCGGTGCATAACCGGGCTGGCCAGATGCGAGGCCAAGATTACTTACATTCGATCTTGAATCCGAAATCCCAGAATAAGGCGTTGCCGGATACGGCTCCTGCCAAGTATTTCGAACAAATGCGGATTTGGACGTTTTCGAAGGAAAAGGATTGGATTCGCTTGAAAATTTGTACGGATTACAGTTGATTCAGGGATTCAATCGACTGTAGGAATAATCGGGACCCGGCCATGAACAAGCCGGGTCCTTTTTTGGTTTGTTTTGCAACAGAGGCACAGAGGCACAGAGGAGTTTAGAACTAAGAACAAGAACTAAGAACAAGAACTAAGAACAAGGAACTAAAAACTTGAACCGAGGAATATGACTTGAGATAGGTTCCTGACCGTCTTTACCGGGTGAGCTAAGCGCTTTCCACTTTTAATCTTCAACTCTCCTCGGTGCCTCTGTGACAAATCTTAGTCAGGGCACTCTTTTGTATTTTTTCAGAATCGCCTTTATCCGTTTCAATGGAAGCGCTTCAACGACGCGTCCGTTTTGCCCTTTCACCGTTGTCGCTCTTAAAAGGGAATTGTAGATCGCTTCCTCAGTGGCTTCGATGGTCGCCAGGAAGAGTGGGGAAGTCCTGTTATTTGAGAGGCTCTTTTCGTTCGAAGTTGAAAACGCGATCGCATAGTCACCACTTCCGTTTGTTCCGGCGGCACCGGTTCTCGCAAGGCCCATAATTGCCCGTGCTGCGATTCGTTTTAGATTTCGGGCGTCGACCGGCGCATCGGTCGCGATAACAATTATTATCGAACCATCCGCGTTGTCATTCAGATCCTGATCGGTTTTCTGCCCGGTTAACTCACTTCTTAAGTAAAACTTGCCTAGCTCCTCGCCAACCGGAGCGCCGTCAATCGTCAGCACGCCGCCAAAATTTGACTGGACCAGGACGCCGACCGTGTAACCGCCGCGGGTCTCCGGAAGTTTTCGTGATGCCGTGCCTATTCCGCCTTTCCAGCCAAACGCGACGGTTCCCGTCCCGGCCCCGACGGAGCCTTCTTCAACTGCTCCTTCTTTTGCACCTTTAATTGCGGAAAAAACATCCTCTTTTGTTATGTGTCGCCCACGTATGTCGTTCAAGTATCCATCATTCGTTTCAGCTACTATCGGATTTATCGAACGAACGTTCGTATTATCTGGTAGCCCGAGCATGTAGTCCATCAGGAAGTTGGCCACCTTGGGTACCGCAAGTGTTGAGGTTAAAAGAATTGGCG
>JABDKD010000112.1 GCA_013003215.1 Pyrinomonadaceae bacterium
TGACGCTATTGGTCCTTTTTGGAGGAATGGTATATTTTGGCGCACCGGTTACATGGAAAGTGCTTTTGGTGCCGGCGTTTCTCGTATTTCTTGTAGTCATTGTTGCATCGTTAAGTCTCCTCCTTTCAGCAGTTAATGTAAGGTTTAGGGATGTGAAATTTGTTGTGCCGTTTTTTCTGCAGGTTTGGCTGTTTTTATCTCCCGTGTTTTATTCGTCGGACTGGGTTCCGGCGAAATGGCAATACGTATTTGCTCTTAATCCTCTTACAGGGTGCCTTAACGGGTTCCGGCATATTCTTTTTGGGACACATCTGGATTCGATTTCGTTCTTAATCTCGTGTGGTTCTGCACTGGTGATGCTGCTTGTAGCGGTAACGGTTTTTCGCAAGATGGAAAATACATTTGCGGATGTTCTGTAGGTTCTGAAATGAAAGCCATAGAAGTGAATGAATTAGCAAAAAGATACTGGCTTCAGGGCAGGGTCTGGCCGACAACGATTCGGGATTTTCTACTTCAGTATATGCCCTTTCGAAAGTCGGTCAATACAGAAGAGAAGCGGATCTTGTGGGCGCTGGACGACATTACCTTTTCGGTCGAGGAAGGTGAAAGCGTTGCGTTGATCGGAAATAATGGAGCAGGAAAATCAACCCTTCTAAAGATTCTTTCCAGGATCGTAAAACCGACTCGCGGCAGCGCTGTCCTGAGGGGCCGGACCGGGAGCCTTCTCGAGGTTGGGACCGGTTTTCACAGGGAGCTTTCCGGTCGTGAAAATGTTTACTTAAATGGTGCTGTCCTCGGAATGCGGCGGTCAGAGATCAAGGATCGCTTCGATGAGATCGTCGAGTTCTCTGAGATCGAGAGGTTTCTCGACACTCCCATTAAATTCTACTCATCGGGTATGTTCATGAGGCTTGCTTTTGCGGTAGCAGCCCACCTGGAGCCTGAAATACTGATGGTGGATGAAGTGCTCGCGGTTGGTGATCTTGCTTTTCAGAGGAAATGTCTTAGGAAGATGCGCGATATCGGAGAACAGGGGAGGACGGTGATCTTTGTCTCTCACAATATGCAGGCTGTGACCAGACTTTGCGACCGGGCACTTTGGATCGAGGACGGTCGGATACGGGAAGACGGGCAAACGAAGGAAGTTGTCAGTAACTATTTGAATTCCAGAACTGAAACTTCTTCGTTCAAAGAGTGGGATACCGGATCCGCACCTCGAAGCGATGGTGTGCGGTTACTTCGAGCTAAGGCGGCGGACGAACGCGACAACGGCACGGCAGCATTTGATATTCGTAAGAGCATTTGTTTGGAATGCCAATATGAAGTACTTCGAGATGGCGAGGTGTTTTCACCTGCGTTTCAGTTGACGAACGAGGAGAATATCTGTGTGTTCACCTCATTTGATTCCCATTCCGTTTGGCGAAAAAAGCCCAGGGAAAAAGGTGTTTACACGAGCAGGGTCACGATTCCGGCAAACACGCTTTCCGAAGGGAATTTTCGCGTAAACGTGATCTGCGCTACCGCAGAACCCTACAGGTTGCATTTCGAAGCGCGGGATGCGATTTCATTCTTGGTCGCGGACACTGTTGACGGTGACTCTGCACGCGGCGATTTCGGTGGGCATATTGAGGGGGTCGTCCGTCCAATGCTTGATTGGGAAACAACTGTCGATGGCTTATCGCGGTAAAGGAAGAGGCGGAGTTCTTTTTTTGACTCCAGGGGCGTCGATCAACGGAGGAAACGTTTTTCTTCTGCGTTTTCTGCAGTGGCTTAAAGCCAACACGGATATTCCGTTTTCAGTTTTCTTCGAAACTAGCGGGGACGTGGAAGCCAAATTCATGAAACTGGGTAATAATCTTTGCCACACTCGCACTACCACTGATAAGGGCAATCTTCTAAAAATTCTAGGAAAGGCCGAGGAAAAAAGCGGAATTCGTTCAAGGATCCTTAAGAAAACTATCACTAAGAGGGATTTTGCACTTATTTATTCAAATACGGTAATCAATCATAAGACGTTTCCGCTGACTGAGGATCTGGGCCTTCCGGTGCTGACGCATTGTCACGAGATGGAAAGCGTCATTAATCTCACAGGAAAGGAAAACTTTGAACTGCTTTGCGACCGGACCGATCGATTTATCGCAGTTTCGAATGCGGTTAAGTCTGAATTGGTTTCAAAGCATGGAATCGACGATTCAAAAGTTGAGAAGATTTACGGATTTGTCCCCGTTTCCGAATTTGACAGTAATTTGAAATCGCGGAGGGGTGAGGTTCTTGAAAGTTTAGGGTTCCCAAGAGACGCTTTTCTCGTTGGGGCTTCGGGACTCCTTGAATGGCGCAAGGCTCCTGAAATCTTCATTTCTATTGCCGAACGTGTCACACGACATTATCCCGAGCTTCCGATCTATTTCGTGTGGGTCGGTGGAGCGGATAAGAACGATCACTCTCTTTTCTGCGCTGACTTCGATGTTACCAAGTTGGGCCTTTCCGAAAGGGTTAAGTTTCTGCCGCATTGCCGTGATCCTGAACGGTACTTTGCAGCTCTCGATCTCTTCGCTCTTGTTTCCCGCGAAGACCCGTTTCCGCTTGTGTGCCTCGAAAGTGCAGTTTTTGATGTCCCGATATTATGTTTTGATAACGCCGGTGGAATGCCGGAGTTCGTAGAGCAGGACTGCGGTGCCATATTACCTTACCTGGATGTCGCAGCGTTCGCAGCAAAGATCGTAGAGCTCTTTAAGAACCGAGAATTGAGACTGAAGCTTGGCAGGAATGCCGGCGAAAAGGTTCGAAAGCATCATGACGTCGAGGTCATTGGCCCTCAAATCCTTAGCCAGATCGAAAAAATGATTGTCTAAAGCTACATAAGAGTTCTCACCAAACGTTGCCCGTATGGGATTTATCCGGAAGATAAAAAAGACGCTTACGATCGGTCGCCTTTATGGGTTTGGCGGCCTGCGTGGGCTCTTTTGGGTCAAATTGCTGAGATGGCGCGAGGATTCCGTCTACCGTCGATGGATTGTAAAGTTTGACACTTTGGACGAGACCCGGCGAAATTCTATTCGGGCAGAAATCCAAAGCTTTTCGAAGCAGCCTTTGATATCGGTAATACTTCCGGTTTACGACGTGGATGACGTTTGGTTGCGCAAGTGTATTGAATCGGTCCAAAACCAGCTCTATGAGAATTGGGAGCTCTGTATCGCGGATGATTGCTCTCCCAGTCCCCACATACGCGCTACCCTGGAGGAATACCGGCAGGCTGAATCTCGAATAAAGGTTGTGCATCGCGAAGAGAACGGTCACATCTCTGCAGCGTCTAACTCCGCTTTGGAACTTACAACCGGTGAATTCTGCGTCTTGCTGGATCACGACGACGAACTAAACGAACAAGCGTTGTTTTATGTAGCCAAAGAGAACAATGAGTATCCATCTTCGAAAATGATCTATTCGGATGAGGATCTTATAGACACCGAGGGGCGACGATACGGTCCTAAATTCAAACCGGACTGGAGCCGGGATTTGTTTTACTCTGCGAATCTGATTACGCACCTTTCCTGTTACGAGACCGCGCTCCTCAAGCGAATCGGTGGTTTCAGGGTTGGTATGGAAGGAAGTCAGGATTATGACCTCGCACTCCGTGTAATTGAAGAGATCGATGATTTTCAGATCAGGCATATCCCAAAAGTTCTTTATCATTGGCGGGTTATCGAAACTTCTGTCGCGGCGAGTGGAGACGCGAAGCCTTACGCTCATCAGGCTGCAAGGGACGCAATCGGTGCGCACCTGGAGAGGACCGGAAAGTCTGCAAAAGTAAGTGAGACTGTCCACCGCCTTCATAGGGTCCGTTACGACATTCCTGAACCTGCACCAAAAGTCAGTATTGTCGTCCGAGCCAACCTCGAGCCCCAAGAAAACGAGGAATACCTGAAGTCCTTAATTTCAAATACTCAATACATTCCTAAAGAAGTAATTGTGGTAGGAAAAGGCACAGGACCGGGAAAAAGCGACGCCACCGAAGCGTATTTTAGATCGAAAATGGGTTGGGACTGCGACGTTTCATTCGTTAAAGCCAGCGACCAGCGTTCGGCACAAATCTACAATATTGGCAGCGAGAATGCTTCCGGTGAAATTGTTTGCTTCCTAAATGCAGGACTCAGACCTATTGGAATCGACTGGCTCGCTGAGTTGGTCAGCTTCGCGATTCAGCAGGAAGTTGGCGCGGTAGCGGGTAAATCCGTCTTGACCGATGGCACCATTGCAGATGGGGGACTATTGATTGGTGTTGGGGGAACCGTGTCCGTTTCGCATCGAGGCTGGCCAGATATGGCTGATGGAAACATTACTCGTCTCAAATTGATCGGTAACTATTCTGCAGTTTCAGTATCCGGGATGGCAGTCCGAAAGAAGCTTTTCGACAAAGTAGGTGGGTTCGATAGTAAGCATTTTCCGAATGACTATTTCGATGCGGACTTCTGCTTAAGACTTCGCGAGAAAGGCTATCGGATTGTATGGACACCTCACGCGGAATTGCTTCGCACCCAGACCAAAGAAGCGCGGCCACAGAATGAACAATCTCAAGAAGCCCTATTTTTTGAAAAGAAATGGAGGTCGGTTGTTGACCGCGATCCTTTCTATAACCCAAATCTTCGCAAAGATAAGGGAGACTTTCGAATCGATTTGGGATAATTTCCTACGGTTTTGGAGCGATCTTGAAATCCTTCCGGTAATGTAGTTTCGTACCTTTCTTCTTTCTGGAACGCAGGTTAATTTTGAGCTTGTGAGACTCCCCTTCGGACGGATAAAAACCGATCGAATATCGTTGCCTGGTATCAACTGAGATCCTATCAAAAATCTTATAGAGATCGATCGTGTTCTTCGCGGGCGAGCTGGATGCGCTACCCCCGCTAGAGGCTGAAAGAGCCTTTATGGCTGCTTTGTCCAATTCGGACTCATCGATTGGCAGTCGGCGTCCATTTTCCATCGAAAGCTCATCGTAATTCCACTTGTCTCTTGTATCCAGGATCACGGCATAGATCTGAACGCTAAAGGACTCCACAAGACGCTCAAGCTCCGATAAGCTGTGATGGCTTTGGTGGTCTTTTCCGTCGGAGATTATTATGAGAGTCCTTTTCTGATTATTTCTGCTCTTGAGCTTTTCCCCGGCAAAAAACACGGCGTCGTAGAGGGAATTGGGCTCGTTGCGTTCGCCATATGAGAGGTGACGCCGGATCTGTTCTTCATTTGGGACGAAGTTTATGTTCAGGCTGCCGTACTCATTGAATACAGTTAGAAAGAAGTCCTCGTTCTTACCAAGACTTTTTGTGAATGCATCAAGTGAGCGAAGCACTGACTTCGTCTGCTCGGTTGTTGAAGGATGCAGATCGTAGACGATCCCGTAGGAAACGGGCGCGTCGACGCTCGAAAAGAACTCGATCGGAGTCTTTTTCCCATTATCTAACAATTCAAAGTCTTCGCGGGTTAGTCCAACTACTGCGTTTCCCTTGCGGTCGAAAACAGAAACGGAAACATTGACTACCTCGGTATTGACCTTGATCTCATCATCCTGCGCTAATACGCCCTGTACGGACGAGAACAAAAATGCAAATACCAATAAAACTGCGAACCGGTAACTGTTGTAGTGCTTAATCAACTTTTCCTCCAGCCAAATTCTTAAAGTTCATGTAACCCAATAACGGTAACAAAATTACCTTGAGTACTTCTAGTACGATATAAACAAAGTGGAGGTTCGAGGCAGGTACCGTTTTTCCTGCACTGATGGCAAGCGTTCGCACGTCAAGCAGCGGAAAAAGCCAAACTGTCTGAAGTAGCAGGATTAAGCCCACTAAACATGCAACGATGGTTTCTCGTTTTCCGGGTCTTGAAATAGCGCAGGCGATCACAAACAGGCCGAAGATGACCCATTCCAGCTTGTTGAGAGCATCGAAAACGATATGCCCGACTTCGAGGGCAACGGGAGTCGTCAGATTCGGAGCATTAAATTTTAAGGGCGCCTCCATAAATGAAATCGCGCAAACGGCCCCCATCCAAAAGAACGGGAGCGCGATTTTCATAGTGTTTGCGAACTTCATTTTTCGGCTATTTTCCACCCTTCTTAAATATGAGTCCGAGTGCAAACCAGACAAATCCAACTGCTCCGGTGGCGAATATCGTGTCCCCGATAACACGGACCCAACGCAGGATTTGCAACGTATCGGTTTGCATAAATTCAGCGCTTCTCGCTGACCAATAACCGACCGATACGGATTCGAACGTTTGCAGCAGCCCAATCGGCAGCCGACTAAACATCATCATCATGAACAATCCGGCCGTGATTGACCAGAATGAAAACGAAATGAGTTTCTCGTTCCATACGGCCTTCGGATCTCGCGCCCGCAGGCAGAAGAGCATGAGAGCCAGGCCGAGTGTGCCGTATACACGGTACAAAGCACCGTGCGCGTGCAGCGCCGTCGGATTTCGAGACCGCTGAAATAGCTCGGTTGGTGAAAAGACGATAAACGAATCCGTTTGTGTGAAATATGATCTTGATCATATACGAATAAATTCTTGGCTAAGAAAGTAAAAGTCCGTAGAATAGAAAAACGGTAAGATAATCAAACAACCTAAGGGAGGTAAGTCCGTATGGGCGATCAGAGGGTCTCGACCAGTACAGATGGTAGGGAGATTCGGAATTTTACTAAATCAGTTCTCCGTGACTTGGAAGCACTCGAAAGAATGCTGGACGGAGGAATGCTTGAGGAAGATAAGCTCCGTATTGGCGCTGAGCAGGAGATGTTTTTAGTGGACTCGGCGATGTGTCCTTCTCCGGTTTCGACAAAGGTCATCGAACATGCCGAGGATCCCCGTTTAACCACGGAAATCGGACTTTTTAATATTGAAGCGAATCTATCTCCCCTTGATCTTGAAGGCAAGTGTCTGAGTAAGATGGAGGGCGAGCTTAAAGAAGTGATTGGCATCGTGCGAAACTCGGCGCGTGAATTCGGATCCGACATCATCCTGACGGGCATCTTACCGACAATCGCCGAATCCGACCTCGTGATGGAGAATCTTACGCCTCTTCCACGCTATATTGAACTAAATAGGATACTTACCGAATTACAAGGCGAAGATCGGGTGATCCACATCAAGGGGCTTGACGAGCTAAGTCTTCACGAGAACGACACTTTTATCGAGTTCTGTAACACGAGTTTTCAAGTTCATCTTCAGGTTGGAATAAGCGAGTATGCGAATCACTACAATTGGTCGCAGGCGATTGCAGCACCGGTTTTGGCAAGTGCGGTCAATTCTCCGATTCTCCTCGGACACCGGCTATGGATGGAAACAAGAATCGCACTGTTCAAGCACGCTGTTGATTCACGGTCGGTGACCTTCCAGGCACGCAGCCAGCCGTCACGTGTGAATTTTGGCTACGACTGGATGCCGGATTCGATCATTGATGTGATTCGGGAGGATGTGGCGAGATTCAGGGTGATTATCACACGTGAGATCGGCCATGATTCGCTAGATATGCTCGATGAAGGGAAGATTCCGAAGTTGGGCGCATGGGGGATGTTGAACGGTACGATCTGGCGTTGGAATCGAACATGTTACGGGGTGATGGACGGCAAGCCGAGCTTACGTGTTGAAGCGAGATACCTGCCATCCGGTCCGTCTGTTATAGACGAGATAGCCAATTCCGCTTTCTTCATCGGATTGATGCTGCAGTTGCCGAAAGAGTATGGCGATGTCAGATCGTTGATGTCTTTCGACGATGTTAAAGAGAACTTCTTCAGCGCCGCGCGTTTTGGGTTTAAGTCTCAGATCGTTTGGCTTGATCAGAAGGGTTACACAGCCCAGGAATTGATTCTCAATGAACTAGCGCCGAGAGCTAGAGAGGGCTTGAAAAATGCCGGTGTCGATCAAGCGGATATTGACCGGTATATGGGGGTGATTGAAGCGCGGGCGAATGCAATCAGGACCGGCGCCGGGTGGATGCTTGAATCTCTTTCCAAGATGGATCCGCAGGCGAAGCGAAATGTAAAAATCCGGGCCATGATGGCGCAAATGAAAGAGAATCAGGAAAAAGGCGATCCGATTTATGAGTGGGACCTTGCGACAATTGATGAAAATACCGATTGGATCGACAATTACGGAACGGTTGAAAGGTTTATGTCAAAAGATCTTTTCACCGTGCGTCCCGGTGATGTGATCGATCTTGCGGCGAGTTTGATGAACTGGAAGCACATAAGGCACGTACCGGTTGAAGACGACAGCGGAAATCTTGTGGGCGTGGTTTCACATCGTGACCTCTTGGAGTTACTCGCTAAATCAAAGCCCACTCAAGAGGTCGCAGTTCATGAGGTTATGAACACAGACCTGACCACGATCACGCCCGAGACGAGTTCGCTGGAGGCGTTAAGTATTATGAGAACCGAGAAGATCGGTTGTTTACCGGTTGTAAGGGGTGAAAAGCTGATCGGATTGATCACGGCACATGACTTCTTAAGCGTTTCCGCCAAGCTGTTCGAGGAAAGGATGAAGAGTGTCGCCAGTGGGAGTCAAATGGAGTAATTATGAGAGTGGTTTTGTTTTCGTGCCTGCTTGTTTTGTTAGTGAATACGGCGATATTGGCAACAGCCGAAACGCGCAAGGACACGGGGCCAATTGTCTCGGCCGAATGGCTCGCCGAACACTTGAATGACAAGAACGTTGTTTTGCTGCACATAGGCAGAAAGCAAGAATTCGATAAGGAGCACATTGCGGGTGCACAGTACATTTCGACGAGGGATGTTTCCACGACCCGGGATGAGAATCCGTTAACACTTGAGCTTCCGGCGGTCGAAAAGCTGAAGGCAGTCTTTGAGGGATTTGGAATTAGAAACGATACCCGTATTGTCCTTTACTGGGGTAAGGACTGGGTGACTCCGACGACGAGGATTTTCTTTACCCTTGATTACATGGGGCTCGCCGATAACGTATCGATACTCGATGGCGGTATGCCCGCCTGGAAATCATCCGGAAACACAACCTCTGCCAAGATCAGTTCGCGCCCGAAAGGCAAACTTACTGTCAAAAGAAAGGATCTGGTGATAAAACAGCCGGCGCTTGTCGATGCGATATTAAACAACAAGCCGATCACGATAATTGATGCACGTACCGAGAAGTACTTCACGGGTGCGGAAAAAGGTGCAATGCCAAGGGCCGGACATATCCCAAATGCGCAGAACATACCCTATTCCAGTATTGTGACTGATGATCTGAAGTTTAGGAGTGTCAGCGAGTTACAAAAACTATTTGATCAAGCCGGTGTTAAGAAAGACCGCCCGGTTGTGACCTATTGTCATATCGGCCAACAAGCATCTTTAGCCTACTTCGCAGCACGGCTCTTAGGTTATGAAGTTCGCATATACGACGGTTCATTCCAGGAATGGAGCAGGTCAAAAGAGAAGGTGATTGTAGAAGATTCGGCTAAACAGTGAGAACCCCTAACAGTGCGGCACCGTCAATTCTCGGGAATTGGCGGTTTTTATTGTGTTTGAATGCTGCCTTGCGCGGAACTTTTTATTTTCGCGATTCGTTAGGAAGACTAACAATCCAGCAAAAATAGGGGGAAAAAATGCGAAATTTGACGATGCTATTCGTTTTGAGTCTGGTTTTGGCGCTTTCTTTTGCAGCGTACGGGCAGGAACATACGAAGTCTGCGATAACTGCAAACGCACCGGACCGGCCGCTTTCCGAGGCCGAGGTGGCGGAATGGAGAGCGGATCTCCATTACCTTGCGACGACACTTCCGAAGGAACACAAGGACCTTTTTCACAGGCTCGATAAGGAGCGTTATGAAAACGCCGTCAAGAAACTCAATGAGAACCTCCCCAAACTGACCGCCCACCAGGTCTCTCTCGAGATGGCCAGGATCGTCGGCCTCGCACGTGACGGACACAGTTATCTTGCGACTATTTGGGATCCGAAACTCAAGTTTCAGTTCTACCCGATCAGGTTCTATGTTTTTGAGGATGGGGTCCATGTGACCTACGCCGCTGAAGAATACAAAGAACTTGTAGGCGCGAAGCTTACGAAGGTGGAGTCTTTGTCGGTCGAGTATGCGATTGAGCGTATCGGACCCTACATGTCGACCGACAATAAGTTCGGCGTTTATGAACAGGCGCCCTACTACCTGGCTTCGCCTAGTGTTCTAAAGGCAATCGGAATCTCCGGCAGTGGAGTCGAGACCAATTACGAGTTTGAAAAAGACGGGAAGAAAATTGTCTTCAAAGCCAAACTTGACCCCAACAAGGATCAGACAATAAACAGTACTTTGAAAGGGGCGGCAAACTGGATCGATGTTCGGAGCGGGGCGTCCAATCCGAAGCCGTTAACTTACAAGCGCTCTTCCGAACGACTTTGGTTCGAGTATGTCGATGATAAAAAGATGCTTTTTGTCCAGATGAACAATGTTCTGGACGCTGAAAACAAAACGATCGAGAAGTTCTTTGGCGAAGTCGTCGCTACTGCTAAATCGAAAGGTGCTGAGAGACTCGTCTTAGATCTTCGTCATAACGGGGGCGGCAACAATACACTGATCCGTCCGGTCATTCGAGGAATAATTCAACTCGAGGAGATCGATCAAAAAGGGAAACTGTTTGTGGTGATCGGCCGCAGGACCTTCTCAGCCGCGCAGAACCTCGTTAACCGACTTGAGACTTGGACTAACGCTACGTTTGTTGGCGAACCGACCGGTTCGCACGTAAACATGTACGGCGACGCCAGGACGTTTAATTTGCCAAAGAGCGGTTTGAGACTCAGGATCTCGGAGTTGTTCTGGCAAAACAAACATGCGAGGGATGAAAGAAAATGGACCGCGCCCCATATCGCAGCCGGACCGAACTTTGCGGATTACGAAGGGAATATCGATCCGGCCATGAAGGCAATAGAAACTTACGAGTCGAAACCTACCCTCGATGAACTGGCCATGAAACGCTACGCGAACATGGACGTTGCCGGCTTTCGCGATGATGTGATCAAGTTCATGAAAGACCCGGCGAACAAGTATGTCGATGTCGAGGGTCAGATCAACGGCTACGGATACAACATGATCAGCATGAAGCAATGGGACGCGGCAATCGCACTCTTTTCGCTTAATGTCGAAATGTTTCCGAATTCGTGGAACGTTTATGACAGCCTTGCAGAGGCATTTATGAACAAGGGAAATCTGAAAAAGGCGACTGAGCTCTACAAGAAATCTCTGAGTATGAATCCGGAGAACACGAATGCAGTGAGGATGCTGGAGAAAATCAAGAAGGCGGGAGACAAAAAAGAAGGTCAGTCACACTAGCGGTGGAAGAGTAAGTAAATTGGGCGGTACGGCTTGTAATTGCCGTGCCGTCGTTTTATTTTTAGCGCAATCATATATGTCCGTTTCGTTCTAAAGATATGAGAAAAATAGCCAAATTCCTTTTTGTATTGTCGATTCTTGCGGCTGCGACCTCGACTCTTGTACGTGCCAATGACGGTGTGTTTTATGTGCGGGGTAACAATCTGATTCCGATGCAGGAAACCCAGGTCGAACTTCGAAAAGAAGTGTTGAAGTTCTACGTGACTGATTTCGGATGGATGGAGGTGGACGTTGACTTCACTTTCTTTAACCCCGGACCCGCTAAGGAAGTAGTAGTTGGTTTCGTCACGCCGCCGGCCGGCGGTGACACAGACGAAGAACAGCATCCCCAGATCAAGAATTTTACTGTGAATGTGAACGGTAAGAAACTGCCTTACAAAATGAAACGAATGGGCGAGACTTCGTTTTCATTCGTTAAGCTGAAGTTCGACGAAGTCGATTATGTGTATTACTTCACCGTTCGATTTGAACCGGGTTCAAACAGGATTCGTCATACTTATACCTATCGCGGAGGAGGCTCTGTTGAACTTCAAAGGGATTTTGAATACCAGATCACTACCGGTAAACGATGGGCGAATAGGCAGATAGATGATTTTGAGATGCAGGTGCATTTGGACAATGGAGTCTATTCGATCCCGGCGAGTTTTCGAAATGACGGCAAACTCGCAAACTGGAACATAGTTGGACACGGCGTGATCGCCCCGACGCCCCGCAGTTGGTTTGGTGATGACAGCCCGAAGATCCGGATGGCACATTTGAACCGCGGCTATTTGAGTTTGAAAGAGAAGGACTTCAAGCCTGACAACGACATCATGTTTGCGGAGTACAACTGGGCCGCGGGCTGGGTGGAACGCTGGTGCGACTTTGCGCATGAATGCGTTGATCGCAAATCGCTCGAAAACATTGTCAATTACTTCACTTTGAATCCGTGGGAAGGCGTTACAGCTGAAGATCTTTCTAAATTGTCGGAACGAGAACTTAAGCTGGTTCGTAATTACTTTTATGCTCTTCGAGGCTATGATTTTAAGACGATCATGGTCCGGAAGTTCTACTCGCAGTTTTTCTGGTACAGACCGGATCCTGAATTGAAATGGGATAAAGTCAATCTTTCAGGAGCTGAAAAGGCCTTTGTTGCGAAAGTTGTCGAAGCAGAAGAACGGAAATAATGGACAATAACCCAATGGACAATGGACAATGGGAATCAAATGGAAAACGGACAATTCCTAGATCTCCCGGTCTCAGTTTTGCTCTTTAGGCTACTTTGCAGCAACGAGCAAGAGGCGTTTCAGTCTACTTTATTTATCCATTGTCCATTATTCATTAGTTCTCCATTGAATTTTTATGTTTTGCCCTAATTGCGGATCGCAAGAAAATCAAAAGACTCAGTATTGCCGTTCGTGCGGGCGAGATCTCCAGTTGATTCGAACCGTTGTTGAACAGCCGGAAGACGTAATGGGTTCGACATTGCTTACTAAATCCGATATCGGCAGGAGCTTGCTCGAAAAGATCGATAGTGCAAACTCGCCAAAAGATCTTAAGAAGATCGCAGAAAATGTATTACCGAAAATCGAAAAGTTTCTTGAGACTCCTGAAGAAAAGCAGTTGCGCAGGATTCGTACCGGGAGCCTTGTTTCTCTAATCGGATTGGGGGTTTCGATCGGGTGTGTCCTCGCCGCAATCTTTGAAGACCCGGAAATCATCAAAGGCGCTATTGCGGGATTCGTCACGATGTTTGTCGGAGTCGCGATGTTGATTAACGGGTATTACTTTTCGGTTCCAAAAAAGAATTTGCTGGAAAGAACGGGATCCTCGGACGATCAACCGCCCGCGCTTCACAAAGAAACAAACGAATTGTTGATGCCGCCAAAGGCCAAGAGTCAGTTTAGTTCTGTAACAGAAAACACGACCCGTACGCTCGACGATAAGGTCCCCATCGCAGACAAAAGGGAACAGAATTAAAAAAAGGGCTGCCAAACGGCAGCCCTTTTTCTTTGATATACGAAAATCTTACCAGCGTGATCCGCCGCCGTAGCCGCCGCCGCCGCCGCCGCCGCGATTCTCGCGAGGCTTGGCTTCGTTTACCTTGACGTTGCGTCCATCGATGTCCTTGCCATCCAATTCAGCAATTGCGTTCTGTGCTTCTTCATCGCTCGACATTTCGACGAATCCAAAACCACGCGAACGACCGGTGTCACGGTCAGCAATGATGTTTACCGATTCAACCGTTCCAAATTCTGAAAACGCTTCTTCGAGATCCTGTTCAGTTGACTGAAAAGAGATATTTCCTACGTACAATTTCTTACCCATTTATATACCTGAACCGTACTATAAATGTACGGACATTCAATAGAAGTTTTCGAATCGATTTGGCTTCGGAGAAAAACGGTCTGCTGCGAAGGGTCGGTTTCGGATGCTCGAGTGAGCGACTTCTGACTTTTAAAATAACCTGCTCTCTAACTCATCCAAACTAAACCGTCTTTGATTCGTTCATCAAACTACGATGAAAGAGTAGGGCTAACGTTGCTAATAATGCATTTGCTTTGAGATAGTTGCAAGCCGTGAATCAAGTTTTTTGGCAGGTGCCCGGCGTCAGCTATTGATAAGAAACGGATCTCGCCCAGCTATAAAATGAAAAAACTTGCAATATTCGGCAAAAAAGGCAATAAATGTGAGTCATAGGTAATAGTACGTAAAATACTGCGAACACTTCGCTTAGCGAAGTAATAACTAAAAGAAAAGGAGTAAAATAATAATGCGAAAACTGCTCGGTATCTTCTCACTAGTCCTGTTCTCAAGTGCCATGGCGGTCGGCCAGATGACCCCTGTAGGGCCGAAAAAAGATGACAAGAAGACTACGGAAACTAAGAAAGTAACGGTTCAATCGCTCACATTGCCGGACGGCTATGACGCCGGCCAGGTTACCGGTGATATCAAGAATGGCACGGTTCTCAGCAGCCTCAGATGGGCTGAGAGAAGCTCGGTTGCGTGTTTCCCGGGAACAAGGTTTGAGCAATTTAACGGCAACCATGTCTTTTACCGGATTACGTTACCCGCGGCCTCGAGGATCAAAATCGAGATGGTTCCCAAGGACGGAGCGAAGATCAATCTGTATGCGCTGAGACAAAACATGCGCTCGCAGACGGTGCCGCCGGATGTAACAAGGGCGGTTTCGTGTGAGGCGAAATATCCGATCTACGCGAACCTGGGAAGCGGACGCAGGGTCAGCAACAAGGACGATGGTACGAGAAAGATCGAGTACATATCGGTAAGCAGTGCCTACAGTATTCTGATCGGCGTCGCCGGCGCGGAAGGACTCACGGAAGGTGCGTTTGATCTGAAGATCGAGATAAAGTCGAGGTAGGAGTCTAGTTCAAGGTTCAAAGTTCAATGTTCAAGGTTCGTGTGCATATTGGTCTGCAAATCAAAATCACGGTGGATTCAGATCAACAAACTTTGAATCTTGAACGTTGAACCTTGAACCTTGAACTAACCGATCAGTTCCTCAATCCTTGGCAAACTCTCTTTCGCCGCCTTTTCTCCCAACTCGACAAACTCTTCGATCTTCCCAATTTCGTCGGGACGCAGATGCGCGATCTCGGGCACGACTACGTGGTCAGCCATGTGGTGGTGAGCGCTCGACGCGGATCTGATCACCATCATTGCGGATTGGAAGAAGATTCCTACAAGCGATGAAGGTGTCCCCCAATAACTGGCTCCACTGTGCAGAACATCGACCGCGATCACGACATCGGCACCGAGTTCGCGTACCGCCTTCGTAGGGACATTTGCGACAATTCCGCCATCGACATATTGGTTTCCCTCCGTATCTACCAAGGGGGCAAATATGCCCGGTATTGCGCAGCTGGCACGAACGGCGAATCCCAAGTCTCCGGAATCCCTGAACACCACTTCTTTGCCGCTCTCAAGATCGGTTGCGATAGCCGCGTAAGGGATCATCAGGTCTTCTATCTTCTTGGAGGGAAACCTTGACTGGATGAGGTCGCCGATCGGCTGGTTGGAGATAAGTCCTTTTGCCGAGAAATTCAGTTTGCTCATTCGGTACCAACTGATCTCTTTGCCAACATCAATTATGTCTTCAACTGACATTCCCGCCGCGATGGCTGCACCTGCAAAAGAACCGGCCGAGGTACCGGCCACGCAGTCTATTGGTATCCCATTTTCTTTTAGGACTTTGTACACTCCCAGGTGAGCGAACCCGCGTGCCGCTCCGCCTGAAAGTGCAAGTCCTACTTTTTTTCTGACCGACATTGTTAAGATGGTATAACCGGCAGCGGAAAACTGAAAACTGAGAACTGGTGCCTTGCCCAATGGACAAAGTTGATAAATGGACAAGGACGATGTTGATTAATGGACAATGGACAATGGACAATGGACAATGTTTTGATTGTCAGAACATAGTAGTCCGATGAAATTTGGCCGAAAGACAATGATTGCGACGCAAATTTGGTGAATTGAATTCGTGAATTGTCCTTTGTCCATTATCCATCGGGAAATATTCTAGTGAAGCCTTGTCTTTGAACGAATCAAAAGATTACATCCGACACAGAACCCGCGCTGATATTGCGGCCGGCGGTAACGTGTGTCCGGTCTGCGCCCGGGAGGCCAGAGAGGAATTCGTTCCATTCATTGCTCTGGAAGAAGGCATGGACAGGCTTGTCCGTGCTAATGCACCCGACACAACCGAATTCGAAGCGATCTGTGCACGATGCGTGAGAGTATTCGAACGCGCAAAGGACAACATCGTTGCGGATGCGGCCATGCAGAAGGACGGTTCACACGTTCTCTCGACACCCTTGAGGCTTGACTCGGTCGAGTCATTTACCGGAAAGGACGTGACGATTGCGTTTCTCGATTCCGGTTTTTATCCGCATCCCGATCTGACAGAACCCAAGAACCGCATACTTGCCTACCGGAGCATGCTCGACAAAGACGGTGATATCGAACAGCTGTTCGCGATCGATGTAGCCAGTTGGCATGGGATGATGACTTCAGTAGTCGCAGCGGGAAATGGTTCGCTGTCCAACGGGTTCTACCGGGGGATCGCGCCGGACGCGAATGTTGTTCTGGTCAAGCTCGCGAAAACCGGCAGGATCACGGAACAAAACATCGAAGACGGACTCGAATGGGTTCTCGACAATCGTACGAAATATGGAATTAAGGTCGTGAACATATCCGCGGGTGGGGACTTTGAGAACAGCTACCTCCACGATTCGCTTTCGCAAACGGTTGAGGCTTGTGTCACGCAGGGACTTGTAGTCGTTTGCGCCGTTGGAAACGCGGGTCATCTGCCGAATCATCCGGTGTTCCCACCGGCAAGCTCGCCGTCCTGTATCGCTGTGGGCGGACTTGATGACAAGAATTCGATAAATAGAGCGAAACGTGGAATGTACCGCTCTTCATACGGCCCGACCTTGGACGGATTCCAGAAACCTGAAGTGATCGCGCCTTCGATCTGGGTCCCGGCCCCAATCCTGCCGGGCACGCCAACATCAAAAGAAGCAAAACTGCTCCGCAAACTGAATCGTGCTTCGGATTCGAAACTTATTGACATCATTAAAGATAACCCGGGCGTGAATCCGGAGTTGGATGCGGCTGTCGATCGTCGTCCCCACTCGATCCGGCAGATCATCACACTCAGACTGCGGCAGGAGAATGTGATCACCCAGCACTACAAGTATGTCGACGGCACCTCGTTCTCGGCACCAATCGTTTCGTCAGTGGCGGCGCAGATGTTAGAAGCGAATCCGTTCCTAACCGCACAACAGGTGAAGCGAATTTTGATTTCAACGGCGGAAAGACTTCCTCATTACGAGGTTGACCGGCAGGGATGGGGAGTCATCGATCCTCGTCGCGCGGTCGAGATGGCAGTGAAGTTTGGGAAAGAAATTGAGGGCTGAGGACTAAGAACTAAAAAATTAGACCCATCTGAACCGCCGCCGGTAGGCGGTGGCTTACGAGACTCGTACTTAGGACTGAGGATTCTGGGTTTTTAATCGCGGATTCAGCTCTTGGAACCTGAAACATGGAACTTGAAGCTTGGACATCTACAGGGACAGCGATCTAAATCCATACACAAAAAAGCCGGCATCCGCCGGATCGCTTTAGACCAATTCTAGTTAACTCCTAATTCACAAAATTGTAATTGATCGTTCCCCTAGCGGCTACCGTCTTTCCATTGATGGTAACCGGTCGGAATTTTGAGCGCCTTGCTGCCCGCACAGCCGAGGAGCGCAGCAAGGGATGCCCGTTCACAGCCCGGGCACTGGTAACATTCCCCCTCGAATCGATCGTTACCGCTACTACGACCCTTCCCCCGGCGCGTACATTTCTTGCAGCGGATGGATAAGCCGGCGTGGGCAACCTCGTTGCCCGGCCGTTCAGAGTTCCAACATTCACATTCGTATTCGTATTCTTTGGCGGTGGCGTAGGCGTCGCGATCCTTGTCGGTGCCGGTGTCGGAGTCGCTGTCGGAGACGGACTCAAGGTCGGCGAAACGCTTGGCGACGGCGAAGGTGACGCAGTAGGCGTCGGAGTAGGCGTCGGCGTAGGCGTCGGAGTCGGTGTCGGAGTCGACAAATTCAGGTTCAGATTAGTATTTAAATTCGAATTCTCGTTGGTATTCGAATTTACATTGAGATTCAGGTCCTCGAGATTGAAATTCGTATTCGTGTCAAGGTTTTCATTGAAATCAACGTTCTCGTTGACATTGATGTTGGAGTTGTCACCGACATCACCGTTTCCTGTCAAGATCCAATAAACCGCAAACGCGAACATCAACACTACGAGGGTTGCGATTATCGTTAGCAAAACTACGACAGCGGTATTTGTGCGCTTCGGTGGAGGTGCCGTATTTGGTACACCGGCTTTCGGACGGACTCTCTGTTCTTTTTCATCTGCAGAGCTTTCTCCGGATGTCGAAATTACGATGCGCTGGGAATCTTCTTTCTGCGAACTGCCCTGGTTCTCAACCGATGGCAAGGGTTCGGTGCCCGAAGGGGGCGGCGCCTTTCGTCTGATTATTGTCTTGGCGCCCTCATCGTCTTCATGATCATCCGACGCTTCGCTAGGCATGTTGTCAGTGAAGGCGGGCTGATCGTCGTCTACCAACGGGGTACCGTCTTTTGTGCAGAAGCGTATAACTTCCTCATCGTATTCGGCTTGGCAGGTTGGGCAATGCTTCATTATTTATCTGGTCCGCAGGCGGTTTGGATTCAGGATTTTTTATGTAACAATCCTATTTTGCGCATTCTATCACGAAATTTACGGCGCAAAAACGCTTAGCCTATCACTCGAAACTCTAAAGACATCAAGACTTACAGGCACACCGGCAACTCGAAGGAGTTTGAGCCGCAGGGATTCGTCTCTGAAAGAATCAAAAGAATTCCAACCTCCGGGATCCGCAGGTTTTTTGGCTTGGCCGAGAAAATGCCCGACGTGATCTCACTTTGTATTGGTGAACCCGATTTCGCGACCCCGGGGCCCATTGCCAAGGCAGGGTTTGAAGCGGTGTATGAGGTGCCGGTCGGTTACACGGCAAATTCGGGCTTGTATGAACTTCGTGAAAAGACTTCTGCACATCTGGAACGGCTCTACAACGTTTCATATTCGGCGGATACTGAAATCGTAGTGACCGTAGGCGTTAGCGAGGCTGTAAAATGCGTATTTACAGCGATTTGCAATCCCGGAGATGAGGTAATTATCCCGGAGCCATGTTTCGTTTCTTACGAACCTGAAGTACTTTTTGCTGGTGGAAAGCCCGTACCGGTCGAGTGTCTCGCGGAGAACGATTTCGAACCGCTTGCTTCGCAGATCGAAGCGGCAATTACCGATAAAACGAAAGCGATCTTTATTGGGTATCCGAACAATCCTACCGGCGCCGTTCTAACAATGGATAATGCAATGGCCATCGCCCGGGTTGCAGAGAGATACGACCTGTTGGTTGTCTCGGACGAGATCTATGACCAGCTTGTTTACGGAACGGAGCACATTTGCTTTTCAGCGTTACCGGGGATGAAAGAACGCACGGTTTTGCTTGGTGGATTCTCAAAAGATTATGCGATGCCAGGCTGGCGGGTCGGCTACATGTGTGCCAATGAGGAATTGATGAAGGCTTTCATAAAGGTTCATCAATATGCGGTAATGTCAGCACCAACGATTTCCCAGTATGCGGCGGTCGCGGCGCTGGACATCGGCGCACCTTTTGTCGACGAAATGCGTCAGAAGTATGACCGTCGGCGAAGACTCCTGGTGGACGGTCTGAATCAAATCGGCTTGGAATGCTTTGAGCCGAAAGGCGCTTTTTATGCCTTTCCTTCCGTCGCCTCAACGGGAATGAACGGTGATGAATTTGCTGATGCTCTGCTGGCGGAGAAAAAGGTGGCTGTTGTTCCCGGCAGCGGATTTGGAGTTGGGGGCGAGCAACATGTACGCATCGCCTATTGCAAGTCATACGAAGAATTGGAAATCGCTCTCGGGAAAATGCGCGATTTCGTTGAGGCACTATGAGGTGGCTTTATGAAAATTAGATTGCTGATCCTTGCTTCTGTTCTGTTTTTGATTCCCCCCGTTTCTTCCGCCCAGGTTGATATCCCAAAATTCCGAAACTATCCGGTTAACAAAGTCTTCAAAGGGAGAAACGCGCGCGTTCGTTTGGTTACTGAGACCGATCGTATGTTTCGAACGCGGCTGCGCAGAGCCGCAAAACAAAAGCCGAACTTTGCCGGCCGCTACGTTGTGGCTTCCTGGGGATGCGGTACGAGCTGTATCATGGGCGCCGTTGTTGACGTTAAGACCGGCAAGGTCTACTGGTGGGATTTTTCGATCTGCTGCTGGGGAAATGTTGACGAAGGGTTTCGACCTATAGAGTTTCGAAAAAAGAGTAATTTGATCATCTTCTCAGGAACTCGAAACGAGGGGGACAATGACTACGGTTCTCATTTTTACAAATTCGAGAACGGCAAGTTTATGTTTATCAAGACCATCGAGCGTGACGATGGCATGGAGAGCATGAACGAGCCTGTTTTACGTTGGATATTCAATAGCCGATGAGTACAAGTGCCGCATTCCTACGAAAGACTATAAGCGCCATCTTGCCCGCTAATTCAAGAACTCGGTCTTTTTTTCTTCAAGTTCCACGGGATCGTCCCATTGCGCTGCTTCCTCTTCCAGATCCCAGACTTCAAACAGAGCCGGAGGGCACTCGGTAATAAACCTGGAAGGTTTCTGCAGAACGGCCTGCCTCTGATAGTCGATCATGATTAGAGGGTATGTCAGATAGAGTTCGTCTTTTGCCCTCGTTAGCGCCACGTACCATAGACGTCTTTCTTCCTCTTCGCTTTCCAGCTCACGTAAAGACCTTGGAGAAGGGAATTTACCCTCCGCCGCCCAGATCAGGAACACCGCTTTCCATTCGAGCCCTTTTGCCTGGTGGACACTGGTAAGGGTGAGGTATTCATCTTCTTCACCGCCCATGACGACATCTTCACCGGATACTCCCTGGGGCTCTTGAAAACGCTCCGTTGAAATAAGTGCCAGTTCAGACAAAAAGTCTTCTGTTTTCTCGTATTTGGCGGCGTACATCGCCAGACCTTGCAGGTCTTCCATCCTGGCTTCGGCATTCTCATAGTTTGCCTGAAGGTGTTCTTCGTAACCGCTGGTGAGTACAAGTTCGATCTGTTTCGCAGGGTTATCGCGGTTCTCATCCGACACAAGAGATTCGATAAGTGAAACAAACCTCTCCCACGGCTTGGCGACGCGGGGTTTGAAAGCGCGAAGGCTTTCCGTGACTCGGAGAGCCTGAGACACGGCGACGCGGGGCTCGTCTTTTTCTGATGCTGTACTTTCAGGGTCATCAAGCTCAGCGAACAGCCCCGAGTCCCCCGGTCCCCCGATCTCCCCATCCCGAAAAGTCGCTGCGGCGACTTTTTCAAATACCTTTCCCGCCGTCACGTTTCCAATTCCCGGGATCATCTTCAGGATGCGCTTCCACGCAAGCTCATCACGGGGATTAACGATGATCTTCAGATATGAAATAACGTCTTTCAGATGCGCCTGTTCAAAAAAGCGAATTCCGGACTGAACACGATAAGGAATGTTTCTCTTTGTAAGTTCCAGTTGGAGTTCGACCGAATGATAATGCGAACGGTAGACGACCGCCATTTCTTCAAGTGAAGTGCCTTCGTCCCGCAGTTCGAGAATTCGCGAAGCGATGAATGCGGATTGCTGATCGACGTCCGAACAGGGAACGAGAGCCGGCAGTATACCGCTGGAAGGTTTTGCAGCCTCGAGCACCTTTGCGAACTGCTTCTTGTTTCCTGCGATCGATGTGTTCGCAAGGCCAAGAATTTCCGGCGTCGACCGATAGTTCTTTTCCAGCTTGTAACCCTTTGCATCCGGATATCTTTCGCCGAATTCATAGATGTTGGTGAATTCTGCACCGCGCCATGCGAATATGCTCTGGGCATCATCCCCGACAACCATTACGTTCCGATGCCTCACGGCAAGCAGATCTATAATCTCGGCCTGAAGGCGGTTTGTGTCCTGGTACTCATCAACAAGTATGTGCTGGAACTGCTCGGCATAGAGTTCAGCGATCTTTGGTTTTTCTTCAAGCAGGAACTTCCAGTGAAGCAACAAGTCGTCGTAGTCCATCACATTTCTTTCACGTTTCCGCTCTGCGTAGTTGAATGCGACGCGTTCGATCTGCTTTGTAAGCATCTCAAAATACGGGTATTTACCGACAATAACCTTGTCTATCGGATGGGCGGTGTTATTTGCGTAGGAAATGATGTTTTGAACTACGTTCGCCTTGGGAAATCGCTTTGACTTTGTATCTATCGCGGATTCGTCGATGCAAACGTTAATGAAGTCACGTGAATCCTCGCTGTCGAGAATCGAATAGTTGGCATCAAAACCGATCGATGAGCCGTGCTTTCTGAGGATCAAATTCGCGATCCGGTGAAACGTGCCGCCCCAAACACGGTGAACATTTTGTGAACCTGTTAGTGATTCAACCCGACCAAGCATCTCGCGGGCGGCGCGGTTTGTGAACGTGGCAAGAAAAATTCGGTCAGGAGAAACGCCCTGCTCGAGGAGATAGGCGACCCGGTAAGTAATTGTGCGGGTCTTACCGGTCCCGGCACCGGCGATCACGAGTGCCGGTCCCGGTTTTGAGGTCACAACCTTGAACTGCTCTTCGTTTAGTTCCTCACGGTAACGCGTGAGCTTTGCGGGCAGGCCGCTCTTTCCTCTTTTGACGACGTACTTTTTCACTTTTGATTAGTTTCAGGTTTCAAGTTTCAAGTTTCAAGTCCTCAATGCCAAGTACCAGCATTCAAATATCAGTTATCGGAACTTGTTCTCTCCCCCTGAACTTTTCGAACCATGGTCGCTAACTTTGAACTTTGAACCTTGAACTTTGAACTGTGTCGTGCGAAATATTTGGAACTTCACCGACCCAAAGGGTATATTCGTAGCATCAATCAAATTTTTATTTCCGCTCATTTGAGGAGAAGTTTTAAATGGATAAAGACATAGACGACGTTGCTGTCGATTATGAAATGTCGGAAGACGAGAAGACCATCCTGAGGGAACTCGGGGTCTTCGGAGAGTCGCGCCGAAAGTTTTTGGGCAAGGTCGGTACCGGCGGAGCGAGCCTTCTTGCGCTCCAGCTGCTTGCGGAGCAGGAAGCGCTCGCGGCCGAAACCGGAGAACCGCTAACCTCTGCGTTCGGCCCCCGTTTTGAGAACGCACTGAAGGTTACACTGAAGGTAAACGGTGAAAAGAAGTCTCTCGAGGTCGACTCTCGTATGACTTTGCTGGACGCTCTCCGTGAAAGGCTCGCCCTGACCGGGACAAAGAAAGGTTGTGACCGTGGCCAGTGCGGCTCGTGCACGGTGATCGTTGAAGGGGAACGCGTTCTCTCTTGTCTCGCACTTGCCGCCACCTGTGAAGGCAAGGACGTTACGACGATCGAGGGGCTTGCCGAAGGCGATTCGCTTCATCCCCTGCAGGCAGCATTCATCAAATACGACGCATTTCAGTGCGGTTACTGTACTCCGGGCCAAATCTGTTCATCGGTCGCGTTGCTTGATGAGGCCAAGAACGGGGAACTGAGCCATGTTTCGGATGAGATCCCGGAGAAGGCTGCTCCCGTCGATCTTTCGGACGATGAAATTCGGGAGCGGATGAGCGGGAATTTGTGCCGTTGCGGCGCGTATCCGAATATCCTAAAGGCCATTCAAGAGGTCGAAGGCGGTCGCGAGGTCGCTCAGACGTGGAGTTTCTACAATTCCGCGAAGGAGGGCAGCGATGAAACCGTTTAAGTATGAAAAAGCAAAAGATTTGGGGACGGCAGCTTCAACTCTGGACAGCATACCTTCAGCGAGTCTGCTTGCCGGCGGTACAAACATTGTCGATCTGATGAAAGAGGATGTGGCCCGTCCTGACATTCTTGTCGATATTAATGGGCTTGAATTCAGCAAGATTAAGAAGAAAGGAAATACCGTTTCGATTGGTGCGCTCGCGACAAACAAAGACACCGCAAACCATCCTCTGGTTCGCAAGCACTTTCCCGTTTTGACCCAGTCGATCCTTGCCGGCGCATCGGCACAGATCCGCAACATGGCGACAAACGGCGGGAATCTAAATCAGCGAACGAGATGCATGTATTTCAATGATCCCTCGGTTACCTGTAACAAGCGGGACCCCGGTTCGGGATGTTCGGCGATGGAAGGGCTAAACCGAATGCACTCGATCTTTGGTTGGTCTAACAGATGCGTCGCGGTGTTCCCATCGGATATGGCTGTTGGGTTGGCGGCGTTGGATGCGGTAGTGAATGTTGCTAATAAAGACGGTGAATCGCGCGCCATTCCGATCAACGATTATCATCGGCTGCCTGGGAGAGACCCGTCTCGGGACAACACCCTCAAACGAGGAGAGATCGTGACCACGATCGATATACCGATCAATTCCTGGGCGAAGAATTCCTATTACCTGAAAGTTCGCGACAGGGCGAGTTATGATTTCGCGCTTGTTTCGGTTGCCGCCGCTTTGGATTTAGGAGGCGGAGTGATTCGCGGTTCGAGGATTGCGATGGGCGGCGTGGCACCGAAGCCATGGCGGGCACTGATCGCGGAGAAAGAATTGATCGGCAAGAAGCCTTCCAAAGAGCTTTTTGAACGCGCGGCGAAGATGGAGATGGAACGTGCCAGACCGTTGGAGCACAACGAGTTCAAAGTGAAAATGGGCGAACGTGCGATAGTCAGGGCGCTCCAAAAAAGTGGAAATGCCTGAGGTCTGAGTCCTGAGTAATGCAAAAGCGTATTAAATTGTGAACCCTAAATCGTTCGAGTGAATGGTCAATGTTAAATGGTCAATGAAGATATGAAATACATCGGAAAAGACATGAGCCGTGTCGACGGCGTCGCAAAGGTAACAGGAAAAGCTCGTTATGCCGCGGAGTATCAGCTTAAAAACATGGCTTACGGCTGTATCGCGCAGAGCAGGATCGCAAAGGGTTCGATCACAAAACTGAACCTTTCCAAAGCGGAAAAGGCTCCCGGAGTGATTAAGATTCTTACTCATGAGAATGCGTTAAAGGTAAAGGACACGCGGCCGGAGTTCCGCGCGTTTCAGTCCCCGGAAATAAAGTTCTGGGGTCAGCCGATCGCTTTGGTCGTGGCGGAGACGTTTGAGCAGGCGCGATATGCCGCGAATCTTGTCGAGGCCGACTACTCAAAAATGGATGCCCAGACAGATATCGCGAAAGCGAAGAACGAAACTGAACGGCTTGTTGACCGAGCGGGCCGCACAAAACCTCGAGGCACACCCGCGAAGGCGTTTGCCGATGCGAAGTTCAAAGTCGAGGCGGAGTATTCGATTCCAATCGAGCATCACAACGCCATGGAACCCCACGGCGCGATCGCTTCGTGGACCGACGGGAAGCTGACGATGTTTGATAAGTCCCAGGGCGTTTTTGGGGTCCGCGATCACCTCGCCGCAAGTTTTGGAATCCCAAAGGAAAGCGTGACGGTGTTTTCGCCATTCGTTGGCGGAGCATTCGGGGCCGCGCTCCTACCTCATTACTACGCGTTTATCACCGCGTTGGCCGCGAGGGAGGTCAGCCGCCCGGTAAAAGTCAATTACACGCGGAGTCAGATGTTTACGGGGCACGGTTATCGACCTGCGACCCTACAGGAAGTAAAGATTGGAGCGGATAAGAACGGCAAACTGCAGTCGATAATCCACCAGTCCTATAGCAACACATCTACATTCAAGAACTTTAGTGAAAACTCATCGGGTTTCGGACGGACGCTCTATGTGTGTCCGAACTACGATTCTCCATACTCGATCGTAAAAACGGATCTGCCGACTCCAACGTGGATGCGTGCACCAGGTGCGGTTTCCGGTGCATTCGCTCTTGAAAGTGCGATCGACGAATTGGCTTACAAGTTAAAGATCGATCCGCTTGAAATGAGGAAAATCAACTATGCGGATAAGGACCCTGAAACCGGTAAACCCTTTTCCAGCAAGGCTTTGATGGAATGTTTCGAGGCCGGCGCGAGGAAATTTGGTTGGGGTAAACGAAAACTGGAGCCGCGTTCGATGATAGATGAGGACGGCCTTCTGGTTGGATGGGGAACAGCAATAGGAACGTGGGGTGCCTGGCAGGCTCCCGCGTCTGCAAAAGTTACGATCAAATCAGACGGGTCGGTCCTGGTGGGGAGCGGGACGAGCGATATAGGCCCCGGAACCTACACGGTGATTACAATGATCGCGGCTGAATTTCTGGGCGTTAAGCCGGATGACATCAAATTTGAACTCGGCGATTCGCGTCTTCCGCGAGCTCCTTCTCAGGGTGGCTCGGTAACGACAGCATCCGTGGGTTCTGCGGTTTACGGCGCAGCGAAGAAGTTGAAGGCAAAGCTGCATGAGCTCTCAAAGAAGGGCGCGGGAACCGGAATTTTCGGGACCGCAACTGTAGATGAAATGGAGCTTGCGGATGGAGCATTGAGACTCAAAGCGGACCGTTCTAAGAGCATGGCGATCGGCGCGATACTAAAG
>JABDKD010000155.1 GCA_013003215.1 Pyrinomonadaceae bacterium
ATACATACCCAACGGCTGGATTTAGACGGCTGCCAACTGCATCTGGGGCAGCGAATGCGACCGCCATCGATCACTTCCGCCTTTTTCTCTTTCCCGACAGTGTCTTGATTCTCTCCCGGATCGAGATTCCTGCGCAGCCAATAGGTCGCCGAATGTAAGAGGTTCGGGAAATCAATTATTACTGTAGCTCCATTCGTAAACATTGTATTTCTTAATACTTCCCCGATTCCTTCTTCAATTCCGACTTCCATGCCGCGAGATCGAGCGGCTCCCTGTTAATGATTGAGACCGTTCCATCTTCGTCGGCGCAGAACCAATATTTGCATTCCTCAAACTCAAGATACCGATAGGCTACACCCCAAAAATTCCCGTCGTACCCTTTTTGCCGTATCAGGTCGACAAAGAAATCGAACTCCCCGGTCAGATCTGTTCTCCAACTTCGGATCGTATATTCGTGGGGCGCCGTCTTTGCGTAAGTCTTCGCGAATCGCCATTCCACATCCGCAATGTATTCTTTTAGTCGTGACTCACCTGACATTTTTGACCCCGGTTCTTCCAACCCAAGCGTCCGTTCCACAGTTTATGCTCTCATTCAATAAATGGAGCGACTTTCCGTATATCGGAAGCGAATCCCATAAATATTTGACCTGTTGTGGCGACTGCCCTTATGACTTGCTCTGCTATTCCTCCCAACTAAGTCCCTTTTTGCCGAAATGGCCGTAGTTTGTTGTTTCGCGGTAGATCGCCTGAAGCAGAGCAAGCCGTTCTATGATAGCCGAAGGCCGGAAATCGAACCGAGACGCGAATTCCGCCGCTGCAGCCTCGTCGCCGGTACCGAAGGTATCTACTTTGATCGAAACCGGTTGTGCGACACCGATGGCATATGAAACCTGGATCTCGACACGGTCGGCGAATCCCTGCTCAACGATCTTTCTTGCGACAAATCTGCAGAAGTACGCGCCGCTCCGGTCGACCTTCGACGGGTCTTTTCCCGAAAACGCGCCGCCGCCGTGACGCCCCATTCCACCGTAGGTGTCGACGATAATTTTTCGCCCGGTCAGCCCGCAATCAGCCGAAGGACCACCGTGGACAAAACTCCCGGTCGGGTTTACGAGCAGTCTTGTGTCCTCATCCGCCCATTCGGACAATACCGCCGAATAGAGCTGGTCCCGGACGAAGTTTTCTATTGAATCTCTTGAAACACCGGAGGCGTGCTGGGTTGACACGAGAACGTCGGTAACCCGCTTTGGAACGTGATCTTCGTACTCGACCGAAACCTGGGTTTTTGAATCGGGGCGGAGCCAGTCCACAACGCGCGATTTCCTCGCTTTGCTCAGCTCCGCCGAAAGTTTGTGAGCGAGCAGGATCGGAAGCGGCATCATCTCCGGGGTTTCGCTCGTTGCGAAACCGAACATTATTCCCTGATCTCCGGCTCCTTGTCCCGAGTCCTGTGCGTTATCGACACCGGTCTTGATTTCCCTCGATTGTTTGCTCAGCAATTCGGTAATCGAAACACTCTCAGCCGAGAACGGCTCCTCGGGATCGACGTACCCGATCGTCCGGATCGCTTCACGGACCACCGGATCTATGTCGACTGACTCCTCCGATGTGATCTCACCGGCGACGATAACGTTCGATTCTTTGACGAGTACCTCGCATGCCACACGGCTATGCGGATCGACATCAAGGTACTCGTCCAGGACCGAGTCTGAAATAAAGTCCGCCACCTTGTCCGGGTGGCCTTCGGAAACTGATTCGGATGTAAATGTGTATTTCATAGCTTCTCTTCTAAATTCCGCGAGGCGTGTGTTTTGGCATCGCCCCGCAATGTTTTGATAATTGGCTCCAGGCCAGGGCCGTTAGTTTGTCCGTTTTCGATCAATCAGCTTTCCGGATGGATCTAATTGTTGCGAACTGCAGGTACTTCATTTTGTTTACCCACGCCTTTTGGTCTTCCGGAGTTGCGCCGGGATCTTTCACCACCAACGGCAGACCGATCAATTCATAGGGTTCTTCGTTTCCCCGGGTTCCGGCCATCAGGCTTGGCACGACATCGGAGGATTTAACCATGCCTTCAGGGTCGACAAAGATGCATTCAATGTCTGAATACACGATCGAGAGAATTATCCCGGTCCGGGCGGACACTGCTTTCGCGTGCTCCAGCAACGCCTCCCGGCATTCGGGCGTCACGTTCCCGTCTTCGTCAAAGACAGGCGAATCCCAGCCGTATTTTTCCGGCGGGCTCTTTGAACCGGAACGTTCAAGTGAACTGAAATCGATCTCGTGATTTGTGTAAAGGCCGTAACCGATCATGTACGTAATATATGGCGTCTGCATAAATGTATTGCTCCTGTTGTTGAATCGGGAAAATACACCGGGACATGAAAAAGGACCAACAACTCGTATCAAGAGTTATTGGTCCTTAAATCCTTTCGAGAATTTCCGAAGCCCTTCCGCTTCAGCCCATCGAGGTTTTAACCTCTAAGCACCGTTTTTCTCCACGGTTGCCGGAATCAAAATAATGATCCACTCCTGATGTTGGAAAAAGATTCGCATAAAAAGCGCCGCCCTGTCAATCTCGGATACTTACCGGTCAAAACCCCGAAACTCAATAGTTCACTAATTTCATCTGCCGAGGTTCGCTTTCAATCGCCGATGTGCACGAAGATATTTTTCCAATCGCTTCCTACTGTCGTATTCAACCGCATCATCGTACGGAGCGGATGAAGAATATAGGGATTTCTAACCATTGTTCGCCGCTTCGGAAAGAGCGTTGATTACGCTGCACGCCCACCTATTTCGTTCGATCATCCAAACCGACAAATTCGTCACAATGCCCGGCCAATGCATATTGTTCGGCCAAAAACCGATGTGCACCAGGGAGCCACGGCTTTGAATACCTGCCCAACCGCCAATCAGCGGCGGGCCGTCAAAACTAGCAAACTCGAGATCATTCAGTATTCGGGACAGGTCGATAAGCTGTAATTCGGAGAAGTCCATCGGCAGTTCCAGTTTGTAAAACAGGCCGGCGCCCAGATTCGGGTGGATCTCCCTGGTATCGAACTGCAAAAGACTGGTCCGTTGCATCGGGACATCTGGCCAAACATCGGAAGATAATGGAATCTCGAGGCTCATTCCTGTTGGCGAGCCAAATGCAGCGAGGCCGGTTCCGCTCAAAATGTCCGCCGCCGCCTTGAACTCCGTTTCGGACCAGAGCGAATCCGAACCTGAAATCCTCGAGGCAATTCCGCCTCCGAAAAAGGAAATGACATTTAGCATTGCTGCAGAAGCAGCCATGTGAACATAAAGCGAGCGCGCGTCTTCAGCGCCCTCATAAACGGCAAACTTACTGACGATCTTCAGGGTTTTGCTTTCTTCTTCGTCGAGGACGGCTCCCAGCGCGCAAAGCGAATTGAGTCTCAGTAATTCACGGGGATAGAATTTTTCGGATGGGCTCAACTCCGCGACCACGCGAATGATCTCTTCGATTTTTCCGCCGTCGCCCGTTTCTTCGTCAACGGTTTCGGACGTAACGAGTGTTCCCTTGTCGCCGCTATCCACAAAAAGGCCTTCGGGTCGCATTTCGTGCTCAAACCCTGATTCGGCTACGCACTCGGCGATCTCTTCGAGCATCGACCGGCCTTCATGCGCTTCTTTTGGATCTGTTCCGTGCTTCGTCATTTACTATTTCGGATCCTCCATGGTTTAAGTGGAAACCTGAAGGAGGTTTCCTAAACGCTGCATTGAATGACTCAAACGTTCTGGTTCTTCCAGCGAATCGAAGTCCTTTCTTCCGATCGAACAGAGACACGTATCGATTCGGGGTCGGAGTAGATCTGCTAAAACTCTTTGCGCCATCTAAGGACAAGAAATAGCCGTGGAAACGATTGATTGATTCCTCGAAAGCTCGGGGCCCTTAGAGGGTCCATGAGCTACCTAACATAACTGTCCAGTTTGAAAGTTAGTACACTCGACTTTTGAACGGTCGGGTGTTTTTTTCTTAGGAGTACGGCCTCAGGCGCCAGAGGTCTCTACGTCCGCGAACCGTGAGGCTCCTCGCGATTTAGGAACTCACTGCATCTTTCAACCGGTATCTGGGCTTCTATGCGAGTTTAAAGGCTCTTCTTTCAATAGCTCATTTCTCAGCTTTCCGTTGAACGGCTAACAGTATCCGAAACCAGCTGTCAAACGAAAATCTTCGTATGGTCCGATATATAGTATAGTTTCAACCAAGTCATAAGAAAATTTTAAGTCCTAGGTGTCAGAAGGAGAACGCCCTTCCTGCGTAAAGTCTCGTAGGGACAACACCTGAATTTCCATGAACGAAGAATTTCAATACATCGCCAGTCTTGCACAGACCTATCATCTATATTCAGAGCAACCAGATAAATTAATTCAGGCTCTTAATGAACTACCAAAAAGCGAATTGGAAGAGATCTATAAGGAATACTCGGAACTAGGTAGATACGGTCCAGTAAATACCCTCAGGATTGAAGTCCTCCACCGGCTCATTGACGATCAACAAGTCTCTAAAGAAGCAATTGAAGAGATAAAGTCTCGAATTCGCGATCAGGACGCGGAGGCTTTTCGTCACCTTCCCAAAGATTTCCAGGATCGACTAATAGAACCGCGAACTGGTAATAGGGATATATTTTCAATGCATCAGGGTGAGTGGAACCTGTTCTATACCTTCTTCTACCGTGAGAAAGTAAAGCGATCAATTCGTTCCGCTGTTACAAATATTTCCGATCAGCTCCTTGAAGATCTTGAATTGACTGATTATTCGTCTCATACCGTAGATTTTGTTGGTATGCGACGGAACGGAGATGATTACTGCTGGATCGGAATCTATCCAAAGGAATTGGCTCATAACGATTCTTATCAGTTCTTTTTGAGCATCGGCGACCGGCCTCACGCTGGCAAAGGGGTTGGAGGGAATCTCGGTGACTGGAATGAAAGCACGCTAGTTGACGTTAACTCTTACGACGAAGCTCTAACTGTTCTTAAAAGGTATCGAAATGAAATTATCAGCGATAACGAAGAACTTATCGATAATCTAGGTGTAGATGTGAATGACGAAAATTCTGAGCCGGCGCCAGTGTCCGGAGTTTCATCGGGCAAAGGATTTGCAGACCAACTTAAAGAGTTTCTGAAACAGGCCAAAACTGATAACCTCCACACCGCTCATTTCGACAAAAGGTACTTGGGTGTCCAGGTTAAAGTTAGTTTTGGCATGGGCGCTGTTGCAAATATACCTTGGATATCTTTTCTCCGAGAAGGCCAAACCACTGCTCACGGTATATACC
>JABDKD010000167.1 GCA_013003215.1 Pyrinomonadaceae bacterium
GACCAATATTTTCTCCGCCGCGGTTTCGGGAGCGGGCATCGCAAACCTGATAACGATGTACGGAACGCTCACGCCCGCATTTGCAAATACCTTTGAGAGCAGACACTTCGAGGTCAGCCAGGAGCGCATGAACGTACCCCCATGGAAGGATATCGAGGGATATTTGCGCAATTCAGCGATTCCGAACATCGAGAACATGCAGACGCCGTTACTTGTCGAAGTTGGCGACGCCGACAGGAACGTCAATTGGCGGCAAAGCATCGAGATGTATAACGCGGCGCGTCGTGCCAAGAAAGAATTGGTGATGCTTGTCTACGCCAATGAGGGACACGGTCTGCGGCAGAAGAAGAACCGAATGGATTACCAAAAACGAATTCTCGAATGGTTCGGGCATTATCTGAAGGGTGATCCGGCAAAACCCTGGATCAAGCAAAACCTTGAGTATTCGGAACAGCAGGATCTTCTGAAGCAAAGGAAACTGGAATAGAATCGATTTAAAGGCTGAAAACTAGAATTGACGCCTCGGAATATCAAATTCCGGGCGGAAATTTCTCTGTCGAAAAAACTTGCTAGTTGTCGCGAGCCTCATTGCCATCAGCGTCTACGTATTCGTCAACTTCGTCCTCGTGCTTATTTGAGCCAACCTTCGGATGCGCCGACCAATTCTCGAGCGGATTCTTCAGACTGTGAATTCATTAGTACGCCTGCACCGCAGCCGAGAAACAAAAACGCAAAAAAACTGATCAATAAATGGAAAGAAAAAAGTTTGGAATTCTTCATTTGGTAGTCGTGCGGCTGAACAGAAGATGACACCTCGGATCAGATTCGATTTTAGGCGAATCTCAATAACTATGTCTATATCAAATTGGTTTGGTTTTTCTATGATTGACCAATGGCTGTAAAGAATTGCAATTTTTCTTGAGGCACAGGCATTTCTCTGATATTTTTGCGGAACCTTTATGGCGAAAATTTCATTCAACCTTAATGGTGAAGACGTAACGGTTGATGCTGATCCCGGAACTCCGCTTTTGTGGATACTAAGGGAAGAACTCGACTTGACCGGTCCGAAATACAGTTGCGGAATTGCGGTCTGCGGTGCTTGTGCGATCCATATCAACGGTGAAGCGACCCCGTCATGCATCACGCCGATGTCGCTTGTGGAAGGACGGAAGATAACGACGATCGAAGGGCTATCCCAAGACAACGATCATCCCCTGCAGCAGGCCTGGACCGAGGAACAGGTCCCTCAATGCGGCTATTGCCAGTCCGGCATGATCATGTTTGCCGCCTCTTTGCTAAATAAGAACAAGAAGCCGAGTCGAGAAGAAATCGATGAAGGAATGAATAGGGTCCTTTGTCGCTGCGGAACTTATCTGCGAGTTAGAAAAGCGATTGAGAAAGTGATCCGAGAGAACGGATAGTGAAGAAAGAAACCAAAGAAAAAACCGGTTCGCTAGTTTCGAGGCGCAATTTCTTAAAGGCCGGCGGCGGTGTTGCGTTCGCGGTTGCCGCCTACGCTCTTTTGCCAAAGCTCGATCTGGTTGAAGGGGCTCCACCTGGGGAAGGAAACCTCGTTGAGCAGAAGGTGTTTGCCTGGGTCCATATTCGAACGGATGGGAGAATAACAATATACAATCCTGCCGCGGAAATGGGTCAAGGGTCGATGACAGCGCTCCCGGTAATCCTTGCCGAAGAAATGGATGCGGATTGGGCAAACGTAAAGATTGAGCAATCCCCGATCGAGCCGGATACCTATGGACGACCTGGTTTTCGTGGCGGGGCGAGCATGCTTACCGTCGGAAGCCGCGCGGTTAGCGGTTATTTTGATGGTTTGCGGATTGCGGGCGCACAGGTCCGCCAAATGCTTCTGGCAAATGCTGCAAAAAAATGGAATGTTCCTGTTTCTCGATTGACGACGGGCCCGAGCGTCGTGATCGACAAATCGAAAGGCCGAAAGATCTCCTATGGAGAAATTGCGGGTTTCATGGAGATTCCGGATTCCGCACCTAAAGTATCAAAGCATCAGTTGAAGGATCCGAAGGATTTTCGATTGATTGGAAATGCGGATATTCCCCGGTTTGATATTCCTGCCAAAATCAACGGGAGCGCCAAGTACTCGATTGATGTGACTCTTCCAAATATGGTTTATGGGGTGATATCCAGGGCTCCTGTAAACGGATCGAAACCGCGCCTTCTGAATGAAAAGATGATCCGCGGCAGAGATGGGGTGGTGGACGTCGTAACTCTTGGACATGGCATTGGCGTCATTGCCGAGTCAATAGAAACGGCACTCAAAACGAAGGAAAGACTGGTAATCGATTGGAGTGAAGGGGCAAAGGCCGAATCCCATAACAGCGAGTCTGCACCGGCTGAATACGCCAAGATTGCTGGTAACCCGGGTTTGCGAGGCAGGGACATTGCAAATATGGGCGATGCGACTAAAGCACTCCAAAGTGCCCAAAGCAAATACACGGCTGACTATATCAACGATCATATCTATCACGCCCAGATGGAACCCCTAAATGCAGTGGTTTCAGTAGGTTCTGACGGAAAAAGCGCCGAAGTCTGGGCAGGATCACAAGCTCATGATGGTGCCCGTTCGGCCGTTGCAAGAACTCTCGGAATCGAGTTCTCTCAAGTGAAATATCATCCGCAATATCTTGGAGGCGGCTTTGGACGTCGTTCGACCTCTGACTACATCGTTGAAGCTACCGAGCTGGCGAAAGCAGCAAAGCGCCCGTTAAAGCTGCTTTGGACACGCGAAGACGATATCTCGTACGGTATGTTTCGTCCGATGTCTTTGCAGCGCATGGAAGCCGGTGTCGACAGCAAAGGAAACGTTGCCGGTTGGAAGCACACGATCGTAGGTACGGGCAGCAGACTGCTCGCTTCAGGAGCGAGAAATGAGTTTTACGATTTCCCGAACCAGAAAATCGAACTTCGTAGCGTCGATCACGGGATAAGGACAAAGCATTGGCGCGCGGTCGGGCACGGTGCGAACAAGTTTGCGATCGAGGCATTTGTTGACGAAATAGCTGCCGGACAAAAAGTTGATCCATATGAATTTCGCTTGCGACTGATGAAGAATCACCCCCGCGCACGCGCGGTTCTGAAAAAGGCAGCGGAAATGTCCGATTGGGGTGCGAAACCAAAGTCTGGCCGCGCTAAAGGGATTGCGTTTGGGGAAAGAAGCGGTTCGCTTTGCGCCGGGGTTTTCGAGATCTCACTCGAAGATGGAAGAATAAAGGTGCACCGTGTTTGGGTTGCTCTGGATGCAGGCATCGTTGTTCAGCCTGACAATGTGATTGCTCAGACGGAAGGATGCATCCTAATGGGTCTGAGCAGCGTACTTCATGAGAGTATTACGATTCGCAACGGAAGGGTGCTTGAGTCGAATTTTGACGATTATCAACTTCTGAGGATGAAGGACGTACCTGACAGCGTTGATGTCGAGATCATTAGTTCGAGCGAACGGCCGACGGGGGTTGGTGAAGCTGCCCTTCCGATCGTTGGCGGAGCCGTTGCAAATGCGTTTGCCGCACTTACGGGAAAACGGATAAGACATATGCCCTTTACCCGGGAAAGGATCTCAGATGTTCTGGGAAAGACTGCTTAGCGTTACAGTTTGTGAGACTCTGCAAAAGAGAATTGCGGCAGTCGGATCAACGCTTTGAGGTTTTAGGCGCACAGAGAAACTAGAGCGAAATAAGCTTCAGCACCGAAAGTACCGCGCAATGATCCGACGCGATCGAGTCGCAGATCACTTCGGCCTTTACCACCTCCCATCTATTCATCGGCCGGTAAAACACGTAATCGATTCTCTTCGTGGGCTTATCCGAAGGAAAGGTAGCTTTTCCGTCTTTGCCCGAAGCATCCTTCCAGTGTCGTTTTAGAATAGATATCGGTTCGCTGTCGGGCAGGTCATTCAGATCACCGGCGAGAATTGTCGGGTATTGATTTGACAGAAACACCTCGTTTATCTTTTTCACCTGCGCTACACGGTCGGTGCTCTCCCTTTGGTGCTCGAGATGAGTTCCGATGAATGAGATTTTCTCACCGGATTCGAGCTCTACGGTTATTTCCAGTGCAGCACGAGGCTCGTTCCCTTTGGAATGCGGCAGAGGAATGTTTCGGCTTGAGGTAATTGGCAAACGGGACAACACTCCTTCGCCATACGCACCGCCGTCGTAATCCATGGCCTTGCCGAATAGAGGGGCCATCTTTGTTCGCCATCCCAACTCGGTCGCCAAATCGTACTTCTTTGCGCGGTTGGTCTTAAAGTCGACCTCTTGGAGAGCCACAAGATCAGGATCGGCATTCTTGATTACCGAAGCGATCTTGTCCAAATCGAAGTCCCCTTTCGTCGTCGCTCCGTGAAGAATGTTGAAGGTAAGGACCCTGACGACAACGTCATCTTTTGTTGCCTGGGCTGGGGTGGTGATCTCGAGGATCAGAAAGATTGCCAGAACTGCGATCACTTTTTTCATAATGGATAAGCAAGTATAGCCTTTAGTTCCCACTCAGGGCGGCAAGCGCCAAGCGCATGATTTGCTCGGTTACGCCTCAAAGAAAAGAGGCCGCTTCGGTTCAGAAAACCGCACGGCTTTTCGTTCAGAAGTCAGATTTACCGAAAGCCAATGGTCTTCATCCATGTGTTCTCGATTAGTTAATCGGTCTTCTCGTTTAGCTATCTATGCTCGAACTGATAAGACATGGCCTTGAATTTTGCCGTCGACTGCGCCTTCGCCGAACCGATTTGCAAGTGCAGCGGTTGCGACGTCGGTCGCGTGCCCCAAAATGGAACCGTTCCGATTCTCTATTTCGTTACGCAGCGGCGTTCCCTGGCAATACGCGATCGCGGGAATTGATGGTTTATCAGCTTTGCTTCTTGATTCAATCGTTTCAATATCAGGAATTGCAATAAACCCTCCTATTTTCAGGTCAGAAACAACTTCTTCTAAATCAAAATATCCGTGGGGTGTTCTTTCCAAGAATCGGGGTGGATCATTTGGAAAAAGGCCCTTCAACGATTCAGTAACCGTTTCCGCAAAGTGATTTTCTTCAATTCGGTCCCAAACACTAAAGATGAACCTTCCTCCCGGCTTCAGCATTCGAAGAGCTTCCGAATACGCTTGCGGACGGTCCGGGAAAAACATCGCGCTGAACTGGCAAACTACAGCATCAAAACTCGCAGCTTCAAATGGCAGCGAAAGCGCATCCGCTTTTTGCCATGTTACGTTTTCTAGCGGTCGCCCCGAGGAGGCAAAATCCAGCATTGCTTGGTTCAAATCGGTTGCCACTATGGAAACACCAGGTTCAGTTGCATCGACGATAGCCCGGGTAACCGCACCTGTGCCCGCGGCTATCTCCAACACCCTGCCGACTGGTTCGCTGCTAACGCGCCGCGCCATGTCCTTCGCATAATAGTCAAATATCAGAGGTACAAGATACGTCTCGTAAAACTCCGGAACGGATTCCGCAAAAACGCTGTCGGAACGATTGCTTGTCATAAACTTGTTTTCCGAACTAGTAGTCTTACCGAGACCGGTCCTCGACAGACCGCTATTTGATCACATTTAGTGATGCAGGGCACAATAAAATCTGTTATTAGCTTAATGAGAAAGCGTGCAAACCGTCGGAGTCCGATTCCGGCGATTCGAAAAGTATTTTGCCGAACAGATCGAAAGAACTCTCTAAGGGGCTTGCCGCTCTTTATCAATCGCACCAAGTTTAGTCATTCCTGTTTTCACCAATTTTTTCCCACGCTGGATAATAAAAAAAGCTCCGTATTTCTCGAACTCAAGGAATACGGAGCTTTTCGGTAGACTGTTTAGATTAGCTTGAAACTAGCCTCTACAATCCATAATTGTTGTAAAGGTTAGGCTTCAGCCACCTCACTATAATCATTCTTCATAAACTTTTTGATCACCTCCTTCCCTAGTGTTTAAGGATTCCATCGTATCGAACCGGGCCGGATCGGTCAAAAGTTGCGATCTAAGAGATCTCAATCGAGGTAAGCGGGGAACTTGGGTAGCGAGTCAAAATCCTTCTTCGAATGTTGTGTGATCACGCGGGCGTCTTCCTTCTTGGCGATCTCTTCAAATCGCTTTCGTGATTCGACGAGTTGCTTTTTGTCCATCGTAAACTTCGGGATCGTACCCATCTCGCGAGCCTTGGAATGTGTGAACAGATCGCCGGTCAAAAGAATCGATCCGGCATTTCGAAGTCTAACCAAAAGTACCGAGTGACCCGGAGTATGCCCTGGCGTTGAAAACATCACCACACTGCCATTACCAAAAACATCGTGGATTTCATCAGCAGACTCAATTTTCGCATCTTCGAGTTCTGAATAGTTATCGAAAAAATCAGGGTTTCTGCGCAGATCATCGGAGAACATATGATCACGTTCTGCACTGACCGCCAGCCATGTCGCACTGGAGAAGAGGTTTGCATTACCGGCATGGTCCGGGTGGTGGTGCGAGAGCGCCAGGAAATCTATGTCCAATGGTTTTAAGTTGATCTTCGCAAGGCGGTCTGGGAGTTTTGTCTCTAGTTTCGAATGAAATCCGCCTCCGCCGACTCCATCCGGGAGATCGGCTATCGAAGAAGGGTGACCCGTATCCCAGATCATGTAGCGCTCACCGTGTTTAATCAGAAAACACGGGTTGGCAAGTACTTCCGACTTTCTATCCAGTCTGCCTTTATCATCAAACGGAGCTATGTCAGAAACTTCGATTGTTCCGCAATCTATTGCGTAAAGACGAACTTCCGGCTTCGGCGCTACTTTCGAACCACAGGCATACGCGGATGCGATCAGGATTAGGACCAAATATATTCTCATGCCAGATTCATTTACGGCATTCCAACGTTCAAGGCGCTTATTCTCGCTAATTGGCAATGAAAAGCAAACTTTTCAGGTCGCTTTTTTGGCACTTCGGCCCGCATTGGTATATGATTTTGCCACTTGAAATTCCGAAGCCAATTGAATTAATCGTCCGGGTCAGACCGACTAGACCGTGTTAGTCACTTGTATTCCGATCCACTGGTACGAATAAGGACTTAGTTGTACTACCGTACTAAAGTTTGTTCATCGACTTATTGATTAGGCATTGGACAGTCAACGTCCAGAGCAGGAAGGAAACCAACAGCATGCAATTTCTGACATTTCTCGGCTTTACCGCACTCGTGGCGGTTATCTCCTATTTGAAGACCCGCGGCACTGATGAGGATTCATCCGATGGATATTTTCTGGGCGGCCGGAGCTTGACCGGCGTCGTGATCGCGGGATCACTGCTGTTGACCAATCTTTCGACCGAGCAGATCGTTGGATTGAACGGCCAGGCATTCAAGGAAGGCATCCTGGTGATGGCCTGGGAAACGCTTGCGGCGATCGCAATGGTAGTTACGGCGGTGTTTTTGCTTCCGCGATACCTGAAGGGTGGTTTGACTACTGTTCCGCAGTTCCTTGAACGACGTTATGACAAGATTACAAAGACGATCACGTCCGCGCTTTTCCTAAGTGGTTATGTTGTCGTTTTCCTTCCGATCGTCCTGTATTCTGGTGCCCTTGCGATAAACACGATGTTCGACGTTCCCGAACTTCTCGGTGTTTCAGACACTACGGCCCTTTGGATAACCGTTTGGGGAATTGGAGTTATCGGGTCAATCTACGCGATCTTTGGCGGACTCAAGGCCGTTGCCGTATCCGACACGATCAACGCCGTAGGCCTTCTCGTTGGAGGAATGCTTATACCGATCTTTGGCCTGATCGCTATCGGCGATGGAAATCTTTTTAGCGGCATCTCTACACTGGTTACTTCGAATCCGGAGAAGTTCAAATCGATCGGCGGACCGGATTCCTCGATTCCATTCGGGACCATTTTCACGGGAATGATGCTGGTTCAGCTGTTTTACTGGGGAACAAATCAGGCGATTATTCAGCGTGCGCTCGGAGCCAAGAACTTGAGAGAAGGGCAGAAAGGTCTCTTACTCGCAGCGTTTATCAAGATCCTTGGCCCATTAATTGTTGTCTTGCCGGGAATCATAGCGTTCCATATGTTCGGTCAGCTCGAGAATCCCGATGAGGCGTATCCAACATTAGTCACACGCGTATTGCCGGCGGCATTCGTTGGCTTCTTCGCGGCCGTTTTGTTCGGGGCGATCCTGAGTTCTTTCAACTCCGCTCTCAACAGCTCGGTAACGCTGTTCGGAATCGATATCTACAAGTCACATTTTCGGCACGAAGCGGAAGAGAAAGAGGTCGTTCGTGCGGGTAAATCGTTCGGTGTTGTTCTGGCGATCCTTGCGATGTGTGTGGCGCCTTTTATTGCCAACGCACCCGACGGGCTTTTCGGCTATCTGCAGGAGGTAAACGGCTGTTACAGCATTCCGATCCTTACGATAATTGTTGTCGGGTATCTGACAAAATACATTCCGGCGATTGCTGCGAAGATCGCGATTATTTCAGGCGTGGTTCTTTACAGCGTTAGCCAGTTCATACTCAAACCGTACGTTGTAGGTGCGGAAAACTATCCGCATTTCCTTCACGTTATGGCGATGCTATTCGTGCTGAATGTTTCTATCATGCTAATAATCGGCAAGCTTTTCCCAAGAGAGGAGCCGTACGAGCAGGCCTATACGGACCAGGTCGATATTACACCTTTCAAGTACTTAAAGGTGGTTGGAATCGGGATCGTAGCGACAGTCATCGCGATATATATTTACTTCTTGTAAAACATGCTCGCGCACTTAGTGGAGTCTGCTTTTCGAGAACGATTCGGAACTGAACCGTGCGTAGTTCGTTCGCCGGGTCGGATCAACCTGATCGGAGAGCATACTGACTACAACGATGGCTTTGTGCTTCCTGCAGCGATCGAAAGGAGTATTTACGTCGCGGCAGGAAAGTCGGATTCCGATGTGTCGACTGCAGCCGCGCTGGACCTCAACGAGTCGTTCAAATTTCATTCCTTGGTTCCGCTGCCTGTCAGTCAAGGTGGCTGGCGGAACTACATTCTGGGTGTTCTCTCCCAACTCAAAAAGCTCGGCGTGGATCTTTCAGGCTTCAATATAGTTTTCAGCGGCGATATTCCTGTTGGTGCGGGTCTTTCGTCCTCTGCTGCTCTTACTACCGGAATCGTTTTTGTACTAAACGAGGTTTTCGATCTTGGCCTCGGGCGACTGCAGATGGTGAATATTGCACACCTCGCCGAGCATGATTTTGTAGGTGTCAGGTGCGGCGTTATGGACCAGTTCGCTGCGTTGATGTCTAAAGCCGGGACAGCCACGCTTCTCGATTGCCGAAGTCTCAAATACGAGCACATCGAACTGGATTCGAGCGAAATAGAGTTCGTTCTTCTCGATTCAGGTGTTAGCCACGAGCTTGAAGAATCTGAATACAATGACCGAAGGGATTCATGTGAGCGCGTCGCAACATCTTTAGGCGTGAGATCGCTGCGGGATCTTACAGCGGATAGACTGCGGGCACCCTCCGCGGAGATCGACGAACACGATTTCATGAAAGCACTTTATGTTTTAGAAGAAATCGAGCGGGTTAAGACCGGAGCTGAATTTTTGAGACAAAAGGAGTTTGGCGATTTCGGAAAGCTTATGTTTGAGTCGCACGGGGGGCTTAAGGAAAAGTTCCTCGTCAGCTGTGAGGAACTGGATTTTCTTGTAGAGCTCGCGATCGGAGATCCGCATGTGCTTGGCGCCCGCATGGTTGGTGCAGGGTTTGGCGGCTGCACGTTAAATCTATTGAGAAAAGGAAAGGGAAGAGGTTTTGCTCACCGGGCTGGCGAAATGTACCTGACAAGGTTTGATAAGCCGTTGAAGTGTTATGAAGTTCAAATCGCTGGCGGTACGGAACTTGTAAAGCCCGGCTAGGGAATATAGATATCCATTCCCTCGGCTATCCTGAAATTGCCCGCAGCCAATTCCGGGTTGATACGGGATTCAAACATACGAACGGTGTCCATATGCAGCATTTCCCGGAATATAAAGAGGTGGAAATCCTGTGTCAGCCAGTTCCAGTCAGCCTCACTATACCTGCGCTTCCCGCCATATTTCGGGTAATGCATCGACATATAGCTGTTTATGTCGGCGAGATAGAGACTTCTCAGTTCGAATTCCTTGAGGGCTTGTTTCGTAATAAGAAAGCATTCCTGTGACCACATGAAGTAGTCGTAGGGATGCTCTTGATAGATCTTTAGCCTCAGGTCAAAAAGATGAGAGATCGAGTGCCTGAGATGTAGCGACGTCACGGGCATAAACATTTCCGGCAGCAAGGTTCCAAGCCATCCGCTCAAGGCATGAAAACTTATTCCTCTGCCTGCAAAATCTGCTTCTTCAAAGCAGCTCTTCTTTTCGAAACGTTTAAAGAGCTGAACGTCGTCCTTAGTGATGCGCTCAGTGAAACGGGGATTCCCGGTCTTGGGCAGGAACTGAAGTCCCTCAATTTTAGTTGCTGAATCGCTGAAGTAGAAGTCTTTTTCCTCTATTCGAGTACAAACAGAGTGAATCGCAGTGACGTCCTGGGCGGCCAGGTTCACGCGGCTGGTCAGCTGGTTTGCGAAATAGAACTTGTGGGCCTGACTTCTCCTCCAATGGGAGCTCAGGCATTCGCGTTTGTATTTGACCAGGCAGTCTACAAATTTTCGCCGGTTTAGCTTTGGCATCTAAAGAGTGCGAGGGGGTATTTCTGAACAAAAGACGCAAGAATAGGGAAGGACTCCCGTCAAGTAAAGTTTAACACACCCTGGACGAGTTATGGAAGATGTAATTTTGCAAGCATTTGCGGGAAATTCAGACCTTGTTTCCGCCATGATCAAGCCGGCCGACAGTCCATAGAATAGCGTTGAAACACATAAGATCCAACAAATGTGCGTACTCGCAAATACACTGAAACTTAGATATTATTCGTGACATGAAAGAACTTTATCCTGATATTGAGCCCTTCGATTCGGGCATGCTGGAAGTTTCCGATATTCATACGATTTATTGGGAGCGCTGCGGGAACCCGGACGGAATCCCGGTTGTGTTTCTTCATGGGGGCCCGGGGGGCGGTTTGATGCCTTTGTACCGCAGGTTTTTTGACCCGGAGGCCTATCACATCGTCTTGTTTGATCAGCGCGGTTCGGGAAAATCTACGCCGCATGCGGACTTGAGGGAAAACACTACCTGGGACCTCGTCAAGGATATAGAAATTCTTCGAGAGAAGTTTGATATCGAAAAGTGGTTCGTGTTTGGGGGATCCTGGGGAAGTACGCTGAGCCTTACCTATGCACAGACTCATCCCGACCGCGTCAAGGGTCTTGGACTGAGAGGGATCTTTTTGACTAGGCCTAAAGAACTTCAATGGTTTTACCAGTACGGCGCGTCTGAAATATATCCCGATTTTTGGGAACGTTATCGCGACGAGATACCGGAAGAAGAACGGGGCGACATGATGAAGGCGTATTACGAACGACTTACCAGCGAAGATGAAGCGACCCGGATCTCAGCTGCCCGGGCTTGGAGTGTCTGGGAAGGCTCGACCTCCAAGCTATTCCCGGATAAGGACCTGATTGATCATTGGGAGGATCCACAGGAAGCACTGGCGCTGGCGAGAATCGAATGCCATTACTTCATGAATAACTCGTTTTTCCCGACCGAGAACCATTTGATTGAAAACGTGGATAAGATCCGGCACATACCGACGGTTATTGTTCAGGGCAGGTATGACGTTGTTTGCCCCGCAGTGTCGGCTTGGGAACTTCACAGAGCGTTCCCCGAGTCAGAACTCAATATCATTCCGGATGCAGGCCATTCGATTTCTGAGAAGGGAATTACATCGGCCTTGGTAGATGCGATGGATAAGTTTAGGGACAAGGAGAGAGGCTAATGGCGGAGCTAAAGACCGAGCTAAAGATCGTTGGATATCCGACGGGTTTTGAAAAGAAGCAAATCAAAGAGATGCTTGTGGACCGTTTGGGGCTCGAAGGTATAGCAGCACAGGGTATGCATGATGCGGTAGATGAGGGCCGTATTGTAACGCTTGGTTTCGATGACGAAGCCACGGCAGTAGGACTCGGACAGGAACTCGTGGAGGCTGGGGCGAAAGTTGAGATTAAAACGGCTTAGGGTCTTCTTGAAAGGTCGCGTTGCGAAAGGTTGGTCTGTTCAAAGTTCAATGTTCAAGGTTCAAAGTCGAAGTCCGGAGTCACTTTATTAGGCGTGATCTAATCAGAATCCGGATTGTTTGAGAGCGCTGAAAGCGCGGTAGGAACTTAGCCAGTGGCAGGGCCGAAGGCCGCAGCCTCTGGGGCAAGTTTAGAGCAAGTCGTTTTAGTCGCGTCAGCGACGGCAAAATATCGAACATCGATGCGATGCTTAGTTCGAAGAACTCAAGAATGATCACCGTAGAACGAACGACATTCAGATGGTCGGCCTATTTCGATTGGGGTGATCTGTTCTTCGTTGCGGAATTGGCCGAATCTCCTGGTTGTAAGTTGGAGGTAAACCTGACTGCCGTTGACCGATCCGATCTTGACGACCGAGAAGAAGTCAGGCCATGGGAACCCGCGATATTTGACGAGAAACTTGTCGCGGGTTTGATTTCAGCAGGCCTCATGAATGCATGGAATCCGATAGCGAAGGGAGAGCACAAGGCTTTTGATCAAGGCGACTTTGAACATTGAACGTTGAACTTTGAACCCATTTTGATTGCCGTTTATCCGCATTTCGCCGTATAATCATCCATTGCAGACTTTTTAATGCAATTCGACGTCTAAAAAGAGAGAATTAATTATGTTTAGTGGTTGGGAAATAGTATTGGTAGTAGCCGTTTTGTTCCTTTTGTTTGGTGCAAGCCGACTGCCGAAGTTGGCAAAGTCGCTTGGTCAAAGCCGGCGTGCTTTCAAGGAAGGACTCGAAGAAGCGGAAAAGGAATTTAATGCTGAAGACGAGCCGAAGGCAATCGACGCGGCTGAGAAAGAAGCTTAAACAGATCAGAGTTCAGAGATTAGGGTCCAGAGTTAGGCGATTGATGCGCTTCGCTCTGGCCCTTTATCTTTGACCTCAAACCTCAGACCTCAGACCTCAGAAACTCTGAACTCTAAACTCTAAACTCTGAACGCTGAACGTATTTAGTGTCTCCCCTCAACAACCGCCGCCTTTACGCTAAACCTAAATGAAAGCCCCTCGCTTTCATCGTCAATTTTCTTAGCCAGATTCTCGATCACCCTCTCGTGATCTTTTGCTTCCACAAACTCCAGCCAGTTCGGAAAAAAGATCCCTTTCATGAGTAACGACGCGGCAAACTCCTTTCCATCTTCAAAATCGAAATTTATCGTCTTTTGATGCGTCTTGATGTCGCGCAAGGCGAGGTCTCGAAAAGTCTCTTCAACATCGTCAATCGTAGTCTGCCCAGTGATCAATTCCTCGACTCCCGAGCTCTCGATACCGAGCTCAAGCAAAACTTCCCAAAGAAAGGAAAACACCTCGCCAAAGCTGCCTTTGGTCGGGAGCAGAAGTGCCACTCGTTCATTCGAAGCACCTGCGGCACGTTTCGCCAAATCACTTATTTCATTTGGTTTAGCGAGACTCGCGTCGCAGATCACACAATCCGATTTGCCCATCGGCATCTTTGTGGAAAAGTCGATATCGATCTTTTCGTTGTTCGCTTTGAGCTGCGCGTGTTCCTGTAGCTCGGGCGTCTCACAGACCGGGAAGAGCTCGGTCTTCACGCCGAGTTTTTCGAAGATCTCGATCGCGTGATTTCCCGCGCCCGCATTGATGTAGGTAATGGTGCGCGGCTTGCCGATCTTAAATTTCTCGTCAAAAAGATCCGTGAAATTCTGCGTCCAGTCCGGCTCAACAGTGAGCCCGCGCAAAAACGCGATCTCTTTTTCTGAAGTTTTCATAAGAACGACAATAGCGCACACAAGGTCACCCACTCAATTGCCTTGTTTCGTTTCCAATTGCGAAAAAAAATTCGTGGTGTTGTAAAAACGTTTAACAAATTCGGACTCAACAACTTGCCAACTGGGTCAATCACGCTTTGTCCTGTTTCGCTCCTGAAAGTTACAGAAAAGTTCTTGACAGAAGCTTTATGTTTCAACTAGTTTATGGGTGCTCCAAAACAAAAGAATGGCATTGGCGGACTTGATGACCCGCTACAGGGGGATGTCATTCAAACTCTCAAGATTTAGGGGCGCAATGTTGTCACGAAATGAATATTTCCTCACGGAAGAAATCACCGAACCGGTTCAGCTAATTTTGCTGCCTGGTCGGTGTTTTTTGTTGTCTTCTGTTAAATTTTGGGCGGACCTCGAAGCTGTCTCATTGACTCGTTCGAAATCTCTTTTGACTCTTCAAAGACCAATCCGCGGAGAGGTCCCCCGCTCAAGAAATCCCCGATTGCATTGCAATTTACCGGCTTTAGCTCCTGAGCCATTTGAACACACTTCACGCGATTACAGGAGAAAAAATGTCATCAAATCACCCACGCAAGGTTCCTCAAGCAAGCTTTATCTCACATCTCTGCCTCCGTTCATTAAATCTAGTCCGCGGCTGGATTGATCTCGACAAAAATCGAAAACGAGCAGTCATCTTATTACTTGTAACTATTAGCATTGGTGCGGTTTATGGTGCATCAAAAAATGATTCGCCAGTGAATTCCAGACAGCCCGGGAGCTCCCTCGGTACCTCGCTTTCATCGTGGTTTTCATCTCCCGGGCCAGCGTCAGGAGGCGGCGAGCTCAAGCTGGCACGGGAGTACCTATACTCGGATTCCGGACTATTGGCGGTTGAGGACGCAAACGCGACTTCGTCGCCACCGGCAGACCTTGCGATTTGGAGGCCTTCTACCGGCCAGTGGTGGACGCAGCGAAGCGAGTACACAAGTCAGGTAACGGTTCCTTGGGGGGCTTCGACGGATGTTCCCACAATCGGGGACTACGACGGTGACGGTAAAACCGACTTTTGCGTATTCAGGCCCGCTGAAGGGCGTTGGTATTTAATCAAAAGCGGCTCCGGGGATTCGGCTACTACGGTTATCCCATTTGGCTCTAACGGCGACGTTCCGGCACCTGCAGATTTTGACGGTGACGGTAGGACGGATATGGCTGTTTGGAGACCTGCCAGCGGAACTTGGTACATACGAAAAAGTTCCGATCTTTCTGTTATCCAGCTTCCACTAGGTTCCATAGGAGACACGCCAAACCCGCAAGATTTTGATGGAGACGGTAGGGCGGATATTGCGGTCTGGCGGTCGGCGACAAAGACCTTTTACTCGGTGAACAGTAGTGACGGAGAGATGGCATTCACAATTATCGGAATGCAAGGGCTTCCGGTGTCAGCTGATTATGACGGTGATGGCAGTTCCGATTATGCAGTACGGGAAGGGGCAGTTTGGAAAATAAAACAAAGTTCTGACGGTGCATTCCGAACGGTGAGTTGGCAGGAAGATGATGATATCGCGATTCACAATGACTACGACGGCGATGGCCGCGTCGACATCGCGGCCTGGAGTCCGCACGACGGCAAATGGCATATCCTGCAGTCCTCCACAGGGACAGAAAGAGTTGAACAATGGGGCATGAATGGCGACATACCATTGCCGGCTCTTTATAGACGCTAAGAAGATCATTATTCACGGCTCTCACAGCCGTATTTCACGCCAAGTATTGGCGAAATTCACAGGGGAATCAATACATGTCAAACTTCACCAATGATGTTTTGGACGCGGTAGTCGGGCCGCGAACGGTAAGCCTTTTTAAGGTATTTTTAGTATTTATTTCGTTGCTTCTCGTTGCTACGAAAGGTGTTTACTCTCAGTCTCATACAGATAATGCGAAAGACCAGGCGATAAGGGGAAGAGGCCGGGTAAATCAAACTAGCCTCGGTCTTGAAATGAGGATCAGGCTTGGCAATTATCCGGGTAGGGGAATTGATGTACCGGTAACACTCAATTACTCCTCAAAACTCTGGAGACCGGAATTTCTGGATGCGATTCCAAGATCAAACGGATCCGGCTGTGTTTCCGTTCATTCTTTGAAGTATTCCGAACACTCTAAGGCAGGATGGACCACAAGCATTTCCGTTCCGTATATTGACTACACCGGACAAGATAACCTCTACACGACAAAAGGGGCGGCTCTTTCAGAGGGCTGTCTTAGTGAGGGAAGCGGCGCTAACAACAACGCCGCGTTCGTGGAACGGGTCAAGGTGCATCTGCCGGACGGTACATCTCACGAACTGCGCAAAGACAATTCAGTAACCATTTACCCTCGAGATTCGAATCCTGTACTTGATTTTGACGGAACTTATTTCTCACCCGATAGTTCTAATGTAAAGTACGTTGAAAATGCATCTAACAACACATTTAGATTGTTTTTGCCCGATGGCTCGTCCTATCTATTCTCATCTCAGGTCGAGCCCTTGAGTTCCGTTGATCCGAGACGGGTTCGAAAAGCTCTTGAATACCTGGATGTACATGGCAACCGGGTTGTATACGACTCGATCAATCGCGCCATTACCGACACGCTAGGTCGAAACATTCAATCACCTATCGATTACGGTCCGATAGAACCCACGACCGAACAGGATCCTCAGACATATCTTTTGCCCGGCCTTGGCGACTCGACGATCGAGTATAAGTTTCATTGGAAGCGGCTAAATGGCGGTACGCAAGCAGAAAGCGCTATGACGGACATTTCTGATCCGGATTACGCATTGAAATACATCGCGGATCGCAGTTCGGCAAATCCAAACGAACCCAAACGTGCTGAAGGGACATACTTGTTTGAATCCAATTGGGAGAACTGGGTTCAGGACGAGGGGGCGGGTCTTTTTAACCCAGTCGTGCTCACGAAAATCGAACTCCCTGAGGGAACCCAGTACAGATTCTCGTACGACAATTTAGGTAGGATCGAGCGCATTACCTACCCGAAGGGCGCTCTAGAGATAATCGAGTATGGTAAGGTCCCGACGCTTAACAAAGGGAGTGCCAGTGACATATCGCTGCAAACCAACTTCGGAGTCCGTTCCAGAAAGCTGTACCCTGATCCATCGATCCAAGACGCATATGAATGGAGTTACGAAGCTGATGGCAGCCAGGAATTGGCTTACAAAGTCATTCGGATAACACCGGATGGAATAAGGAAAGAAAGCTTCCTTCACCGTGGAAATTACGAAAGCACGATCCTGGGCTTCGGTTCGTTCGGATTCGAACGTGTGCTTACCGGAAAAGTATTTGAAGAGCGCATTTTTGACCGTTCGGGGGCTTTAATAAGGCGAAACATTATTGATTGGGAATATTCGGGATTTTCCGTTCCGAATGTTCCGGGTTACCCGCATCCGATAGAATGGCACCCGCGTGTCAAGTCTGCCGAAAAGTACGTCTTTGACCCTGCAACCGGTAAAGGGCTCAAAGCCGTCACTGCCTTTTTGTATGAATTCGAAAGCGAGCTCGATGAGATCGACTTGCCGGTTTTAAAAAAGGGCGCGTCAGCATATGATTTTCTTGAAGCGGGCAATTCTTCGGAGGTCCCGGGGATTGACACAAGTACAGCAGTTCCTCCTGATGGGGCGCCCCTGACCGGCGAGCTTGTCAACAGAACAGAATCTTCATTCCTGATAAATGACCTATCCGTTCCAGCGTCCGTGAGAGCCGCCTATCTGGCTAACCACGTGATTACTCTTCCTTCGGTTTCTGAAAGCTTCGACAATCAAGGAAGAATTGCGTCACGGATTAGATTTTCCTATGACCAAATGGGTTATTCAACACAAATCGGGCTTGGCAATCTCACCGAAACTAAAACCTGGGACAGCAGCAAGGGGCCGATAGCTGAAAATAGCTCGTATATCTCAGTAAAAAGTGAGTTTGATTCGTTTGGCAATAATGTTGCCACTACGGATGCAAAGGGAAATCGTTCTACAACAGAGTACGATCCAATCCATAACAAATTTCCGGTAAAAGTCACCGGCCCGGTACCCGATCCGGATGGAATTCATGGTGCGAACACCTCATTCGTTCTTACATCCGAATACGACCCGAACACTGGTCTTCTGCTTTCAAAGACCGATGCGAACGGCATCACCACCAAAACCGAATATGATCAGGACACACTACGGGTAACGCGGGTTCGAAAACTCGTATCGAATACGGAAGTCGGTTCTGTCTCGGAGATCCTTTACGGAGATGCGCCGCTTGACTCGTGGGTTACAACAAGAAAACAGATCGATGACTCTAATTGGTCTGAGTCAAAAGCTTATCTTGATGGGCTGGGACGCGTATTCAAAACGGAGACTTCCAACTCAGCGGGAAACGTCTTTGTTGAAAAAGGGTTCGATTCTGAGGGAAGGATCAAGCGCCTCAGCGCTCCGTATCGTGAGGGCGAGAACATCCGATGGGCGGTCAACGAATATGATGATCAAGGTCGCGTGATCAAGATTACATCGCCGGACGGAAGTTCGGTGCGAACCGAATTCGGAATCCTCGTCTCAGATCGTCGCGGAACGACAAAAACGATAACTGATCAGGCGGGTAGGAAGAGAACAGGTGTTACCGATGCCGCAGGGCGGATGTTCCGGATAATCGAAGATCCCGACGGGGAATCGCTTGAAACCGATTACATTTTTGACAGCCAAGGGCGAATCAGGGAGACGATTCAGGGCATACAGAATCGATATTACAGCTACGATTCGCTTGGAAGGCTTAAATATTCGAAACAGCCGGAACAGGATGCAAATCCCAACCTCGTTTTTACCGATCCCGTGTCCGAGAACACGAATTGGGCATTGAAATTTGAGCATGATAAGAACGGGAATGTGGTTCGGACCACTGATGCGAGGGGCGTAGTTACAACCGCCCGGTTTGACAACCTAAACCGATTGCAGAACAAGACGTTTTCCGATGGATCACCGGAAGTTGACTTTTACTACGACGGCTACGGTGCCTCGACCAGACCGGCTCGCGCAAAGAACACACTCACACGGGTGAGTTCTACGGTTTCTGATACACAGTATTTGGCATTTGATGAACTGGGGAGAATCCGGGAGATGGAGCAGTCGGTCGGAGACAAAGCCTACAGAACCCTTTACGAATACAACCGGAGCGGCCAATTGATTGCTGAAACCTATCCATCTGGCAGGCGGATGGAGTACCAACTGGATCTGGACGGCATGATGATTGCGGTGAAGGGAAGAAAGGCCTCAAATACGCTTCCATCGACTTACCTGAATTCGGTTGAAAGGAATTCTAATGGTGATATTCAGAAACGGCGACTCGGGAACGGTAGGTGGGAATCCACCGCATTTAACAACCGGGACCAGGTTTCAAGCATCAGCCTGGGGCACTCCGAGAACGGGGACAGGCTTTTTAACCTGTCGCTGGACTACGGAACCGATTCGAATAACGGAGCGATTATCGGACAAACGATTGAATATTCGCTCCTGCCGGAACCGATCGTTCAGCAATACGACTACGATTCACTAAACCGGATCGAGATGGTTGCAGAATTGGCCGGAAGTGAGATTTCATGGCGCGAAGCATTCGAGTATGACAGATACGGCAATCGGAGGCTGGACGATTCCGAGACCACTATACTCTCGAATTTCGATAAGATTACGAATCCTGCCGTTGACTCTTCAGACAACCGCCTATTGCCCCATCAAGATGGGGACAATGCACCGGACTACACATACGATGCGGCGGGTAACCTTACACGTGACGCTGAAAACAAGCGATATTCCTACAATGCAGAGAACAAAATACGAGAGTATTTCAAACCAGGAAATGCCAGCAATTCTCCGGATGCGGTCTACCAATATGACGGAAACGGACGGCGTGTGAAAACTATTGCAGATGGTGTAGAAACGGTGTTTGTTTACAACGCGTTGGGTAGGCTGATAGCCGAGTATTCCGAAAAACTCCCGGAAACCCCTCGTATCAGATACTTGACCCGCGACCATCTTGGGAGCACACGAGTTGTGACTGATGGAGGTGGCGCCGTCGTCTTGAGGAACGACTTCATGGCATTTGGTGAGTCTGTTAGTGAGAAAATCGGGAACGTATCCGGACGGGAATCTTTTCACGGATATGGTCACTCCACTGATTTAAGGAATCAGTTTGCAGGTTATGAAAGGGATAGGGAGTCGGGATTGGATTTTGCGGAGAATAGGTATTACAGCTCGTTACGAGGCCGGTTTACCTCGATTGATCCTCTGAATGCGTCAGCGGATCTCAGAAATCCCCAGACATTCAATCGATATGCATATGGGTTAAACAGTCCTTTCAAGTTTGTGGACCCGCTCGGTTTGCTCGCCAGTCCGACAACCGGCTGCGCGTCGGACTGCGGAGATTCGGGTAGTGAGGAGACTAGTGAGTCCAACGATTCAAGCGCAAATGCCGTTTGGTCTCATTTAGGTAGTTACTACGAGTCCGTTGCGGAAACTGTCGTTCAAGACAACGATCCGGTGGCGGCCGCAACGGTCCGAGAGCAGGCGTTCTCCTGGTTTACGACCGGGAACGATGAAAACGGCGACTTGATAGAGACAACGGTTGCGATCGGCACGGTAGCCCTGACGGATGAAATGATCAAAGACCTGGGCGATGATGCGGCGAGGTTTCAAAACACACGTGAGCAGATCAACGCATCCGCAGATACTGTTCAAGACGCTGTTGATCAGTTGAGAAGTGAGGGGTACAGCTATTCGATCGCCAGGGGTGACGACGGCAAGATCGCACTTAGAACAACCTCGCCTCTAACGGCGAAGTCAACGGCAAACGGCGTTATCGGTTCGCTTGAGATCGGCAATCCTGAGGTGACGTCGAATGTAAATAAATTGCTCGAAAATCATAATGCCATGGTCCAGAAGCGAAATGAGCTCTATACCGAGCGAAAGACCACCTTCCAGAATAAGCATACGGGAACAGAATTGAATCTGACATCATTTCAAAGCACCTCTCCTACAGGAACGACAAAAAGGAGCCAGGTTGATACGAAGATGAATCGAACTAATCTCGGAAATATCTACGACAGTAGGATCGGAAGGATCGCAGGGAGGAAACAAACATGATCAAGACACTTATAATTGTAATCGGAGTGCTGACCTTGGTGGGGATTGGGGGCGCAGTCTCACAACACGGAAGCGGTGACGCACTTACGACGGGACCGGAAGATGTTGTCAGTGAATTCTGGACACTTTCAGCCAAGGGTGAGGAGATACTGCAGTTCTTCGCGGAAATTCCGGCCTCATTCAATGATGAAAGACCGCGTTGCGGACGCGTCAGCGAAAACGAGAATTCCGGAGGCAAAAAGCTGACGGAAACGGTGGGCCTTGCCAAAGGCAAGATGCACAAAACCGAGAAATTCTCGGAAGCGATCAGAGAAAAAGCCTTAGTGCTTGTCAGCGTTCACGCTGAACGCGAGTGGAACGATGAAGCGGTAGTTTGGGCAAAGTTCCATGAGCCCGATAAGGAGCATATTCAAGAATCTCATTTTTTCTTTATGACCAGAAGAAACGGGAATTGGCACATATTCTTCGATGCTTCCATCCTTGCCATATTTAACAAAGAGTTTGGAGTTTACGATTGCGGCGAAAAAAAGGCCGAGAACCCGGATGGGTAGTCGCCGTCGGGTGAAAACAGACCGTGGTCAGGAGCGATGTTTTTTTAAGCAGGTTCCTGGCCGCGGATTTACGCGGATGAAAACGGATAGGAGGAAGCCACGAAACACACGAAAAAGCCCGAAAATGTTCTACAGGGATAAAAGGGATTAATTCGATGGGTTAAGCCCTTTTGACTCAGTGACTCTGTGAACTCAGTGGCAAAAAAGATCTGGCCTAGTGTTAAAGAATCGGTATCGCGTGGATGAATTCGGATTGGGTAAGAACCGTCGGCGGTAGCCGATGGCGATCAGAGCCGCCTGCGTTAGCGGGCGGTGTTTCTAACACGGATTATCGCGGATGAAAACGGATCGGAAAAGAGGCGCCCACGAAACACACGAAAAACGCGAATGAATCAAACAATGATGAAGGAGATCAATTGGATGGCCTTAGATCTTCGCATCTCAGTGTATCGGCGAACTCATTTACAGGGAACGAATTGCTTGCGAAGGAAGGGCCGCCACCGATGTGACAACCCTCTGATTTCTAAATGTCGAATTTCCACGCGCCATCTTCTTTTACTAATGGCGTCGGTTCCCATTTACCTTCGACTAGTACCTCGACTGTCGCTTTTTCCCCGTCAACCTTCTCGTTTCTCATTTCGGGAGTTCCCTTAAACGGGAGTTCTTCGGAGTCCACAAATTCCTTCAACCGCTCATCGACTGTTTGAGATTTGCCCTCGCCGGAACGGGTGAAAACGTCAATCGACTTCTTCGACAAAAGCTTCTTGAGAGATGCCACATCTTTCTTCTGGTACGCATCGATGAATGCCTTAACCGTTTCGGTAGGGCTCATCGAAGCCGCTGTGTCTTTCGTCGTTTCCGTCTTCTCGGTTTGCTCGGGCTCTGTGTCAGGCCCGGTTTTCTTTTCCTCAACCGCCGTGCCGCAGGCACTTAACAATCCAAGCGCGAGTATCAAAACAATGATTTTCATAAGTTCTCCAATCGACCCGCAGCGACTTTCGTCGCCGCGGATCATCTGATTATTTACTTGGTCTTAGCCGTAAATTTGCCTTTTATGTAATTATCGCCGGCGGATATATCCACTTCACCCGATATGGTATCACCGCTTACGGAGTCGATGGTGACCTTTCCGGCTTTCATATCGGCGCCGCCGACATAGACTCTCTTTTCTTTTCCATCTTCAGAATAGGCAATGCGTCCGCCGTTTACAGAGTTTTCCGGCGATCCAACGTTACCTTCTCGAGCCGTGTATTCTCCCGGTTTCACTGCCGTTTCTTTGTCTGTGCCCTTGGCCCCAATGATCGTTATCTCGACGCGCATTCGTCCGTCTTCTTTTGCGGATCCCTGCAACTTCATTTTTGTTAACTTCTCATCCAGCTCGTAGTTGGCGATCACAAATGTGTGCGAGACCATCTTTTTATCTGAGGACGAATCCCCAACCGTGTCGACAAGCATTGCCGTTGATGTGGGGCTAACGGACCCTGAGCTTCCGTCGTAACCGACCGAGATTCCCGAACCACCGCCCATCATTCCGCAGGCACTCGCGATTACGCATATCATTATTATTCCGATCTTTACTCTCATATCTTTCTTCTCCCTGGATACTAGTTTCTAAAAGGACCAACTCGCCAACCCGGAAATACTATTACGATCGTTAGAATTCATCACCACATAAACAGGTAGGTATTTCTGTGTATGTAGCCACGAAATACACGAAACAACACGAAGGCAAGGAATTGGCCGCGGATTATCGCGGATGAAAACGGATCAGAAGGAGCCACGAAACACACGAAAAGAATCAATCAGGGATGAAAGGGACTAATGGGATGGTTTCAGGTCTTTGCATCTCAGTGTCTCGGTGAACTCTGTGGCAGCAAGGAATTGCCGGTAAAACACGCGACCAACACGAATGCGAATCAAAACGAGATAGCCCACGAAACACACGAAAAGAATCAATCAGGGGTGAAAGGGATTAATGTGATGGTTTCAGGTCTTTGCATCTCAGTGTCTCGGTGAACTCTGTGGCAGAATCGAATGACGGCACTTTTTCCTCGAAATATCAGAGTATTAAGAAATCGAATAATTCACTTCTTTCTTTCGCGGATTTCGTGTTTTTCGCGGGACATTGGCTTCAATCTTGACAAAAAAGTAATGATTTGAGAATCTTCTTGTACAGGCTTGAAAATACAGGCGTTTTCGGGGATTTACGATGAAGATTTCAGCACAAGAAGAATACGGTCTGAGGTGTCTTGTTCAATTGGCGACACTGGGTGAGGACGAGGCCCTGACGCTGCCGCAAATTGCGGAGCGGGAGGGGATTTCAACCTCGAACGCAGGAAAGTTGATGTGGACACTGAACAACGCGGGTTTTGTTAAATCGACCCGCGGGGCCAAGGGTGGCTACTCGTTGGACCGGCCCGCCGAAGAGATATACCTGAACGAGGTTATTTCCGTCCTTGATAAGGACGAGATCAAGGGGCATTGCGACAGCTACACCGGCGTCCAGGATTCCTGTGTTCATACCGGCGACTGCGGAATCAGGTCCGTGATCATGGGACTCCACGAGATTGTCGAGAACGCGCTCTCAAACATCACACTTGCGCAACTTGTCGGGACCGAGAAGAAAGTAGACGAAAGGTTCCACAGGATCCAGGGACTTCAGTCGACTCTGGAACTGAATTAAGGACGCGGAAAAGAGGGAGGCGGTGAATGTGAGACGCGGAGAGACGGAGTCGCCGTAGTTAAAAACTGTTAGTTGATAGTTGGTAAATGAAATGAGTACAGCATCTGAACTTTTAGCAAAAGAGTATAAATACGGTTTTGTCACCGACATCGAGACGGAAACCATCCCAAAGGGTCTGAACGAAGACACGGTTCGTCTGATTTCCGCCAAGAAGAACGAGCCGGAGTGGATGCTTGAATTCCGCCTGAAGGCTTTTCGCCACTGGCAGAAGATGGAAGAACCGGATCACTGGGCGAACTTCAAGTATCCCGAGATAAATTTTCAGGACATCACCTACTACGCCGCTCCGAAGGAGAAAGAAAAGAAGAAATCACTCGACGAGGTCGATCCGGAATTGCTCGATACCTTTGAAAAGCTTGGTATACCGCTTTCGGAGCAAAAAATGCTTGCGAATGTCGCTGTCGATGCAGTATTCGACTCTGTATCGGTCGCGACGACCTTCAAAGAAAAACTGAAGGACGCGGGTGTGATCTTCTGCCCCTTCAGCGAGGCGGTCGAGGAATACCCGGAGCTTGTAAAGAAGTATTTGGGATCCGTTGTCCCGACAGGTGACAACTTTTACGCGGCGCTCAATTCGGCGGTCTTTTCCGACGGTTCGTTTGTATTTATACCGAAAGGCGTCCGTTGCCCGATGGAGCTATCGACATATTTCCGCATCAACACACAGGAATCGGGGCAGTTCGAAAGAACGCTAATTGTTGCGGAAGAAGGCGGTTACGTGGCCTATAACGAGGGCTGCACAGCACCGCAGTTCGATACAAACCAGCTTCACGCAGCTGTAGTTGAGCTTGTCGCACTGGATGACGCGGAGATCAAATACTCGACCGTTCAAAACTGGTACGCCGGTGATGAAAACGGCAAGGGCGGGATCTACAACTTTGTGACAAAGCGTGGTGCCTGCCGCGGCAAAAACTCGAAGATCTCATGGACACAGGTTGAAACCGGCTCGGCGATCACCTGGAAATATCCTTCGGTGATCCTTCAGGGCGAAAACTCGATTGGGGAATTCTATTCGGTTGCACTGACCAATAACGCGCAGGTTGCCGACACCGGAACCAAAATGATCCATCTCGGCAAGAACACTTCTTCGACCATTATTTCGAAGGGTATATCGGCGGGTAAGTCCAATAACAGCTACCGCGGGCTTGTGAAAGTAATGCCAAAAGCAAAAGGCGCACGAAACTACACAC
>JABDKD010000200.1 GCA_013003215.1 Pyrinomonadaceae bacterium
AGGACAAGAGGACAAGAGGACAAGAGGACAAGAGGACGAAAGGACGAAAGGACGAGAGGACAAGAGGACAAGAGGACAGAAGGTTAAACACAAGATCTATCAGCCGATGATGCCTGTCAGGTTTCCATCATCAATTTCACTTATCTCCTTAATCTCTGTTTGCAGTTCATTTAATAAAGATTTCGTCGACGAAAATGTAAGCCTGGAAACCGGCACCGGGATGCCAGTCGGGGATAGTACCGAAGTTCGTGGCTTTCACTCGTACATACCTAGCGTTGATGGCGTCGAATTCTTTTCTATATTCCTTGATCGTGTGGGTCATCTCGCGTTCAGGGAAGTCGATGTCTATCTCGGCAACCTTTGTGAATGTTTTTCCATCGAGCGAGGAGTGAAACTCAAGTTTTGTCGGCATCCAGATCCAGCTGCGCGCTACCTGAAGAAAGCTCCCGCCCATTTGATTGATCTCCGTCGGTTTTTTGAGATCGATTACTGCTTCGAAATCCCGGCCCCAATAACCCTGCCATTCGCCTGAGGCGAAATTTGTAGTACCACGAAGGCCGTCGATCAGTCCTTTCGGTCCGCCGCCGGTGTATTGACGGCTGTATTCGGCATGAAGTTTTACGTCCCAATTATTCGGCATCTTGTGTAGCGTCGATTCTGCGGTGTGGCTGAAGCGGTCACGCGCCGCGTATGCGGTGGCTTTCACTGTTGTGGTCGTGTCGATCTTGAATGGCTTGACGTACTTGTTGACGCCCATTTCTGGTTCAGATCCATCGGTTGTGTAGTAGATAACGAAGCCGTCAGGATTAGAAATTGCGATAGAAGTTTCCTCGTCAAAGACTCTTTTGCCGCTGATCACAGGAACCGCAGGCATCGTCTGTTCGTGCAGACGGGATCTCTGAGAAATGGTGAACCAGTTCGTTACGGGTTCTTCGGACATTTCAAAAATGAGCTCCTTGCCGTGGGTTATATTGCGGTGAGAAATCTCGGGCTTCTTCTTAGGTAAGCCATTTAAAGTCAATGATTTAACATAAATGCCATTGCCTTTTTTCTTTATCGCGAAACTGCGTCCGCTTTCGAGGTTTATCCTCGCCTCTTTGAAAATCGGCGTGCCGATCGAATAGACCGGGTCACCCGGATTCACCGGGTAAAATCCAAGCGCGCTCAGCACATACCAAGCGGACATCTGCCCGCAGTCCTCGTTACCAATCAGGCCGTCAGGAGTTGGTTTGTAGAATTCGTCCATGATCCTGCGGGCATATTTCTGGGCCTTCCAAGGCTGGCCGGCATAGTTGTAGAGATATGCGATGTGATGCGAGGGTTCGTTGCCGTGTGCGTACTGCCCGATGAGTCCGGTGATGTCTGGCTGGTCGCGGCCGATGAGGCCCGGATCCGCTTCAAAAAGCCCGTCGAGTTTTTTCGCGAACTGTTCGATGCCGCCGTAGAGTTCAATCAGTCCGGTTACATCGTGCGGGACAAAAAATGTGTACTGCCACGAGTTCGCCTCTGTGAAATGAAATGTGACCTCATTCGGGGCAAATGGTGAGATCCAGTTACCGTTCTGTTTTGGCCGCATGAACCCGGTCGATTTGTCGAAAAGGTTTTTGTAATACTGAGCACGGTAAAGATGAACTTTCGCTTCCTTGTATATCGGGTCGTTCAACAGCAGTCGCCCGGAATTAATCATCGGCGTCTTTTGTTTTCTAGCCAGTTTGCCGATTTTTCTCGAAACGGTAAGTTCAGCGATGCGGAACAAGCAATAACTGTTATAGGCATACTCGAGTGTTCGCGAAACGGACTCCTGCTCGTCCTCCATCGATATGTATCCCCGACGCCGGAAAGAATCGAGGCCTTCAATATCGAGTTCGGAAGAGTGTTTCGCCGCCTCGTAAGCCTTCTCATAATCAAAACCCTCGATGCCTTTCGCCATCGCGTCGGCGATGACGGAGACAGCGTTGTAGCCGATCATCGTGTCGGTCTCATTGCCCGCGAGTTCCCAGACCGGGAGTTTTCCTCCCTGCTCGTAAATGCGTATGAATGTGTTTATAAACTCGACCGTGCGCTGCTCGTCAATGATGGTGTAGAGGGGATGTGTCGCCCGGAATGTGTCCCAAAGACTAAAGACGGTGTAGTGCGCATCGGAGCGCGGCGCGCGGTTTTGAGTTTTGGGTTTTGAGTTTTGCGTTCCCTTGCTTGAGTTCTTGGTAACACGGTATCTCACATCCTGATCCTTCCAGTCTTTGTAGATTCTCGGGATCTCCTCCCGTGTCTTTCGGGATCTCTTCTCTGAACTCTGAGCTTTGAATTCTGAACGGTCGCCGCGTCCCCCTACCTCCCCGTCCAAGGGAGTGATTCTGCGAATCACTCCGTCCATCCCCCTGTACGTTCCATCAACGTCCTGATAGATGTTCGGCGCGATCATCGTGTGATAAAGGGATGTATAGAAGTTAGTCATCTCGGCATCTGTACCACCGGATACTTCTATTTTCGAAAGCTCCTTGTTCCAGGCAGCCTTCGCATCGCTACGAACCTTTTCGAAATCCCAATGGTCTAGTTCGGCCTCTAGGTTCTTGCGAGCGCCCTCAATACTGACCGGCGAAAGCGCCACTTTTAGAATTACCTTCTCCCCGGCCTCCGTTTTGAACTTGAACCGCGAAACGATGCTTTTCCCTTTAAAAGATCTTTTTCCTTTTACTGTGTCAACCTCGGTTTCAGATGTCTCAAAATCCTTTGAGAATTCTCCCGCGAAATAGACGACCTGATTCTTTGCCCACGAACGCGAGCGCCGGTAACCTTCGATCCGGTTACTACCATTGATCTTCAAATGGGAATCCAGAACCTCATCTCGCCAACGAAGGTCAATTGAAATTACCGCCTCTTCGCTTTCCGGAAACGTGTAGCGGTGCAAACCGACTCTCGGAGTGGCGGTCATCTCAGCGTAAATATCTTTGTCATCAAGCTTTACGGCGTAATATCCCGGCTCAGCCTTCTCATTTTCATGGCTGAATTTCGAACGATACTGGTCAACGGGTTTTTCCGATTTGGGATTCGGCGGCTCGCCAATAGTAGGCATCACCAGAATATCGCAGTAATCAGGAATTCCGGTGCCGCTGAGATGCGTATGCGAAAAGCCGTAGATGACGTCATCTGAGTAGTGATATCCGCTGCTCCCGTCCCAGTTGTCGATGCGTGTATCGGGGGACAACTGGACCATGCCGAAGGGTGTCGTCGCACCTGGAAATGTATGGCCGTGGCCGCCGGTGCCGATAAACGGATTTACCCAGCGGGTGTAGTCGTTGTCAGTGAGCGGTGAGCCGTAAGCGGTGAACGGTGAGCAAAGAGTCGTCAGCAGGAGCGCTGTTGAAAGAAACAGAAGGCCGAGTCGAATACTTCGCATGGTGTAAGTCTAATGAAGTTTGCGCAATTGGAGAAATTCAGTACAGGGAGCGGTAGCGACCTGTAAGTGGCTTGAACATGAACCTCGCAATCGCAACTGTAGTTTTCAATCTCCTGTCGGGTCGCTACCGCTCCCCGTACTGTATTCCGTACTATTCAATCTGAGACAGAAGTGAAGCCAGTTCATCGGGGAGGGGTTGAACAAACTCCAGGTTCTCTTTAGTAACAGGATGGACAAAAGCGAGTTTTTCGGCGTGAAGGAAAAACCTTCCCAGCTTCTTAACCGCACTTCGCAGTTTTGGGTCATCAATCTGGTTGTCACGGCCGGCGTTGTAAGTATCATCGCCGACGATGGGATGATTGATGTGAGACAGATGGACACGGATCTGGTGGGTTCTGCCGGTTTTGATATCCACATCTACAAGCGTGAACTTGTCGAATCGCTTGCGCACTTTATAGAACGAAACTGCATTCCTTCCGTTCTTGTCTACAGCCATTTTTGTTCTGTTAGAACGGTCACGGGCTATTGGCTCATCAATCTTGCCCGTCAGTTTTCGTACGAAACCGTGTACCAATGCAATATAGGATTTCTTTACCCGCCGGTCATGGAACTGTGCCGAGAGCTTTTCGGCGGTCAGTTCGTTCTTTGCAACGACTATCAGTCCCGAAGTGTCCTTATCGAGCCTGTGTACGATGCCGACACGGTTCGACTTTCCTTTCTCCAATTCAAACCTGTAAGCGATTGCATTTGCAAGGGTTCCGCCCGAAACGCCGGCACCCGGGTGAACGATCATGCCGGCGGGTTTATTTATTACCGCTAGGTAGTCGTCTTCAAAAACGATATCGAGAGGAATATCCTCGGGCTCGAATCTTTGATCAGGAGTTTCCGTCAGCTGGACATCGACCTCATCGCCGTCCCGGAGTTTATAAGACGATTTTGCTGCCCCGCCATTCACCGTTACGTCGCCCTCTTCGACGAGTTTCTTGAGACGCGAACGCGACCAGTCTTCGATGTGTTCAGCTAAATAGGCGTCAAGCCGGACTCCGGCTTCAGCCTCATCAACAACGAAATTGTATTGGCGGTTTTCCATAGATGGTTATCAAACACATAGAATCATAGAAACATAGATAAAAAAAGCGGAAGATCGAAGATGCTTCTCGTTGATAAAAATCGCAGAGGGTATTTCTGAGATTCCTGTAAGCAACCGGCTTGGACACGAGTAAACGAGCCATTCGAATTCCCATCTATGGTTCTATGATTCTATGTGTTTGAGACCGCTCTATTCCGCAACGACTTCGTTTGCTTTTTGAGAACGCCGATATAGAAAGTACGCGGATCCTGCCGCGACGATCAGCGAAATTAATTGCGAAGTTGAAAGACCTGTAACTGATGTGATTCCAAGTAGATCTCCACGAGGGTCGTCCCGCACGAATTCAACTGAGAATCGGAAAAGACTATAGATAAATCCGTAAAGAATAAGAATCTGGCCGTCAAACTTCTTTTTGCCGTGCAGGTAAAAGAGCAGAATGAAAACACCGAGCATCGTAAACGATTCGTAGAGTTGAGTTGGATGTAGGAAAAGGTCCGAACCGTCTGGTCCGATTACGGGAACACCCGTGTTTTCGTGTCCGAGGTCCGAAAAGTGTACGCCCCAGGGTAGATGCGTTTCTTTCCCCCAACAACAGCCGGCGGAAAAGCACCCTTGTCTGCCAAAGAACTGTCCAAGAGCAACACCCGGTGCAAAGGCATCGCCAACCTTCCAGAATGAGAACTTGTAGTACCGGATGAGAAACGCGAGGGTGATGAAACCGCCGAGGAATCCGCCAAAATAGACGCCTCCTGAACGAAGGAAATCGAGCGAAAAGATGTTCACATTGTCCTCAACGAAGAACATCAGGAGCTTCGAGCCGAGCAATCCGCCGATGATAGTCCAAAGGCCCAGATCGTAGATCCTCTCTTTTGGCAGACCGTCATTCTTCGCAAGACGTGCCGCAACAACAAGGGCAAAAAGAAGCCCCGCTGCAAGCATCACGCCGTACGTGTTAATCGGGAAACTGCCAATTCTGAATAATTCTGGATACATAAATTCAAATGGACAATGGAAAATTGATAATGGACAATTCGTAATTCGAAATCCCTCTGCTTAGAGACCTTGAAATTTATTCACGTAGCGAGGAAAGTGAAATGCATTACCCCGCAATTATCCATTTTCCATTGTCCATTCTCCATTAATAAGTTCGCTACGCACCGGACTGAAGATCGTACCTCATCACGATTTCCCCGCTCACTTCGTCGATTTCACCTGTCTTTTCAAAGCCGAGAGATTCATACATCTTTTCGGCACCGGTATTCGCCGGGACATAGCTCAAATAGACCGCGTCGCAGTCATCTTCATCTCTTAGACGTTCGATTACCGCTTTTGTTGCCGACTTTCCAAACCCGTTCCCCTGATATTTCTCGTCCACCATGAGCCGCACGAGCGTATGACGCTTCTCATCCGGATCAAATCCGTACATCACAAACCCGACGATCTTTTGATCCGCTCGAACCGCATCTGTCTTAAGCGTCGGGTAAAACTTTGACTGTGCTACAGATACCGCATTTGTAGCGACGAACTTGGATTGGTCCTCACCAACCGAAAGCCGTAATGTTTCATCAAAGTTTTCAATCGTTACCGGCTCGAGTTCAACATTCATTCAACTTCGATCTCCGTTGCATCTTCGTCGGGTTGTGGGTCTTTTCTCAGAATCATATCTAAAATCAAGAGCCCGGCTCCAGTACAAATAGCGATATCGGCGACATTAAACGTCGGATAATGCCAACTGCCGAACTGGACGTCGATGAAGTCCACAACATAACCAAGCCTTAATCGGTCAATAACATTCCCAAGAATGCCCGCGAGCAGTAGTGAGAGTGCACCCAATATCCGGTCGTCTCCGCGAGGTGTACGCCAAAAGAAGTAAAGAACGAGTGCCGACGCGAACATCGCGAGGCCTGAAAGAATCCAACGGCCGGAGTCGCCGTTTCCGGCAAACATGCTAAATGCGACGCCCGTGTTTGTTGCGTAGGCGAAATTTAAAAAACCGGGTATCACATCGATGTCACCGCCAAACTTAAGTCTTTGCACCGCCCATGCCTTCGAGGCCTGGTCGAGCAAAAAGACCGCACCTGCGGCGACCAAATATCCAAGTTTCCAACCTATGTTTTTCATTACTATCTCACGGATCTCATAGTTCAAAGTTCAAGGTTCAGAGTTCAAGGTTCAATGTTGAAACCTCTGCCTGAAATGATTGCTTTGTAATTCGTATCGAGAATTGAATCAAACAGACCTTGAACATTGAACTTTGAACCTTGAACTAACTAAGCCGCCGCTGTCAGATCCATATCCCCGAGGGCGTCACTGCACCGTTCGCAAACTGTCGGGAATTTCTCAAATTCTCCGACACGGGTTGAGAAATTCCAACACCTTTCACATTTCTCGCCATCCGCGGACTCAATCTCAACCGAGAAACCGTCTCCTTCGTGTACCTCAACCTGGGACACAATAAACAGGTATCGCAACTGCTCATAATACGGCAGCAGGAAGTTCATAGTTTCCTTATCAACCGTAAGCTTCACCTTTGCCTCGAGGCTCGAGCCGATCTTTTTGTCAGCGCGCGCATCTTCGAGTTTTTTCAAGACATCGTCGCGGATCGAGTAGAGCCTCTCCCACTTCGACATCAATTCTTCAGCATCAAAACCCGATACCTTTGGAAACTCCGCGATGTGTACCGATTCCGGCCGCTTGCCCGGCAGGTTCTCAAACGCTTCGTCCGATGTGAATGCAAGTATCGGAGCCAGTAGCCTCGCAAGCGAATCAGCGATATGAAAGACCGCGGTTTGAGCGGACCTGCGTTCAAAACTCCTGGGAGAAGAAATGTAGAGCCTGTCTTTGATTATGTCGAAGTAACGAGCCGAAAGCCCGACGGTCACAAAGTCATACAGGCATCGGTATACAGACTGAAAGTTGAACGCTTTATATCCTTCTTCCGTCTTTGAAATCACTTCGTCGAGCGTAGCCAGGGCCCAACGGTCGATCTCAAGCATTTCATCAACCGCAACCGAGTCAGTCTCCGGGTCAAAGCCTTCCAGATTTCCGAGGGCATACCTGAGTGTATTTCTAAACTTCCTGTAAGCGTCCACTACGCGCTGGAGAATCTCGTCCGAAACCCTTACGTCTTCGGTGTATTCAACCGCCGCAGCCCACAAACGCAGAATTTCTGCACCCGATTTACTGATGACTTCTTTCGGTGCGGTAACGTTTCCCAGCGACTTGCTTTGCTTCTTTCCTTCACCGTCAACAACCCATCCGTGGGTCAATACGTTCTTGTACGGCGCGCCGTCATGTTTCGCCAAGCCACACATCAGGCTGGAGTTAAACCAACCGCGATATTGGTCGCTTCCCTCGATATAGACTTCGGCCGGGTAGCGAAGGTTGTCGCGTGTATCCAAAACAGCGACACACGACGAACCGGAATCAAACCAAACGTCAAGAATATCGGTCTCCTTATAGAAATCCGTACCACCACATTTGCCGCATTTGAAACCATCCGGGAGGAGATCACTCGCTTCCTTGTTGTACCAGGCGTCGGAGGTTTCCTCGGCGAATATGTCCGCGACGTGGTAAACGAGATCTGAAGAAACCGCGATGTCGTCACAGCCGCTGCAATAAAACGCGGGGATCGGAACTCCCCAGGTTCTTTGCCGCGAAACGCACCAGTCAGGGCGACCCTTGAGCATGTTATCCATGCGTCCTTCACCCCATTTCGGATGCCAGTTCACATCTTCTATAGCCTTTCTTGCGTTCTCGCGGAGAGAACTGCCCCCATCAGAGGATTGCTTGTCCATCGAGATGAACCACTGCGGCGTCGCCCGAAAGATCACCGGGTTCTTACAGCGCCAGCAATGCGGATAACGGTGTTCATAATCTTCCGTGTAAAGAAGCACACCTTCATCCCGCATGAATTCGACTATGTTTTTGTTGGCTTCAAATACTTGCTGACCTGCGAAATGGTCGACCTCGTCGATGAACTTTCCACCATTATCGACCGGGCAGTAGATCTCGAGACCATAGTTCTTCCCGATCACAAAGTCGTCGTGACCATGACCCGGTGCGGTATGGACACAACCCGTTCCCGCTCCTGCGGAACTATCGCGGGCCTCTTTTACATCCAGCTCGGTTTCTGCGTCGGACTCGCCGAGCGTTACATGCTCGCCGTTCATCAACAGAGATTCGCGCTCGAGCCAGGCATGTCTTGCTTTCAGTCCGTCCAGTTTTGAACCCCTAAAGCGGACAAGCTCATTCGATGCATCGAAGCCGCAGAATTCTGAGAGTGTGTTGGCGAGTTCAGACGCAAGGATGTAGACCTCATCGCCAGATTCGATAGCCGAATACTCGAACTCGGGGTGAACCGTGATCCCGAGATTTGCGGGAAGGGTCCAGGGCGTTGTCGTCCAGATCAGGACGAATACATTTTTGCCTTCCAGTGCGGGGTCGATCTCGGCAGGGTCAGACTTCAAAGGAAACTTCACATATACCGATGGCGATGTATGAACCGCGTATTCGACCTCGGCTTCGGCCAACGCCGTCTGATCGTGAACACACCAATAAACGGGGCGCAAGCCGTTATAAACAAACCCGCGCTCAACATATTTCCCGAACAACCTCGCGGTCTCGGACTCGTACTCGTGAGACATCGTCAGGTAGGGGTTATCCCACTCGCCTAGGACGCCAAGTCTTTTAAAATCAGCAGTTTGATCCTTTAAGGCCTTTGCCGCATGCTCACGGCAGATCCGTCGAAAAGTTCCCACCGGAAGGTCATTTTTGTTCTTGCCCTTTTTTGCCAAAGCCTTTTCAACATATTTTTCGATCGGAAGGCCGTGGCAGTCATAACCGGGGACATACGGGGAATCATATCCCTGCATCGTTGCCGATTTGACGATGAAGTCTTTCAAGATCTTGTTCAGTGCGGTGCCGATATGGATATTGTCATTCGCATACGGCGGACCATCGTGAAGTATGTACTGCTCCCTACCCTTACGGGACTCACGGATCTTACCGTAAAGATCCATCTCGTCCCATTTTTTCAAGCGTGCGGGCTCGGCCTGGGCAAGGTTGGCTTTTTGCGAAAACTTCGTTCTCGGCAGGTTTATCGTCTTCTTTAATTTTATCTCGGTCATTGGCTTTTGTTAGCGTCTATTCGGCATTTCGAACAAGCGGTAAATGATAAATGATAAATGGTCAATGAAAAAGCCCCAAGCCTTCATGTAAGACTTGGGACTCGCGCAAAGATTCCTTTGGCCGGCTTTTATGTGCCGACGTCCCAATTTCTAATAATAATTATTGCCTGTCGATATCTCATCGCAAGTTAGTTATGCCAAGGTTGAGTTTAGAAGTCAACCTCTTCAGTGAGCAGTGAGCGGTGAGCGGCGAAGACTATCGCGCTTTAACTCGTCCTGCAATTGCTCAGGCCGAAAAGGACCGCGGACATCCCTGTCCGCTTGAGCGGAGCGAAATGAAATCTAACCGCAGAGTACGCTAAGGTCGCGGAGCATTTGTGTAGAAGATGGACGCCCGTTTCTATTTTCAATACCCATTGTGTTTAGAGTCGGGATTGCCCGACATGCCGTGCGGAGCACGGCTCTAAACGTCAGGAACGGTTCGCCGTACGGCCCTAAACGACTCTAGGCAAGTCCTACAAACGCGACATTCAAAGAAGCCCTCTCTCAAGATCCCATTTATCCCCTACATCCCTGTTAACTCTTACTCGCGATCAACTCATTCACTCGTGTTTCAACGACCCCACGAATCTTCTCCAACGCGGTATCTGTCTCGGCTTCAAATCTCAGTACGAGAATTGCCTGAGTATTCGAGGCTCGAACAAGACCCCATCCTTCTTCAAACTTAATCCGCGCACCATCGGTCGTGTTGACCTCGTGAGTTTTTGAGAATTCATCGGCGACCTGTTCCACAATTCCAAATTTCTTCTCCTCGGGACAATCGACGCGGAGCTCGGGCGTGGAATAGGTCTTTGGAAGATCGGCCAGAAGCTCAGATAGAGGTTTGTCTGTCTTTGAGAGGATTTCGAGGACACGGCACGCGGCGTAGCACGCGTCGTCAAAGCCGTAAAACCTGTCCGCAAAGAAAATATGGCCGCTCATCTCACCGGCCAATACCGACCCGCTTTCTTTCATTTTCGCCTTGATCAGGGAATGCCCGGCTTTCCACATAACCGCCTTACCACCGTGCTTTTCAATATCGTCGTACAAATTCTGAGAACACTTAACCTCTCCGATGATCGTTGCCCCGGGGTTTTCGGCGAGAACCGAGCGGGAATAGAGAACCATTAACTCATCGCCCCAGATGATCCGGCCCTTCTCATCGACTATGCCGATCCTATCGCCATCCCCGTCGAACGCAATACCTATATCAGCTCCCGTCTCGAGCACTTTCTCGATCGTGTCCTTTAGGTTCTTTTCGACAGTCGGGTCCGGATGATGGTTGGAAAACTGTGAATCTGGTTCGGAAAACAGGTCGACGACTTCAACGCCAAGTTCCCGTAAAACGGGTATTCCCGTCACTCCACCCATTCCGTTTCCGCTATCCACAACCGCCTTTAGCTTTCGGTCACCAAAGAAAACCCGTGAGACAATATCTGCACAATACTCGTCAAGAACCTTTTGCTCCTGGACACCTGCCATCGTGCTCTCCTGCAATCCTGCCGGTCCTTCTTCAATAATTCCCCTGATCTCCTGAATCTGCGATCCGAATAGCGTTTGTTTGCCAAGGCAAATCTTGAAACCATTGTAGTTAGGGGGATTGTGTGAGCCTGTTATCATGACGCCGCCATCCACATCTACCGTGTAAACAGTATGGTAAAGAACCGGGGTCGGTACACGGCCTATAGACACAACATCGATCCCGGCGGCGGTAAATCCTTCAGACAGAAGATCGGCGAACACCGGAGAGCTCTCCCGGGCGTCAAAACCGATCGCAACGCGTTTCGCGCCGTTCCTGCGGAAAAATTCCGCTATCCCGGCGGCCAATTCAGCCACAGTTTCGTTGTTGAGGTCTTTACCGACAATGCCGCGAATGTCGTACTCGCGGAAGATGTTCTTGTTCATTACAAATAACTTACAGGGGCAGACTAAATGGGACAAGGGGATAGGGGGGTAGCAGGATAGCAGGATAGCGGGATAGCAGGATTGCGGGATTGCGAGATAGCAGGATAGCTAGATTGCGATTATCTTCGCCTTCACGCCTTCACGCCTTCACGCCTTCACGCCTTCACGCC
>JABDKD010000213.1 GCA_013003215.1 Pyrinomonadaceae bacterium
CGTTCTCAATATCGTCCTCACTCTTGAGTGACGCCACTTGCTTTCCCGTTTCAAAGCTCCAGATGCCGGCCTCGTCATCTTCAACACCTGTAAAAACAGCATATTCACCGTCCTGAGACAGGTCTAATGTTTCAACGGGTCTCTTCGTTTCAATTACAGATACTTCAGCAAAAGATTGAGCATCGAAAATCCAGCTCCTATTTGCGGACCCAACGACCACGATCCTGGTCCTGTCCTTCGAATATGACGCTGAACGGACTTTTTCACCCTTTAGGAGATTTGACACTTTACCGGTTCCGATGTCTCTAAGTGCGACGTTCCCGTTTTGAGTCGCCGTTAAAATCGCATCGCCTTCGGGTGAGAAGGTTGCTGACACAATAGATTCAGAAGCATCAAAATCGAAGCGTTTGACCCGTTTTCCGCTTTCAGTTTCCCAGACATTTAACTTTCGCCCATCCACGGTTGTTGTAAGCAGTCGGTCTCCTGACTCTGAAACCGCTAGTCGGCTTACTTCACCCTCTTCAACAATGGTTTTCAGAACCTCGCCGGTGGAAGAATTCCTAAAGCGTACCTTGTTGTCAAAGGACGTGGTAATGAGTTCCCTGCCATTTTTTGAGAATACCGCAGCACGGATTTCGGGTCCTTTATCCGGCAGATTCACCAGACTTTTTCTATCGGCCGTCCATACCCGGGCAGTCTTGTCTGCGCTTGCGGTAGCCAGCTTCTTACCATCCGCGGAAAATCGTGCGGAATAAATGTCGTTCTGATGCTCAAACGAGGTCAGTATTCTCCCGGTTATCGCATCCCAGATTCTCGCCACATTTCCGACGTCGATAGTTACAACAGTCCTGCCGTCAGGCGCGAATCGTACGGATCGAATCTTCTCCCGATGTTCAAGCTCGAGGCTGTTCTTTTCCCTAACCCACGAAAGCTTGACCACCTTGCCAAAATCGGTAGAAAGAACTCGATCTCCATTTGCATTGAATTCCGCGTACTTCGCCGTTCCGACATGATCAAGCGAATACAACATGCGCGATGTACCTACGTCCCAGACCTTGGGCACATCGCTGTTCGAGGTCGTGACCAGGGACTTTTGGTCCGCTGAGAAACCCGCGGACAGTACCTCGTAGCCGTGCTTTATAACTGACTTGGTTCGGCCGCTCTCAACATCCCATACTCTCGCGGTATCGTCTTGATTAACGGTCAGAAACAGGTCGCCGTTTGATGAGAAATCTGCAGTCCTCAAGAACGGTAATTCGGGGGTGTCGCGATCCTGAGGCTCGCGTTCGCTATTTACATGTTGAATTGTGGAGACGGAACTGCCCGTCTCGGCGTCGAAGATCATCACTTCGTTTCGACTGCCGACCATCACGAGTTTACCGTCAGGAGAAAACTTTGCGGCCCCGATCGCGTCACCGAAACTCTCAGTTTCTCCGCTTCCAATAAGTCTGTGCCTTTGTTTACCCGATGTCGATTCCCAAATGGTCGCGGTGCCATCATCACTACCGGTAACTATCAACTTGCCGTCCGGAGAATACTCCGCGGCATTTACATCGTCCTCATGTTTAAGTTCAAGATCAACATTCCCGGTTTTGAGATCCCAAACTCTTGCCGAATCGTCGTCGCCGGCGGTTAGTAGTTTTGTACCGTCCGGCGAGAATGTCGCTGAAAACACATCGTCTTCATGCTTTAAGGTGCTTTCCAGCGTTTCCACCGATCGCATCGCACGTGCGAGCAATAACTGAATAGTCGGATCATTCTTGGTTTTGTAAGCCTCGCTTAAGTAGGCAGCGGCTCGGAACGGATAGTTGTTCGCAAGTTCCTGCCTTCCACTCTCTACATAACTTGCAACCAGTGCATTTGTCGCATCTTCATTAGCCTTGCTAGCCCTGTTCTGTACGACTACCGCCCAGCCCGCGACCACAACCATGGCGATAGTCATCAGAGACATCAGCGCGATATAGACCGTTAGTCTTCTTACCTTTCGATTCTTGAGTCGTTGTTCCTCGGCAACCTCGTCGTCTCTTACCTTCTTACTTTCATCCAGATACTCGAGTGTTTCTTTATATGGAGCGAGTGTTCGCGTTCCCCAAGACTTGTAGTAAAGATCCGCCCACTCTGAATTGGGTTTAAATCTCTGCCTCCATTCAACAGCATTTGTAAGCCCCGGTTCACTCCAAAAACCGGCTTTTCCTGCACTGTGTAAAAGGGCATCTTCCGCCAGCCGACGGTAGGTCTGCGCCGATTCAGCCTCCTCATCTACCCAGTCATGCAATCGATTCCATTTTCGTATCAGACTTTCGTGAGAGATATCGATCAGTGACTCAGGTTTTAGCTGAACCTGATGGGGTGGCATCAAAAAGGTTCTTCCCGGAGCCCTGAAAGCTTCGATCACAGGCACAACTTCTTCAATTTGTGCGTCCGCGATTGCGCAAATCCGCTCCAGGGAGGTCGCGCGACGCGTCTCACGGTTCTCACCATCGATCTCAGTAATGCTCTTGAACAACTTTTCCGCAATGAGCTGTCGCGATTCGTTCAATTCTGCAAATGCTTCATCTGCATGAATCGAAAGCGCTTCTTTCATCCCGCCGGTCGAATGATAGTCTTCGAATCCGATCTCTGAATTCGTTTCGCCTGTATTCTCCCAGTGGTCCCATGTACGCATCAATGCGTGCTGTAGAACGGGAAGCTGATCCTGATCATCCCCAATTTCGTTGAGCAAATATGTGACAAGCCCCGGCGAAATGCTGGCTCCGTGGACCTTTGCAGGGGACTCGATTACCTGGCGAAGCTCGTTTCGCGTCAGCCTTGGGATCAGGTACTGACCGTCGTTGATAGCTTCGGGCAGATCCCGAAAACGCGCACAATCGCCCAGGAAATCAGACCGCATCGTAATGACGATATAGATCTTTCCTGATTTGTCTTTCGCAGCCTCCAACAATAGTTTCACAAAAGCTGCCGCCTCTTCATCCGGTTTATCGAGCCCGGACTCGCGCTCGAAACGAAATAGTTCCTCAAACTGGTCGACCACAA
>JABDKD010000225.1 GCA_013003215.1 Pyrinomonadaceae bacterium
GTCTATATCTTCACCCAGGTCGCCGGGCCGGAAATGGAGTCCTTCGGAAGAATTGGATCGGGAATCGGCGAACTTGTCGCAGCGGTTCTCATTTTAATACCGAAAACCCGGGTCTATGGTGCCGTACTTTCCGCAATAGTGATCCTGGGTGCGATCTTCAGCCATCTTACGATCCTTGGAGTTGTCGTTCTCGATGACGGCGGAACCTTGTTTATTCTTGCGTGCATAGTGCTCGTACTTAGTGCAGCGCTGGTTCTAATCCATAGGTCCGATCTCCCATTGAAGAGTTCTTCGTAGCGCGGATCTATGCCCGAATTCTATAAGACTCTCGAACAGCTATGGCTATTTGACCTCTCGAGAATTGACGAGGTCTCACTCACTGCCATCTTTCTGATTCTTTTCTTTACAACATTCTTAACGGAAGACGGAGCTTGTCTCGCAGCCGGAGCCTTGGCAGGTCAGGGGCATATTTCTTTCCTGTTCGCGGTCTCCGCGTGTTTCGCAGGGATATTCGTTGGCGATGTTGGCCTCTATTTGATTGGTCGGGCATCGGGTCGTTCGCTTTCGCGAAACGCCATTTTCAAGCGTTTTGTTAGCGACGAAACATTACTGAATGCTTCGGAATGGCTCGAAAAGCGAGGGGTGGCGGCAATCTTCATAAGCAGGTTTGTGGCGGGACTGCGTCTTCCTACATATCTCGCCGCAGGGTTTCTAAAGACCAGTTTCCTTAAGTTTGTCTTCTATTTCATTATCGCTGCGGCAATATGGACCCCGCTCCTTGTCGGCTCTGCGGCTTTTGCGCAGAGTTTCATTTCACCGCGCTATTTCTTCGTAAGCATTATTGGGCTTTATCTGCTCCTTCACCTTGCAATCAATTTGGTGACATGGAGAAGGCGGAGGCTTTTTCTTGGAAAACTCAAGAGAATCGGAAACTGGGAGTTTTGGCCATTGCCTATTTTTTACACGCCGGTTTTTCTTTATGTACTTTTGCTCGCAGTTCGGCACCGCAGCCTTACCGTTTTCACATGTGCGAACCCGGCGATAGTTGGCGGCGGCTTCATTGGCGAATCCAAAGATAAGATCTATCGCGGCCTTTCCGCTTCCGCCGAGAACACAGAGTTTTTACTTGAACACGTGCTGATGGAGACGGAAAACGAGGAGGCTTTCGAAACGTTTGAAGCATGGCGGAAGACTAAGGGTCTCGATTTTCCTTTTGCGGTCAAACCGGATTCAGGAGAACGAGGTGCAGATGTGAGCATTGTCAGGTCAAACTCTGAATTCAAAGAGTATTCTGAACGTACCAGTGAGAACTTCATTGTTCAGGAATTTGCGGGAGGACCTGAAATCAGTGTCTTTTATTTCAGGTTTCCTTCAGAAGATAACGGGAAGATATACTCCATCACCGAAAAAGAATTTCCGATGCTTAAGGGAGATGGCATCAGTACGGTTGAGGAACTGATCCTCAAGGATTCACGCACTGTTTGTCTTGCCAGTCAATACTTTGAGCAAAACCATGATCGTCTCGGGGATATCCCTGAAGTGGGTGAAGAAGTCCCCATCATTGAGATCGGGACCCATTCGCGCGGCACTGTATTCAAAGAAGGGGACCGGTTTAAGACCCCTTCGCTGGAATCCGCGATTGACCGGATTTCAAAAGGATACGAGGGGTTCTACTTCGGCAGATTTGATCTTCGGGCTCCGACGATTGATGATTTTAAGGACGGCAGGGGGTTCAAGGTTATTGAACTCAACGGCGTAACTTCAGAATCGACAAATATTTACGATGAACGCTACAGTCTCTTTGACGCCTATCGAATACTATTTAAGCAATGGCGGATTGCGTTCGAGATAGGGGCCGCAAACGCTGCGGCCGGTGCTGAAGCGACAGGGCTGAAGGTTCTGTTCGATCTCTATTTAGGAATCGAACACGAAGAAGACCCACAAAACTAAGATGTGTGTAATTTTCGTTTCATACAAACAGCGTGAAGATTATCCGCTCATTATAGCGGCTAACAGGGACGAGTTTTACGACCGTCCGACTGCCGCCGCAACCCGTTGGGAGGACTATCCGAAAATCTATGCCGGACGCGACCTCGTGTCAAAAGGAACCTGGTTGGGTGTGAACGACGACGGTCGATTTGCCGCAGTAACGAATTTCAGGGATCCGGATCAAAATAGAGGCAATTCGTCCCGGGGAGCGCTCGTGGCTGACTTTTTGAAAAAGGCGATCGATGTAGAGGACTATCTTGAGGGTATTCGAAAACGCGGGGCGGATTACACCGGGTTTAACCTCCTGGCAGGCGAGTTCGACCCAAGTACGGGCCGGCTTATGTATTTCTCGAACCGTAAGAGCGAACCGGAGGAGCTTACTCCGGGTGTTTACGGCCTCAGCAATCACCTACTGGATACTCCATGGCCAAAAGTCGTAAAAGGGAAAGCGAAATTCAATTCAGTGCTCTCTTCAACAAATATCGACAAGGAAGCGCTCTTTAGATTGCTTGAAGATCGCGAAATGGCGCATGATGACGACCTCCCCGACACAGGCGTCGGCATCGACCGCGAGAGATTCCTTTCCCCGATCTTTATCAAGACACCTATCTACGGAACCCGTTGTTCGACCGTTCTCACATTCGATAAGAAGGGTACGTGGGATCTCGATGAGAAGGTCTGGGTTCCTTAGTCATTTCCCGCCGTCTTTCTTTTCCGCTTTCTCCGCAAGCTTCCTTTGTTTTTCAAAATGACTGTGGATTTCATGCGCGGTTGTGTTACCAACAACAGGCTTCAGATCATTGATCGAAGTCTGCGCAATTCTTTCAATCGAACCAAATGTCTTGAGAAGACGCCTTCTTCTTGTAGGCCCGACACCCGGTATCGCCTCAAGCTCGGAAGAGAAATCTCTCATCTCACGACGTTTCCTGTGGTACTGGATCGCTACACGATGGGTCTCGTCACGAATCTCCTGCACGAGCCGAAACATAGGAGACGTCGGGTCGAATTGCACCGGCTCCTGTTCCCTTCCAAAGACCAGCAAATGCGATATCTCATTATGTTTTCGAGGAGGTTTTACGAGCCCGACGAGCGGAATCGCTTCAAGGTCCAGATCGGCCATCGCCGCCCCTGCCGCAGAAAGCTGCCCTTTACCGCCGTCGATGAAAATCAAATCCGGAAGATCCTTTTTCTCCTCAAGCTTTCGGCGATACCTTCTGAATACGGCCTCGTTCATAGATGCAAAGTCGTCCTGCCCCTCCACAGTCTTGATCTTGTATCGGCGGTATTCCGAACGGTTGGGTTTTCCGTTTTCGTAAGACACAATTCCGGCGACGTTTTCAGACCCCTGAATATTTGAAATATCAAAGGAGTCAATTACTTCAGGGAACCGCGCTAGTTCGAGTGTCTCTTGAAGCTCTGCGAGAACCTTCTCCATTTTCGGTTTTAGAACCCTGAACCGCTGTTCGTAGGCAATCTTTGCGTTAGTTTCGAGCAGCTCGATCATTCGCCGTTTCTTGCCGATTTTGGGAACGTGGATCCTCACTTTTCGTCCACGCCTTTCGGTCAGTGCTTTTGCAAGGAGCTTTCGCTCCGCAAAATCCTCCGGGACGTTGATTTCCAGGGGAACATAATCAGTCGAGTAATACTGTGAGAGCACGTCTCCGAGGAACTCCGATACATCAAAATCCTTCTCATCGAGATCCTCCCAAAAGAATTCACGCCTGCCTACGATCTTTCCCTCGCGCATTGTAAATAATTGCAACGCGAGGCTGTTACCCTTTTTATAGAACCCGAATATATCGACGTCGCGGTCCGGGGTGGTAGCCATTTTCTGATTACCTTCCAGCGCCAGCACCGTTTTCGAAAGATCTCTGTACTTAGCAGCAATCTCAAAATTCTCCTTCTCGGAAAAATGCCACATTCGCTCCTCCAGTTCAGTGGCAAGCTCTTTGTTCTTTCCGTCCATGAGCAGGATCGCGTCGCTAACCGCTTCCCTGTACTCCTCTTCGGTGCACAAGCTCTTAACGCATGGCCCGAGGCATCGTTTTAGGTGATATTCGAGACACGGGCGTTGAAGAGAACCATCTATCTCAATCGTACAGGTGCGAAGCTGAAAGGTCCGGTTAATCAGATTTAGCGTCTTTCGAACGAGATTTGCGGGCAGAAACGGGCCGTAGTATTTCGCACCATCCTTGAGAAGTTTTCGAGTGACAACGGCCTTCGGAAACTCCTCATTTGTGATCTTTAAATGCGGGTACTGCTTGTCGTCTTTTAGAAAGACGTTATAGCGGGGCTTGTGTTTTTTGACTAGGTTAGCTTCTAGCACTAACGCTTCAACCTCATTGTCTACAACAATAAACTCGAAGTCGGCGATGCGGCTCATCAGCTGTTTTGTCTTATAATCTTTATGCTTCTTAGACTGGAAATACTGCCTGACCCGGTTCCTGAGATTCTTTGCCTTCCCGATATAGATAATTTTGCCCTTGGCGTTCTTATGAAGATAGACACCGGGACGTGTGGGCATATTCTTGAGTTTGTCGGCAAGATCCATTTTATGAATATTACAGGAACGTATTCCGTAGGGCGAGAGGCGCCATATGTTGTCACTTAGGGCGCAAACGCCCCTTCATTGTAGTATTCAATATCGAATGAAAACACTTGTTACAGAATCGGTGGAAATAGCGTCGGAGATCGTTCGGAACGGCGGCATCGTCGCATTTCCGACGGAAACCGTTTACGGACTCGGAGCGCCTTTTTCAGATACGGAAGCGATCAAAAAGGTCTTTGATGCGAAAAGACGTCCTCAGGACAATCCATTGATCGTTCACATTTCGACGCCTGAACAGATCGAGCAGGTTGCGAGCGAAATCACCCTTTCCGCGGCAACTTTGATCGCGGAATTCTTCCCGGGCCCTCTAACAATAGTCCTGCCGAAGTCTGGAGCAGTGCCTGAACTGGTTACTGCCGGACTTGAAACAGTTGCGGTTAGGATGCCCGCGAATGAGATCGCAATCGCGTTGATCGAAGGCTCACGCACGCCTTTGGTCGCGCCTTCCGCAAATGTTTCCGGCAAGCCGTCGCCAACGACCGCAGCCGCTGTGATTGAAGATCTGGGCGGCGTCATCGACTGCGTCCTCGATGGAGGTCAAACGAGGCATGGCCTAGAATCAACGGTGGTGGATTGTACAGGCGAGACTCCGGTACTTCTGCGAAGCGGATCGCTCTCGATCGAAGATTTGCGAACTGTGTGTCCTGATATCAAGAAACTTGAGCCGTCGAGCGATCTATCACGACGGAGTCCGGGCCTGCGGCACAGACACTATTCTCCGGAAGCCGCAGTGCTCGCCGTAAATACACCTGATCCGTCACCACCCCCAAATACAGCATTTATTGGATTTATGACTGCGGGCGAAGGCTATGACTTTGTCGTACCAGTGGAAACTAAGGAAGAGTACGCCGTAAGACTCTTTGAATTCCTGCGTGAATGTGACCGCCGCGGGATCCAGCTTGTTCACTGTGAGGCTGTCGACGAGGCCGGAATTGGATCAGCGATTATGGACCGTATTAGACGAGCGGCTGCCGACTGAGAAATGTACAAACCAATCTACTCTTCGCTGTATTCAAATCAACGCTTTCGGTATTCTTAATCTAGTGCAAATAACGAGGATCGAACTCGAGAACATAAAGTCCTACGAACATGCCGAATTCGAATTCGGCAGAGGCACCATTGCGATCATGGGCGAGAACGGCGCCGGTAAGACGTCGATCATCGAGGCCGTAGCGTGGGTGCTGTTCGATTTACTCGATTACAAGAAAGATGACTTTCTTCGAAGGGGGTCAAAAAAGAAGGGTGTAGCCCGGATCGAATTCGAAAGCGGTCTGGATGAACGTCGGTATATCGTCCAGAGAGATACCAAAACCGCATATTTCGTATTCGATCCGAAACTGAAGACCCGGATCGCGGATAAAAAGGAAGAGGTTACACGCTTCCTTTGGCAACATCTCGGCGTCGAACCCGGAACGGATTTGGAGTCGCTTTTTAGAAGAGCGATTGGGGTTCCCCAGGGTACGTTCACGGCCATTTTTCTTGAAACTCCAACTGAACGGAAGAAAGCGTTCGACAAACTCTTAAAAGTCGAGGAATACAGGGTAGGAGCGATGAGGCTCGGCAGGACTGCGAAATTTATCGACTCGGAAATCCTCGATATCGTTCAAAAGGTCGCGCGGGCCGAAGGCGAATTGACGAACCGAAAGAAGTTTAAAAAAGAGCTCAAAAAGCTTTCGGGCACCCAGAAAAAAACTGAATCCCAACTGAAGAAATTAGAAAAATCTGTTAAGAAACAGGCAAAGTCGCTCGATCTTTTGAAGGGTAAACGTGAAGTGTTCGAGAAAGCCAAAGCCGCGTATCTCGCGGCTGAACAAGACTCAAAGCGAGCGGGTCTTGTTTTGGAACAACGGATTAAAGAGGCTGAATCTTCAAAAGAAGCCGCGAGGCTTGTGGCGAAATCGAAAGACGGATTCGATACTCATAAACATGCGCTCGGGATGCTGAAGGAACTCGAACGTGAACGAAAGGAGCGCGAGAAACTGCAGTTTGAACTTACCGAGATCGAGAAAGCCATCCTCAGTGTAGAGGGTGAAAAGAAATCGATTCAGAGACAGTTGAGTGAGCTCGAGACAAAGCGTAAAGCTGCGGTCGAACTAAAGAGTGCGGCTAAGGAGCAGGAATCTCTGGAGAAGGATAAGAAGGTACTCGAGACTGAGATTTCCCGGATCAAGGAAGGTAAATTAAGAGTTTCCCAGCTCGAGACGAGGATCGTTGAGCTGCAGGATAGGTACCGAAACAACGAGAGCCAGATCAAAGAGGTTGAAGAACTCGCGTCGGACGCCAAGGAAGCCGAGGCGTTAAGGACGGAAAACGAGAGAATCACAAAACGCATAGCTTCTATAACTGCAACGCTTGAAAGAGACAAAGACTTCAGAAAACAAATAGACGACGGAATGTGCCCGGTATTTAGCGCAAAATGTCTCAACTTAGAACCGGGGCAAACTTTGGAAGGTTTTTTGACCGATAAGTTTAGTGACCTGACTTCTGAGGCTGGCCGCCTTGAAGCAGAACAAAAGAATATAGCGGCTAAAGCAAAAGCTTCCCGAAAAGCTCAGGAGGCGTATTCGAGACTCCCTTTGCTTCTCAAACGAAGGGAAGAAATTGCAAATGATGGCAAAACCCTGCGAAAAGAACAGGACAAACTAAAGTCGGCTGCCTCTGAACTCGAGTCAAAACAGAGCCGGCTAAAGGAAATAAAAGTAAGGCTTACAGCGCTCGAGGACCCCGCCGGTCGCATCAAGATTCTAAATAAAGAGGTTGGAAGACTTCAGACTCTTCAGGAACAGGCTACAAAGGCCGAGAGCAATTTTGAACGCCTGGAGAGCGATCGTCGGTTAAAAGTAGAACAAATCGAAACGTATAAGGACCTCGATTCGAACTGGAAGGAGTTCACTGAAAAGCGCGACGCTACTGCCGATGATCACGGTCTGTACTTAAAGAACGAGGCTTTAGCTAATAAGGAGAAAGAAGCGGAAGAGGTCATGGTTGCGGCAACCAAAGTAGTTGAGGAAGCAAATTCTGCGTTGGTGAAAACATTACAGGAGTTTGATATTGCTGAAAAAGAGTTCGACGTTTCTAAATACGAGGCTGAAGCAGAAGCATTTCGAAAAGCAGAACTGGACCTGGAAAGATTGCGTTCGGAGGCCGAGTACTCTGCAAAGCGAACCTCAGAAGTTCAAGCCGACCTGGAAAAACTCGGTTCTATAGAAAAGAGGCTGGAACAGGACAAGATCGAAAAAGAACGGCTGGACCGCCTTTCGGAAGCCGTCGGGTTCATTAGGAATACTCTTAAGTCCGCCGCCCCAAGAGTCGCAAAGAACTACGTTTTTCATGTCTCGGTTGAGGCAAACACTCTTTACCGGGAGATTACGGGAAATGTTGAAAGCACTTTAAGGTGGACCGACGACTACGGAATCGAACTTGAGGAAGAGGGCTTCTCACGTCCGTTCATAAGCCTCTCAGGTGGCGAACAGATGGCAGCGGCACTCGCGGTCCGTCTTGCGCTGTTGCGTCAGCTGACCGATATTCGTATTGCGTTTTTTGATGAGCCAACAACGAACATGGACCTCGAGCGGCGTGAACGGCTGGCGGAACAAATAAGCCGGATAACCGAGAATCAAACCTTCGACCAGCTATTTGTCATCTCACACGACGATACCTTTGAAAGCTACGCAGATCACGTGCTGATGGTTGGAGAATAGTGATACGCGACCTCCGGGGTGATAATAAGAATGAAATTAACCGACATATTATGTTCGCGCGGTTTCATCGCGGCATTCTTAATCGGCTACTTTGGTTTTTTTGTGCTGACGATCGGAATCTTAGAGGTTCAAGGCCCTGGTTTCGCAGCCGGATGGGTGGAATACGGGTTTCCTTTCACCTATTACATCTCAACGTGCTTCGGTGGCGACTATATTTCCATGGGACTTCTCGGAAACGTACTTTTCGCAGTTATTTTGTCCGGTGTTACCAGCCTGATTATCAATGTGATTTGGTGTAACGTTATCAAACGGAGCATTGATTCGTTTGATTCCGATGCATTTCGAAAAAAGTGGTATTTGGGCTAACCTTAACAGAACGACCAATTTATCAGGCTTCAAGGCAGCAATAACATGAAAAAAGTAACAATCGTGTGTGATGGCTCTTCACTTGGAAATGGACGCGATAATCCACGCGCAGCTGCCTGCGCTGTTCTAGGTTTTGGAGGCTACTGGAAAGCAGTCGCGAAGTATTTGGGCGCAGCTACGAATCAGCAGTCCGAGATCGCCGCCGCCGAACTTGGGCTAAGCCAACTTAAGGAACCATGTGAGGTCCGGGTTTTTAGCGACTCAAGATATGTTGTCGAAACCATGCTTGGGAATTTTCGTAAGAAATCCAACCACGACTGGTGGCGTCGTCTGGACGCCGCGACGGATTCGCATGAGATAACCTGGGAATGGGTCAAAGGACACTCCGGACACGAGGTTCAGGAGGTCGCCGACGATATCGCCAGGCACACGGCTGAATTCGGCAGGGTCGACGAAGACTTTGTTGATGAATCAGTCCTTAGCCTCGGGACAATTGAAATCTGATGCCTCCTCTTCTTCGAAAAACCAAGCTTTTTCCGCGTGAGAACTGCGGAATCCTCGAAAAACTATCCTTATTCAGCGTCATTCTGGCGCTGTTGGCAGTTCCCTGCTTTTCGCAAAAACGAAACGCTCCGGGATGGAAGTGGCAGAATCCGAAGCCGCAGGGTAATTCCCTTTACTCGATCCACTTCGGCACAGATAAGAACACCGGATATGCCGTCGGATCAGACGGGACAATTCTTCGCACAGAAAATGGCGGGTTTATTTGGGACAAACAGCTAGCCCCTGTTGACCTCACGATCTCGGATATCTTTGTTCGAAACGCAAAGAAGGCGATAGCCGTAGGAGCACGTGGCTCGGTTTTTATCACCTCGAACTCCGGAAAACGCTGGCGGGAAGTGCGTTCAGGCGTAAAGGATCATCTATACGATATTGCCTTCGCGGGCCCCAGATCGAAGGTCGGGTGGATTGTTGGAACATATGGCAGGGTCCTGAAAACCGAGAACTCGGGCAAGAGCTGGAAGAAGCTTCCAGTTTCAACGAAGAGTCATTTGCTGTCCGTTGCGCCTTTTAACAAAGTGAAACTTGTAGCGGTTGGAGAGTCGGGAACCGTGATCGTGAGCCATGACGGCGGGGAGAAATGGTTTGCGGCAAAGCCATGTGGCGAAATATTGATGACCGGGGCCTCCTTTCTCGACGAAACCACCGTTATGGCGGTTGGCTATGGCGGATGTGTCGCTCGGAGCGAGGATGGCGGGAAGAATTGGAAGAATATCGACATCTTTAGCGGGACGGATATCCTTGCCTTGGAAATGGTGGACCGGCAACATGGCTTCATTACCGACGACCTGGGCCGTGTTTGGCTGACGGCCGACGGTGGCAGCTCATGGTTGCCCTTCAATTTAAGAACGAGTCCAAAGCTGACCGCACTCCATTTTGCAGACCGTTTCACGGGATGGGCGGTCGGAAATGACGGGCTGATCGTTCGAACAAACGACGGCGGTTTCAATTGGCAGCGGCTGAGTATAGGCGGACGCGACAACGTAAATGATATCTACATGCACGACGATGACTTCGGTTGGGCTGTCGGATCCGGCGGGCGTGTCTGGCTTACAGATGATTCCGGTCAGAACTGGATCGCAGTTCATTCCGGGGCCGAACGCAACCTAAACGCTGTTGACGGGCTCGGTTACAGGGATGCGTTTGCGGTAGGTGACGGAGGCGTTGTACTTAGAACGAACAATGGAGGAATAAGCTGGGGCGAAGGGGTCTCGGGTGTCACGACCGATCTTTACGGGGTCTATTTTATAAATAAACAGACCGGCTACGCGGTTGGTGCCGCCGGCACAATTATTCGAAGCAACATGAACGGAGCGTATTGGGAAGAGCTCAATTCCGGAACCACAAAATGGCTCGAGGACGTGATATTCCTCAATAAGGAACGTGGAGTCGTAGTCGGGGATGACGGAACTATTCTCGTCACCAACGACGGCGGTGAAACCTGGCAGAATAAGGGCCTTAACGTGGATGAAAACCTTTATGCAGTGAGTTTCCTGAATACCAGTACGGGCTATGCGGTCGGGGCAAAAGGCATTATCTTGAAAACGACGGATGGAGGAGAAACTTGGCGTGATATTGAATCTCCGTTCAAAGTAAATCTTTATGATGTACAGGCTTACAGCGATTCTCAGACAATTGCCGTTGGTGAATTGGGTAGCGTTTTGATCACCGCTGACGGTGGCAAGACCTGGTCTGTTCAGCCAAACATCACAAGTAACTCGCTTAATTCCATCGTCTACAGGGGCGGCAGCAAGCTCTGGATCGCCGGGAAAGGAGGATCGATTCTAAAGAGAACACGTGCGCTTTCGCCGTTCGTATTCTCCTCGCCAAGAGTGCCTCCTGTCTTGAGGATCACACCAAAGGAACAGAAACCGCGCACGAGACGGGTTCCGCTGATACAGGTTACGGATGACGGCGACATTCCGCCGGCAATACCGGATCCGGACAACTAGTTATTTTTCGACCAGTATCGCAACCCACTCACCATCGTCCTCAATCCTCGAGGGCACGAATCCAAGTCGCTCTAAATCACCCGTAATAGTTACCTGCTGTTCCCGTAGGATTCCGGACAAGAGCAGTCTTTTAGAAGTCTTCGTCAGAAGCAACTCGAGAATCGGCCTGATGATGTCGATGGTCATGTTTGCGCATACGTATTCGAAAACAGCAGTTTTCCCTGAGATAGGAC
>JABDKD010000244.1 GCA_013003215.1 Pyrinomonadaceae bacterium
CCTTCACGCCTTCACTCCTTCACTCCTTCACGCCTCCACTCCTCCACGCCTCCACTCCTCCACGCCTCCACGCCTCCACTCCTTCACTCCTTCACGCCTCCACGCCTTCACGCCTCCACGCCTTCACTCCTTCGCGCCTTCCCTCCTGCACTCCTCCGCTCCTGCGCTCCTTCACTCCTGCTCTCCTTCCCTCCCGCTCCCTGCTCTCACTTCGCGGGAAGGGTCTCTACGAAGTTGATACAACGGCCGACCCATTTTTCGAGCTCAAGGTCCGAATCGATGCCCTCCGGCGAAACATATATCATTCCCTTCAGGCTTCGGCCTGTGAAGTCCATTTCTCGCGCATGATCTTCTGCAAGGCATTCATCATAACGATCCGGTCCGACCCTTGCCATCAGTTCATCCTTAACGATGCCGCAAGCCATATTTCCCGAGACCATGAAACAAAGCCCGCCGAACATCTTCTTTTCGACTACATCTGAGCGTCCGTCCAGTGCCCTCGAAATTCTCTCTGCCAAACCTTCATCGTAAGCCATATATCATTGACCATCTATCATTAAACATTGACCATTTTTTATTAACCTCGCCGCACTACGATGTCCCCCGCGTCTCCGTATCACCGTGTCTCCGCGTCTCCCTATCACCCCTTCTTCGACTCGCCCCCTTCCGGCCCGTAAAAGAAAACCCAGGTTGCGAAGTCATCCGTAAAATCAATAAACCGGTGATCCACCCCGGCCGGCACAAACAAAACGTCATGCGGTCCGAATTCGTCCACAGAGTCCCCATTCTTAAACATCCCGGTTCCTGATATCACTACGTAGAGCTCGTCGCGGGTGTGAGGCGTCTGCAAATCCTCTCCATTCGGTTTGTATATCTCGACCACGAGCGATCCGTGCTTGAACAGTTCCTTGAATTTCTCGTTGTGCCCCTCGAGCGAGGCCAGCGCATCGCGCGCCGTAAATCTGCTCATGCCGAATCCTCCTTTTGTCCGGCCAATGCCTTGAGTTTTCTAAACAAGACCAAATGCCCCAACAACGCGAAAGCTACGAGAATTGTCGGCAGCCATATAAACGGGAAGTACGCTACCCATACATTATCGGGCTTCATTTGTTGAAATGCCGTTGGCATGCTCAGGATTGCAACCGTCACTACGGTCGCGAGCAGACCAAAACCTGCCAGGTTCCAGACGTGAAGAACGGCAACGGGCAATTTCTTAGCAATTGGAATCAGGATCAAGGCAGAGATACCGGTGAAGATATCGAGGTTCAACCCCGTCCAAGTCATCTGGGGCGGAGCGACACCTTCCGTAACCGCTTGATGAATAAGGATTTCAACCAATATCCGGAATGCCTGAAATCCAACGATCAGTGTCAACGAAAGATTCGAGAGCCTCGCACCGAATCTCGAGAACGCCAGAAATACGATACCTCCTACCATCACCAGGAAGAGCAACATAATCCGCGGCGGAACGGTCGAAAAATCCGCGAGGACTCCTGAGTAACCGATCAAGGCACAAATCGCAGCCCAGACCATTCCGACCAAATACGAGAGCTTCGAACGAGTCACGTACCCAAATCCCGCGATCATTGCGAGAGACAACAGGATAAATCCGGCTTGAAGGTAAGCACCGGGAACTGCCGGCAAGTCGTGGATCATTTCGGCGACCTCAAACCGATTCGAAACAAAGGCAGCATTCGGCCCGGAATGCTTTCCGACTCTTCGTCGCCAACCTGTTCACAACCGGCCGCTTTATAGAAGCCAGCCGCGTTCGGGTCACTGACGATCAGCATTTCTTCAAACCCACCAGACACGGCGGTTTCCACAGCGCTCTCAAACAGTGCCCTTCCTATACGTTTGCCTATAAATCCAGGGGCCACAAAAAGAGCCTCCAGTTCGACGGCTTCTTCTGAAATTCTTTCCAATGAGTAAAAGCCCACAATCTTTCCGCCTATCGACATGCTGACGAATTGAAACCGCTTTTGCAGCATCTTCTCCTTTGTAACCTCGATTTCGTCCCGGCAGGCTTCCATGAATTCTTCTGAATAGCCCCAATATGCTTTGGACTCAAAAGCGATAGCCGAGAGAACCGACGCGTTTTCTGGACACGCTTTTCGAACTTCATATTCCATAGAAATCCCAACTTTTGCCCACAATCTTAACCGATATTCCGATTTTCCGCGATGAACTTGAGATCCGGATTCCAGCAAACCGAAAGCATTTTCTCGGGCGCACCTTCGCCAATTCGGAGGGGTAATTCATTTAGATTTGTAAACGAAAGGAAAAAGAGGGGGCATCGATCAGAGTAAGTCCCGGGAGATTGTTAATCGTCATGATGAGGTATTCCCAGAAGGTGCAGTTCCATTCCGCCGAACCCGCTTCCGTGATCGCCCTTATAAGACTCTACATGTAGGTCGCCAATGTGATGATCGCCAAACTTGAGTCGCTTTAAGACACTCCCGGGCCGCAAATGCCAACTTGCCCACGAGAGAGGCGAATCACCGTTCATATCGACGGCGGACCGCTCGGCGCCAGCCTCGATCAAAAGATCAATCGCGTTCTCCGTACCGAAGGCGGCAGCACGATGTAGCGGGGTTTCTGCTTTTGTTCTGGCGTCACGCATAAAACCGCCCGTCTCCGCATTTTTAAGAGTCCTGACCTGCGGATCTGCGCCATTGGCTAGCAACACCTCAATGACAAGATCATATGCCGGTCTATTGGCCTTGCACAGGGCATTATGCAGCGGAGTCTCGCCGTTATCGCGAAGTGGCAGATTCACGTCTGCGCCCTCTTCAATCAAAAACTGAACAAGCTGCCAATGCCCGTGGAAACATGCTCCATTGAGGTCGAAGTTCGACCCAAGCGAATTCAGTGATTCTCCCTTGGAAATCAAGTACTTTATGGCCGATACATCGCCATAGTAGGCGCACCTCCTGATAAGCGAAACGCCATGCGAATCGGTCGAATCCGCATCGTGACCCGCCTCAAGGTAATCCACAATCAGGTCGGTCCTTCCATCAACAATTTTTTCAATCATTTGATCATCGCAGGGCTCTATTTCTTTCTCGAAGCGGGGTGATCCATCTTCATATAAACACCGCCTCGTTCCAACTCATCGAGCATCTGTTTCAGACGTTTACGGGCGGTCTCTTCTCGTTTCGCTCTTGCAATCCAGCCAAGATAGTCGTTTTGCTGATATGCCGGCCGCTTGAAGAAATCATCTGACAATTCGCGTTCTGCTAATGCCGTCTTAACAAAAAGAGGCATCTCGTTTAAGTCCCGTTTTAGCTTGGAGTAATCTGTCATACCCGCCTTTTTCCTGTTGCGGCCCGGCGGACATCCGTGACCATCCAAAAGGCGAATGCGAGAGTTAGAAAATCAGCCTCAACGTCCAAAACGTGAATTTCCAGCTTCCTGTTAAGCAGTTTGGGTTTCTCAAAGTCCGCGATCACCTCATTATGAGCAGACAATAAAAACTCTGAACTTAGCAAGTGTTTTCTTTCCAATGAGTATTGCTCCCCATCACGTTCGATTATTATCGCACTTCGAATTCCATGACGTTCGGCAGTCATTACTGGATCACGATCTTCCCGGAGCGTCCATATCCGTCCGAGCGGGCCTTTCACGTCAATCTCGTATTCAGAGTCTTTGAACTTGAGCTTTCCACCGTCGCCGAAGGTTGAAAACGAAACTTCGATGGACTCATTGTCCCATTCAAGGTCATAGTCTCTGGACAATCTGCTTTTCGGAATACAGCGAACGGGCTCGACGCCGTTGCCTGAATGTTGAACTCTCATTTTTTAAGTCTTATCGCTGTTCCATACGCGAGAATCTCGGAAGCGTTGCTCATAATGGTACTGGTTGTGAATCTAAGCCCGACCACCGCGTCTGCGTTCAACTCCAACGCGTGCTGGACCATCCTGGCGATTGCCTGATGCCTTGCCTCGGTCAGCATCTCGGTATACCCCTGGATCTCGCCGCCAATTATCGACTTAAAACTCGCGGCGATGTCTCGTCCGATATGCTTTGTCTGGACCACATTCCCGGTAACGACCCCCAGGACTTCGTCAGTCTCAAAACCCGGGACTGACTGAGTCGTGGTGTAAATCATGCGTTTGCTCATAATAATTATTGGTTGCTGACTACAGCCATCCGTTTCCCATCCGGTGACGCAGCCAACCTTGTTATGTCCTTTAGTCCAAACTTCGAAAGATCTGCAATTTCAACCCAATCCTTATCTCGTCCTTCATTAAACCCGAACAGCTTCGAGCCGCTGCCGGTCACAAGGGTGCCGTCAGGCAGCCAGCAATAATCGATACTGCCGTCCTTTGGTCTCACAATAGGGCGAACCGCGCGGTTAGAAGGATCAAACTCCTTTACCCAAAGCTCATCGTTCCCCTGTCTTTGTATGAAGCTAAACTTGTCCGTACCTGGTATGTTCTGTGGCGAGCTGGGCTGTACATGTTCGGTTACAAAAATACTGATCTTTTTTGCAGGCTCCAAGTAGAGTGCCCGCCATGCGTATCGAACCCAGACCAGAGCGCCGCCTTTGGAATTCCAGTCGTAGTAGGCGACCGGCTCCTTGTTTGGAAACGCCTTTGATTCCCTCTTGGTTTCCCGGTTGTAGTTCCAGACAGTCATTCCCTGTCCTTTACCCTCACGGATAAACGAGATGATCTTCAAATTCTTTGAGCGCGGAGTATATTCACTCTCATCAGTTTTGGTAATCTGCTTGGTCTTTCCCGTCGAGATCATATACTCAAAAATATCCGGACTCCGTTCGTTGCGAATCGACGTGTAAAGCACTGAGTCGCCTTTGTTTCCAAAAGACGGTTGATTGTCATAGCCCGGACTCTTCGATATGTTTTTCCCTCCTTCAAAACTTACACCTGACGCTGTGGATCTAAGATCGAATAGAAAGATCTCGGAGTTACCTGACTGCGAATAGACGGAAACGCAACCGGATACGAAAAAGAGAACAAAAAAGGAGCACAAGAATCTGATCGGCATAGCGTCATTCTAGCTTTGCACGTCGGATTCTCCAACTTTTTTGACCAAAATCTAAAAAGCCGATCGCGAACGCGACCGGCCGGATATGCAAAACCCTGAGGTTTTCAGTTTCTCAGAGAATCAATCCGTTTGAGTTTTCGGTTGTTTGACGATTCGAAAACCAAGATAATCCTGCTTAAAAGTAACTGGCATGAAGTTTCGTTGTGCAATTCGACTGTACCAAGCGTTTGTTCGAAACGATCCGCCTTTAAAGACCTTGTTCTTGCCTTTTTTCGGCCCCAAGGGGTCGTCTTGTTTTTCGGCGGAGAATTCGTAATGAAAGTTTGAAACCCACTCGGCTGCATTGCCGCCCATGTCGTGCACGCCTAATGAGTTTCCGTCAAAGCTTCCGACCGGCGCAAGATAAGCAAAACCGTCATCGGTTCCCTTCCAGTATTTTGACGCCCACTTTTTTGCTGCAGTTTCATCGGCGATGTTGGCGCTCGGGTTGCCTTCACCCCAGGGATAGGTGATCGTTTTTCCGCCATCAGTTGCAACAAAATACCATTCTGCTTCAGTGGGAAGGCGGTACTTTTCACCGGACTCTTCTGAAAGCCACTTCGCGAAATCGGACGCGTCGGTCCAGGTGACGTTGACGACCGGCTCGTCCGGTTTGCCGCCCCAATCCGGCTGTTTCGGCATCGGCCTGCCTGTTTCCAAAGCGAATCTCTTGTACTGCGCTACCGTGACTTCAAATTTGCCTATGTAATAGTCCGAAAGCGAAACCTTGTGAACCGGACCTTCGTCAAACTCGCCGCCTGAGATCCCCATATCGAAAGTACCGGCCTTTACAAAGGCCACTTCCGGATTCTTGCTGGAACCGGATTGGTCAACCGCTCCTGCCTTCGAGTTTCCGGCACACCCAAATCCGGTCAGGGATGCAACTAATAATATTTTTAATAACATTGCCTACCTCTATACTTACCTCGATTTAGAACTTGAATCGGATGCGAATTGGCCTGAAACACTTTGCTTTGCAGGGTTCGAAACATCCAGCGCGGTTCTCACGATTCTTTGGTGGAGACGTTTGTTACCAAGGAATAACGGTAGCACGTATTTCATGATAGCGAACTTCCCCGGAATCGAACGGGTAGCCATAAACCGTCCCCTCTCGGTGAGTCTGATCGTAGCGGAGACTTCATCGCTGCGGGAGTTTGCGTAGCCTTCAAGTTCATCGGCTGCAAACCGTTTAGCGAACTCGCATGCATCGGCAATCCCAAGGTTCATCCCACGTCCGCCGACGGGCGAATGACTATGGGCAGCATCCCCGCCCAGAAAAACTTCACCTTTGCTCATCGTCGCAGCTTTTTTGATCCAGATCGAAAAATCACCGGTCCTGCGAACATTGTCAATTTTGAGACCCGAGGGCATGTGATCGATCCCGTTTGGGCGGTCAGCGACTCCCCTGTACCTGCCGTCCGCAATGGGAACGATCAAGCAAACCCGTCCACCGCCGTAAAGAAATAGGGAGAGCTCATTTCTGTACGGCCAGGTTTTTGAGTCGAAATCTACGATGCTCCATTTGTCCTCGACCTCGATACCCTCGTAACCGATTCCTACCGAGTCCCTCACTGTGCTCCGGATCCCATCCGCACCATACACACACTGAAACTGGGAATCCCGAGTTGGACCACGAGATGTTATCGAGACTGAAACGCTTTCAGAGGTTTGCGACACTGACTCCAGCCTGCTGTCATATTCGACGGTGCCGCCAAGTTCCCCGAATCGGGAGATCAAGATCTGCTCGGTTTGATCCTGTGGAAGCGCGAGCAAAAAATCGTAAGGTTTGGGTGATAACGCGAGGTCGAGTTCAAATGCAAATTTGTCTTTTGCATGAAACAGCCCCCTTCGTACTTTGATCCCCTTCTCGATCAGTTTTTCCGTAACACCTGATTCAGCCAGAAGGTGCAGCGTCTTTGGGTTGATACCAACAGCCCTCGAAAGAGTGGAAGCTTTGTCTTTTTTATCGATAACCCGCGGTATAATTCCCCGCCGCGCCAGTTCTACGGCGGCGGTCAAGCCGGTCGGTCCCGCACCGACGATCAAAATCTCAGATTCCGATCCTCGATTCACTTCCGCAATTCCTTTCTAATCACCAACTTAAGCCCTGACCAAACTTCATCCACCGCGCAGACCTTTACATCAACCAGTCCCAACGGCAATGCGACCTCCCGGATCACATCTTCCGTCATATCCGTCGGTACTTTTGATGCTTTCTTGGGCCACGAAACCCAGATCATCCCATCCTGCCTGATCCTACCCAGGTATACACTCAGGTTTTCTCGCAATTCAGATTGTTTTTTTGTAAAGAAATGAATTAGATCAAGATCGGATGACAGGCGTGTAAGTAACTTTACTTTTTCCGGAAGCGGGGCAACAAGATCCAAGTAGTCCTCCGGCTGGTTCTTAATGTATACCCGGTGGTTCTCCTTTATGCCCAATTTCTTGGCCAAAGGGGTGCCTGAATAACCTGCTTGGCTTGCCATATTAATTCGAGTCGATGATCTTAAATGTCCGAATTGTTCCATCCGTCGCTTCTGCGCGGATCTCGATCGTAGACTTTTTTCGAAAGACCCCCACTCCAAGATCTCTAAAACTCCTGAATGAGGAAGGATCCTTTCCCAAGAATGTCTCTGCCTGCTCGATGTATTCCGGACAACATTCTTCAAGTTGCTTTCTGTTTTCCTTTAGCTGATAGGAGAAGAATTCCTTTTGCTTGGTTATTGAATCCTTTGCAATCTCTTCAAGATAGTTGTTTTGGAACTCCCGCTCGAGTTCTATGAAGCTGCCAAACCCCAACCTTTCATGAACAGACTCCATTTTCTGCTCGTTCGAAAGCGTATGGGGCAATGAAATGGCACCAAGTTCAACCTCAAGAGCAACAGGACCCAGCTCTCTAGAAAAATCCAACTCAGCCGGTGGTTTTTCATCAAAAAGATATTGCTTTACGCCAAACTCATAGGTCGCAAACGCTTCGACCATCTCGAATTCGTCCCTGTTAAAACAAAGAGTTACGCCTCCAAAGTCCTCATATGGTTCAGCCTTTACGGTAGCCGTCGAGCCGTTTACTTTGATTTCAAACTTCCGTCCCTGCGCTTCACACACGGTCAACGTCAAACCGTCAAAATCTATTTTATCCGGGTCATTCGCTTGCTGCGCAAAGATCGGCAACTGAAATACCAGAATCATGAGTGCTATTACAAACTTATGCATCGGCCTCGCCAGTCTTCGCTTTTCCAAAAATCGAACCAAGAAACAGTATCATAATCAGCAGCCATGTGAGTGCGATAAATATCAGGGGCGTTAACAAGCCGGGCTCAAGCAACCATATAGGAATAAAGAAGTTAACGATATTCGCACTGAAATGGACAAGCATTGCAACAAAGACGGATCCCCCCGACCATTTGTAAAACAAACCAACTATTAACGACACGGCCGTGATGTAAACAAAAAACACGATCACGACATAGGGCTCAAATAGCCATCGTCCCATCAGGAAATCCATCATATGCCACGCGCCCCATGTCAGCCCAACGATGAAAGAGGCGGCAAACACATTGGTAGTATTCTGCAGGCGTTCCTGCATAAAGCCTCTCCAGCCGTATTCCTCTAAGATCCCGGGAATGATCAGCAGGAACGGTGAAGCCAGTAAAACAAGATACCAGGCCTTCCATTCATATGATGGCGGAAAATACCCGTCGTGCAGGGTTCTGACTATGAGAGCGAGTCCTGCCAGCGCCGGAAATACGAGGAGCCCCAAAAAGTAAACCCGGACTCCAGTTGTTTTCAAGAACGTGCGACGAGCCATCCCAATGACGCCCTTCTCACCTGACAGAAGATAAGTAAGTACAAAAGCGGTCAAAGTCGGGAGAATCGACAACGGAAGCTTCAGGGCCTGAAGGGATTCAGGTTCCGAACCAAGGCCCCTCGCGGTCCACAATACCGCATGGACAGGGACCAGGCAGCAAACGGCATAGACCAAAACCGGATGGTTCCTTACAAAACTTTTCGCTCGGTCAGACAAACTAATCAGTCTTCTTCGGAGGCTTGTTGGGCCTGAGCACCCTTGTCATTATGTTCAAATCGATCTCAACATCGTTTCCGATAAAGTTGGGAACGGAACCGTGCTGGTAATTGACATTGAACTTTGTCCGGTCCAAAACCAGCTTCGCAAAAAATCCCATCGTTACGCGCTTATCTTGTCCCTCACCCTTCTCTTCCCTACCGGTGATTGTGAAAGGAAAACTGATTTCTTTCGTGACGTCCCTCATAGTGAAATCACCCACCAGAATCAGGCGGCCATCCTTCTTGATGATCTTCTTGCTCTTAAAACTGATCGATGAATGATTTTCGACATCAAAAAAGTCCGCTGTTCTGAGGTGATTATCACGCTGATCGATACCGGTATCGACGCTCGCGGCTTTGATATTTACGTCCACCGTAGACCTTGTAATGTCCTCGGGGTCATATTGGAGCTTCATCTCAAAATCGGAGAACTTACCCCGCACTTTTGAAAGCCCGCCCGCGATCGGAACAGCGAAACCGATGTTCGAATGATTCGTATCGATTCGGAAATTCCATGTCGCGGTTGCGACCGGAGCGGCAAAGACCAACCCTGTGAAGGTAAATAGAATAAGCAAGTATTTAATCAAAACATTCCTCCTGAAATTGTGCCGCAGTTCTTGAATAATGAAACGATCTTAGAAGTAGACGCCTCTATGAATTGGTGGTCAGTGGATGCAAGTATATTCCACCCGTCCTCGGGCAACAAGACTTTTTATAAGTCATACGGTGGAATATTTTGGAGGATTTAACCGAAACCGCACGGCAAACATTTGTGATTCGATGCCACGTTCCGAAGCTGCTGCAACGAATGCCCATCTTCGATATCGACTTCCGCCAATTTTTCCCACGCCCGATCAATACGGCGTTCCACTACACAGCACGACGACGCCGCTAAAAATCGGTCTTGTTTCGTTATAAGTGCTTCAAGTTGGGTGGGGGTTAGGTGATAGCCGGAGGTTGCTTATCCTACTTATCCGACTGATTCGACTTATCCGGCTCCGCCCTGGCTCCGCTTTTGCCTTCCAGGTGGTTTAAGTAATAGCGTTGTGTCGGATACGCAAAATCAATATCCTTCTGTTCCGAAAATGCGCACAGAATGTCTTCCCAGATTTCTTCTTCGCTTCCGCGCCTTTTGCGGGGGTTACACAAATACCTGATTGTGAGTAACACCCCGTGGTCCCGAACGGAGGTATACACTATTGGAGTCAGCTTACTGAGGAAAATCATCATTTTCCCGGCCGCTGCCCGGACCTCCTCCTCGGTAGCCTTGCTCAAATGCTGGTCATGATTAACGCTGATCTCCTCGAGAATTACCTTAGCTTTCTGCCAGTTGCTCTCGAAGGTTACAAGCACAGGAATCTCATTCCAGATATATTTGAATCCTTCTTCGTAATTCGAAATTGCCTCGCTAAAAACCTTCCCGTTGGGAACGTGAACGACCCGGCCCGTACTCTGTTCCGCATCAACCCAATTCCCGATTTCAAGAACAGAGAACATGAAGATCTTCTGATCAATTACATCCCCGCGAAGCTCCCCGATCTGAATTCGGTCTCCAACCGAAAAGGGCCTCCGCCATAGTATAAAGATCCACCCGGCGAGATTTGTAAGCGGAATCTGGAGCGCGATAGCAATTCCTGCAGAAAGCAACCCCAGATAGGTAGAAACGGAACGGAACCCCTGAAACCAGATTCCCGCTACGATAAGCAGCCAGATCCCGAAGCTGGAGTAGCTCGTTACCTTGCGCCAATGATACTGAACACCAATGTTTTCGGTATTTCGATTTACCAAAAACAGAATGATCCGCCTTATTACAATCAGAAATAGAAGAGCAAGAAACGTGGCGATAAGACGACCTTCATTCTGGTCGCTGAGCCCCATCCACTGCATCCCCCACCTGATATAGGAATCAATCGTCTGCATCATTGTTCTTGTTTTACTCCGAGATAAACCGAGTTTACAGAGACCTTTCCAGAATAGGGATTCATGAATTCAATATTGTGAGCGGATGCGCTCCCAAACACTGACTTCAGCCGGGCCGTAAATTCGTTTTCTGCCGGATCATTTGACCATAAAGCAAAAACGCCGTTTCGATAGATGCGTTTTGATACCAGGGAGAGCCCTTCTTCCGCATAGAAATCCGCATTCTTCGAGTCCAAATGAAAAGTAGGCGAATGATCAATATCTACTATGATCGCGTCATAGCGTCTTTCTGAAAATGCGCCAGTACCTCCAAGAGCCATCTCGAAGAAATCACCGGCAATCAACTCGCATCGCTCGTCCTCTGAGATCCGCTTTCCGAGGGGTACAAGACCTTGTTGATGCCAGCTAATAACCTCTTCAAACCGATCTACAACGACAACCGATGATACACTTTTGTGTCTCAGTACAGCATCTGCCGTATACCCAAGTCCCAATCCACCTACTATGACATCCGAATCAATGTCTAGTTGCGCCAAAGCAAGCTCTGCAAGCTCGATCTCGCTTTTCGTAAAAAGACTCGACATCAGGAATTCGTCTCCAAGCTTCACCTCGTAAACTTCCTTTCCGCCTAATCGAGGCTCCGGCCTTCGACGCAGGACGAGTTCGCCCAGCGGGGTTTGATGATATGCCAACTCCTTTATTCCCATTTATTTACTCTTCTCAAATACGAAGATATCATGGCCTTCTCTCGTAAACCCAATATTGAACTCAGCTGAGATCCATTCGAACACAGGTTCGCTGTAAAAGCATATGTGGGTCGGGTCGTTCTTGTAATGCCATGTCTTGAAATCGACATCTTCTTCGAGGGGCCTGGTCATAAGGGCCAGGACGCCTCCATGTCCAAGGAGGCTGAACAATCTGTCCAATTCCGAATGGGGTTTGCTCAGATGTTCGAGGACTTCCGTGGAAACGACAAAATCGTATTCGCCTTTAAGGGCTTCGGGTCTCTCGTGAAAGATCGGATCGTATACTTCCATCTCAAACCCTGAGTCTTCCAGCATTTCAGCCAAAACGGTAACGGGGCCGCAACCAAAATCCAAACCCTTCGCACCCTTAGCAACCCGTTCTCTTAATGGCCCCATAATTCTAGCCAGAAAATTCCGGTAACCGTCATCTGAAGGGTCGTTGTTGTGCTCGAGATATCGCTCTCTTTCGCGTACTTCCGACACATGAAACCGACGCGGGACGAATACGAGAAAACAATTGAGACAGCTGTAATACACCCGAAATTTATCCTTAAAGTAGAACTGGTGGTCGTTTGAATTACAGAGAGGACACCTCTGACCAGTTGAGTGACTCATTATTGGGCGACCCCGGCCTTGCCTAACAGCGCCCCATACCCGCCATCCAGTTTGATTCCAAAGGTGTTTTCGAGAAGTGTAGCCAGCTCTTTGATCCCTTCTACTTTCGCTTCTGATTTCTCACCTTCTACAGTTGAGATTGTCCGGCCATTTGCATAGGTAATACGCCCGTTCGGAGTTGCCAGGGAACAAACAACTTTTTGTGTAAATGTAGATTTGGGAGAGGTTTGTTGATGAATACACATTTCCTCATATTCATTTAGGGCCCTTGGCGTTTCGGTGAATAGGTATTGGGGTTTGAAACCCTCGCCGGAATTCCGTTCCATCTGCCAGGTATTGCCCGTAGAAACGAGCCTGTAGACTCCGGACTCCTGTTCTTGATCGCCCTCTCGAAATTTCAACGGCCGTGTAAAAGAATCCCCAAAACCGACATCGGCAATAAACTCCTTATTCACATGAAGAAGCATGTGATCAAAATCCGGCCCCGGTGCTCCGTCCTGGCCATAAACCCTTGCCGAAAGCATCTCGACCTCGAACCCGATCTTCGTCAGCAGCCAACCAAACAGGCCATTGAGTTCGTAGCAGAATCCGCCCCGATTAGCATCGACAATCTTGGAGTAGAACTCTTCAAAGCCGAGCTCGATCGGTATACCCATTCGAATATCGAGATTCTCAAATGGCACGGTATACATATGCGCCAGATGGAGTGCTTCCAGGCTTTCGAAATCTGGTTCGATACGGCCATTGTATTTGATCCGGTCCAGAAAGTCTTCGGGTTTCATAGGGATATATTAACAGCGAGAAGATTGAAGATTGAAGATTAAGGATTTTTGCCACAGAGGCGCAGAGAATAAGTACTTTAAATGAAAACGAACCGTTGCGTATGTTCAATGCTTAATGATGGCGTTACAGTGGGCGCACGGTACTTTGGATTCTCAAAGATCCACCTATTTGCTCTTCTCTCTGTGACTCCGTGGCAAAAATCCTCATCCTCAATCTTCAATCATCCATCAATCCTCTGCTCGTTTCTGGAGCAAACAAACAAGGGCATCAATGCGAACAAGAATAGCGACACGACATATGCTGCGAATGCGATCGGCTCTCTTGATTTAATGTAATCACTAAATGAAAGACCGCGAAGTCCCAACACAACGGTTAACTCGAACCCGATCAGCAAGATCAAGGCCAGTGTTCCCATAGTAAGTGCCTCGGAAGCAGTCTTGATCAAAAACCGATGGCATATTAAGTGGGCGGCTAAAAAACTGATCAGAACCATGAACGGGAGCTCGATGAGCTCAGCAGTGCCTGCACCCAAACGCGGTACTAGGACAAGAATGCGAATGACACCCAAAACAAAGCCCGCCGCAAAAACAAGCAAGAAGTAAACAAACCCCGCAAGAATTGTCGTAGCTTGAACCATTAACTAGTACTCTTCAGATTGAAGATTGTTGCCACAGAGGCACAGAGAAAGCTTTTTGAAACTGAAATCCCGCCGAGGAACATCTTCAATGTTTGATGGCCGATAAGCGGGGCATGGCACTTGGCTTTTTCGAATTCCACTTAATAGCCTTCTCTGTGCCTCTGTGGCAAAAATCCTTAATCTTCAATCCTCAATCATCAATCTCATTCAAGTGGTGTGTTCTAAGTTTCAAAACGCTTTCCCTGTGTCTCTGCGGCAAAAATTCCTCAATCATCAATCTTCAATCTTCTTCATCCACTTCATCCCTGTTACCTGTTTCGAGCGCTTCCTTCAAAAGGTCCATATCTTTTTCAATACCCTTTCGGAAAAGACCCTTCATCAAAGGATTCAATAGTTTTGGGAGCAGTTTGTGAGGACGAGCATCCATCTCCACGTCGATGGTCGTTTTGCCCGCCTCTTCGCGAACTTCAAACAACGTATCCCAAACGGTTCCATTTGTATCCGCGATCATCCGAACACGCTCGTTTTCGATGTATTCGGTTATCTCGAATTCATTTACATTCTCCTGCTTGCCCATTACACGGGTCTCACGGAACTTCGCGCCAATTCCCGTCTTCTTACCATTCAGGTGTTCAACCTTTACAGAATGAGGCAAAATCGCCGAAAACCTGTCGATATCGGCAACAGTTCCAAAGACATCCTCAACTGGCGCCGCAATCTCTCGTCTGACATTAACTGTAACCATGGCCGTATATTAACAGGGATAAAAAGGATTAAGTAGATTCTTCTGAATGGACAATGGACAATTGCCCAATGGACAAATGCGAGTTTTCCCAGACCACGTTAGAAATGTCTCCTGAAACGGCCGACCAAATCGTCTCTTGATCGGAAAACAATTGCTTTCTGGAATCCGAATTGTTCATTGTCCATTGTCCATTTCCAATCGTCCGCTGTCAGCGGGCCTTGATCCTCTGCACCCGTCTCATGCTGATCGAACCGGAACAATTCTTAGACGACGTGTGAAGCAGCCAAGGGTGGGCAACGATGATGTCCCCGGTTTCGCCTGTTAATTCAGCAACTCGCAATCGGCACCCCTTGACCACCGTTTCCTGATCCATAAACCGTTCATTTCTATTTGGCGTTTCGGGGTCGGAAAGATTCATCAGCCATGGGTCACTGACCATAAGGGATTCACGAACGCGTCGCATCTTGCGGCAGAACTTCTCGTCTTTAGAGGCAACATACTTCTCAACGAGCTTATGCGAGCCCTCGATCACGGCTGTTCCCGCTGCCCTTGGCCCAACATCGGTGATGAAGCTGATAAACAGCAATCCCGGCAATGGTTCAGCAGGGGTATCGTATCCGAAGTCCGTATGCCACAAGTAGTGCGGAACATCCCATTCTTCTCCCGTGGGCCACGAAACAAGAAACTGGCCCCAGTTCGAAGGTTCCTCCCAATCGCCCAGTAATTCGTCTAAGACAGCACGAGCCTTTTCACCTCCGATCGGATCAAAAATGGGATCGAATTTTATGTTTTGAAACTTTGGCCAAATGTTCGACTGCCACGATTCAGGGTCATCGGGGTCAATATCGCACTGCCACTCTAGCTCGCGGTATATTGCCTCGCGCATCGGGAGCGCGTCTTCAACCGAGAAGGCATCCGGGATTCGAATGTATCCAGTTTTTTCAAACGTATTTTCCTTCATCTTTTTATTTGCCGGCGAATCTTTTGCCGCGGATTTCCGCAGATCGGAAAATAATCAAATCGGCGAAAATCATATCTTTTTCCGCGTTCATCTGCGGCTGAACCCGCCGAAGACGGGGGTACGGCTAAATGGTCAATGGTCAATGGTCAATGGTCAA
>JABDKD010000246.1 GCA_013003215.1 Pyrinomonadaceae bacterium
GGCCAAGAGACCGTACGTAGGCGAGTCGGTCAGCCAGTGATTCCGTGCGAAGGAGCTTTGGAACATCGACGGAGTCAAAAAACAACGCCATTGATTCTTGATTCTCAGGATAATAGGGAGGCATGAAAACCTCGCCATAACCCGTTAGCCCATCGGACTCGATCGCGACAAGCATGCCGTGTGTATGCGTGCGGGTTCCATGGGCCGTACCGAATGGCTCCTTTAGCTCAAGCGAATACAGAAAGTATTTGAGAGACATGCTCTTAGGCCACTATCACTTTCTTTTCTTATGAAGAAAGTGATCAATCGCTTCCATTACCGGGTCGATCTCGAATTTATCAATATCGTCTGTTTCGATGATTAGAGAATATTCCACGACGGGATGAAACCTGGTCTGACCATTGCTGCCCACGATAAAAACGATCGGCGTACCGACTGAAGCTGCAAGGTGCATAGGTCCGGTGTCATTCCCGACAACAACCTCGACTTTCAGCATTGCGGCGGCAAGTTCGCTGAGGCTTAGTGAATCAAGAAGAACCGCATCCGCAGGAAAACATTCTGAGAACCTTACCCGCAGATCGGTCTCCTCAGGTCCTGCAAATACGACGATCCCGTAGTCGGTCGAGTCAATAATCTGCTGCGCCAATCTTCCGAAGTGCTCATAACTGCTTGCGCGGCTTGGATGTCCCGCGCCGATGTTCAAACCAATCAACTTCCGGTCTTCCAATCGGTTCGAACCGAAAATCTCTCCAACGCGCTTGGTTACACCTTCCGATGGAACAAGATTAAACGGATCTTTTGCTCCCGTTACACCTAATGGCTCCACAGATCCGGCATAGAAATCGATTATATGAACTTTTTCGGAATCGACCGCGGGTTCGGGTCGAAAATTGGAAAGATAGCGAAGAGTTCTATTGCCTCTAATCGAATAGAGCCTGTTTTTGGCACCGGAGAGAAACCCGAGAATATTGGTTTCATGAAGGCTGTGAAGGTCAATGATAAGGTCGAACTTTCTACGTCTGAGGTCGCGCAAAATTTTAAGAATCTGTCCTGTCGACCAGAACAGATTTCCCTTCCGAATGCCAACGCGGTCAACAGAAATTACTTCATCGGCAATTCCTGCCATCTCGACGATCTCAGTCGCAACTTTTGCAACAAACAAGGTCAGCCTTGAATTCGGAAATCGCTCCCTGACGGCACGGATAGCCGACAGGCTAAGTATTACATCTCCGACCTGCCCGAGATTCATGAGTAATATGTTTTTCGGATCAACCATCGAGAGGCTATTTTATGAGCGATTTTGGCGACGCGACATTGTCTCTTTACCAAAAAGACTAGTCAAATATCCCTCTTTTGACCCCAAATCTTATCTAAAAGTAAAGTATAGTGAAATTTATGAACTTTTTTCATTAAGCATCGTATATCAACCTGTATGGCACACAGAAGAAAGAAGAGATTCAATCTCACCACACCGGATCAGCTCCGCCTAATCGGATCACCGATCGCGATTGAGATCATTCAGGCCATCAGGCAGAAAGGTCCGATATCGATTCGTGATCTGGGTCCTATTATTGGGAGGAAACCCAACTCGCTCCACTATCACGTCCGAAAACTCGTTAAGAACGGCTTTGTTGTTCAGACCGGGACGAACCGCTCCGGTGCGCGTTCTGAAGCGGTCTATGACGTCGTCGCCGAAGCGATTGTCGGAGCCGATCTTCCGAAGAACAAAGAGATGATGGAACTCACAAATGCCGGAGTTGGCTCGATGCTGCGTTTGGCGCAGCGGAATTGGGACAGTGCGTCAAAGAACCCGGAGATCGTATTCAAAGAACAGACGATTACGAATCTACGTGCTCACCGGCTCTCCGCAAGATTGAGCGAGGAAGAATTGCACAAGGTAAACGAATACATTGTGAAGATTCTGGATGTATTTAAGGATTCAATTGGTAGTGATGATGGACAAATGTGTTCGGTCACTCTGCTACTCACTCCGTTAGAAGAGTACTCAAAAAAGCAATAATAAGAGGTAAAGATGATGAAAAGAAGTATCACCAGCTCAGCAAAGCTTGCTGCAGTTTCACTTGCGTTTCTACTTCTAACCGTTTCGGTGGCAAAGGCGTCATGGTCGCGGCACCCGACACCGGTTTCCAAGAATAAGCCGTTACATGAGATCCCATTCGAATATGACGTAGACAAGATCGTCGTGCCTGTAAAAGTGAATGGTAGCAAGGCCATCCGCTGTATACTTGATACGGGTATGCCTGAAGGACTTTTCATAATGAACCCCGACGTGGGTAAAGAAATGAATCTTAAATACGCCTTGACACAGGTCCAGATCGGCGGTGCCGGTGCCAATATGGAAACGGCAAGTATGGCCATGGGAGCAGAATTGGATATGGCCGGTGTGCTCCTAAAAGGGCAACGTGTGATCGTAAAGAACAAATCAGACCATTTTTCTCACACGGATTGGGTTGGTGTAATTGGTGCTTCCATTTTCAACAAATATGTTGTCGAGATCGACACAGAAAAAGAAGTGATCAAGCTTTTCGACCCCAAAGGGTATGACTCGTCCAAGTCAGGTGAGGCACTTGATCTTACAATCACCAGAACGAAGCCGTATATTACGATTCCGGTTAGTGTTGACGGCAAAAAGGCGATTCCAGTCAAAACCGTCGTCGACACGGGGGCAAGCTCTGCACTAATGCTTTCCGCGGATTCGAACCCGGGATTCGTGATCCCGGACAAATCGATTCAAGGCGTATTTGGTGCAGGAATCGGAGGTGATGTGACCGGAAAGATGGTTCGTGTTGAGAAGGTTGCGTTTGGCCGGCATTCTTTGAATAACGTTGTCACTCTGTTTAAGAACGGACCCGTTCCGGCTAACGGTCAGGGTCTGATAGGAATGCGTATCCTTGAACGCTTTCTGATAACGTTCGATTATCAAAACAAGAAGATGTATCTCAAGCCAAACGGTAACTTCGACAAACCTTTCGAATACGACATGATCGGGTTGGCACTCCGACCGGCCGCAAGCGGCATGAGGGTCGCGGATGTAATCAAGGGCTCACCGGCCTTCGAAGCGGGCATTCGGAAAGATGACGTCATAACCGGTTTTAACGGACAAGAGGCCACCTTCGATCGCTGGTCGAACGTCAATAATAGACTTAGAAAACCCGGAAAGAAGCTTACGATCAAATGGAAGAGCGGGGATTCTGAGTTTGAAAAGCAGATCGTGACGAAACGTCTGATCTGAGGGGGGGCTGAGTGGTGAGATCTGAGGTCTGAGGCCTGAGTGCTGAGGCCTGAGGGCTGAGGAAACGGAAGCAACATGAGCTTCGTCGCGTCAGCGACGATTGAAAATGAGTTCGCGACATTGAGTCGCTCATGGCAGGCGAGTCGCCTGCGCTCCAGTCGGTTCCGAAATTCCTTAAAAGCGCCGAAGGCGCGGCAATAGCTTAGCCCCGGGCGAGCGAAGCGTAACCCGGGGTAAGGATTTAAACGACATATCAGCCCCGGAAGGAACGACAGAGAATGGGATCTCAAAACGTCTCCATTACCTCAGAACTTCAAAAATCTTCACCATTGCAAGAGTGTCCTGACTGCAATACTCACGCAACTGCTTCATACGTTCCTGCTTATCCTCAGTTCCTTCGAAAACATCCATGTACCAAAGCGCCGATGCCGCAGCACCGCCGCCAATATCCAGGTCGTCATAATTCATACCGGGTACAAGAACAGGGAGAACGTTCTTGATCGACCAACCACAAATAGCCGGATCAAAATAGAGCCCAAGTCTGAATGGATCCGCCAGGTCGAACATTCGCGCATTGAGGGAATCAATAAACTCCGCGTACTCCGGAAAAAGCCTTCCAAGCAGTTCATTCTGCTTGATCTCGAAGGACTTGTTCCAGGAAATCACACTTCCGGCGTCACCGATCGCCTCCCGTAAGCCTTTAAGCAAATCACTCTGGGGATCTCCTGTTCCATCTGACAAATACTCGTAATGAATCGGTTCCGAACCCTCCGATTCCACGACATGGACGGAATACTGAAAGGTGACCTGCTCATACGGACGCATCCCTCTAAATTTTGGTAATGCAGGATTTACGGTTTCGTAGTCCAAGAAATGAAGCGGGTACTCGAGCTCGCTCAAAATCGCACTGATTCCGTGAATGTCGACCATCCGGGGCGGCGGGTTCTTACACTTTTCGACGAATGCCATCTGTGTCCCGGTCAAATCCGCTGATCCTGGCACGTCTTCAACCGCCAACACTCCCTGCCTTCTCAACGATTCGATTCTCTTATCGCTGATCCGCGGAATATCAAAGATTGTCGTTTCAGGGAGCTCCGGTTGAGCAAAAACGAAGTAGGCACATTTCAATTTTGCTTTGCAGAGACCTTCGAAACCATCACCGGGCCCGTTCTGCAGCACCGACATCGCTTCTGAAACTTTGAGCTGAACATCTCGATGAAGACCCGTGACTTCCTCGGTGACATCCTCAAAATGGAGCGCCTTTTCAATTTCCAAATCTTCGCCGCGAACATAGTCGCCATCGAGGGTGACAAGAAAGGCCTCAGAAACAACAAGACCCGATAAACGAGCGACATGCACCTGGAATGCCAGATCGTAGAGATTTTTTTCCCGCTTCTCCCGTTTTGATTTTGCGGATTCGAGGCGCGGGATGTGCTTTGAGGACTTCACCTCGTATATAGCGACGGTTCCGTCGTCGTTCATTCTGAGTATGTCGAATCTCGCAAGGAGGTTCTCAAACGTAACCGTGTATTGGGATTCCAAAGCATCGACGGAAAACTCCCGGGCAATCAAGGCCCGAGCTTCGCGTTCAACTTCATATCCCTGGCGAATCAGGTATCTGCCATGTGCGTCGATCGGAGTGACTATTTGCTCAGGATGGTATCGCTTGAGCCAGAATTCTCGCGGGCATTCAAGAAATAGCTTGAAATCGGTCTTTGTAAGTGTCGTCTCCGGGAGCTGTTCAGGTGACATATCCCGTATCTTATTACATTTGAACTACTCAGTTAAAAGCTCGGAGCTCCCTTGGGTTTTCACGAGCCTCGAACCTTTCTGAGCTGCTCAATATGAGCAGGTGTCGTTCTGCAACAACCGCCTATGATTCTCGCGCCTGAAGCGTACCAAACCGTAGCAAGATCGTGAGCCGACCGCCCGTTGCCGTGCCAGGACCCCGAATTCGCGTCATAGGTTTCACCGGAATTAGGATAAGCCAAAACTGCCTTTTCCGGTGCCACCCTTCGAATTTGCTTTATGAGTCCGTCCACAAACTGGGGAGCGGTACAATTCACACCGATCGCGTCAACCTGATCCTCCGAGGCCAGCAATGAAGCGCAAAGTGATATCTCTGTCCCATCATTGATTTGATTCTCGTCTCTGCACGAGAAGCTAAACCAGGCACGTCGTTTAGGAAAGGTCTTGAGTAACTTCAGCAGCACCCTGGTCTCCGCGAAGCTCGGGATCGTTTCGAACACAAGCAGGTCGGCGTCCGAAGATGCAAGCACGTCGAATCTTTGTTTATGAAAGTCCAGAAGCTCTTCTTCTGAGAGGCCGTACTGGCCAACGTATTCCGAGCCGTCTGCAAGGAATGCCCCATAAGGTCCGATCGACGCGAGAACCTTCGGGGCCACGGATACGCTTCTAGATGAGCAAAACTCTCGAATAGACTCTTTTGCAATCCGTACGGTATCCAACAGCAGTTCCGTCGTTCTGTTTTCACCTATTCCAAGCGCGGCACATCCTGCGTAACTCAATTGATAACTCGCTGTGATGATGAAATCGGCACCCGCTTCCAGATATGAACGATGAACCGCCTTTATTGCATCCGGGTCGTCCAGCATCAATCTCGCGGACCAAAGTGGATGGTTCAGATCATGGCCGCGAAGCTCGAGCTCGGTAGCCAGGCCGCCGTCTAAGATCAAGAGATCCTGCATTTCGAGATTATCGACTATTCGTAGGTTTTGTGACAACAAAAAAGAGAACCGGCAATAACCGGCTCCCTTCTTTTTGTTCTGCGGCGTCTGCGGCGATCGACCGCTGAACAATTCTGTAATATGGTCGGCGCAAACCGATGATTTTCAACTCCTTATGCATTAGCCGTTGGGTTTCAATCGTATTTGGGAGACTCCGAAAAACCGCGATCGTTCAAGATTCCGTTTTCTGCCGCCCCTGCCGGGGCTAAAACGGTCTTTGAATCTGTACCCCGGGTTACGCTTCGCTCACCCGGGGCTAAGCTAACGCCGCACCTTCGGCGCTTTTGAGGAATTCCGGATCCGACTGGAGCGCAGGCGACTCGCCTGCCATGAGCGACTCAAAGTCGCGAAACCATCATTCAACCGTCGCTGACGCGACTAAACTTCATGTTGCTTCCGGTACCGTGGGCGGCGCGCTTCGCGCTTACCCACGGCTAAAATCATCCAGTCGCTACGCGACGGTTACGGAATTCCGGATTCTCTGAACCCTGAACTCTGATCCAGTACTCAACAATCAGCACACAGACCTAGCCCTATTGTTTCGCGACATTGATCCGTCCGCTTACCGTACTCATACGAACCGCAACCGAACCGTCGCCAAACGAACCCTTCATGCTCGCCCCTACGTATTTGCCTTCGTCGACCTTCAGGCCAAAGTCATTGGTGATCTTCCCGCTGACGGTGCTCGCCTTAACTGATGCGCCGGCATATGACGGAAGCTTTAGGATTACGCCACCGGAAACCGAGCTCAATTTGATATCGCTACCTGCGGCCACATTCGAAAAGTCAGCTTCAACAATTCCGCTGACAGAGCTGAGCTTCGCCGTTCCGCCAAGGTTCATACCCTTCACGTCTCCGCTGACCGAAGATGCCTTCGTATAGTTATCGGTGCCGTCAATCGTGATATCACCGCTTACGCTCGAAATACCTGTCAACTTCGCTGTCCGCGGAACAGTCAATTCAAATTCCACGCTGCCATAGTTTTTATAGTTCCGATATTCATCATTGTCACGATCACGGTCGCGATACTTCACCTTCACATAGAACGACTCCTGTGTGGACTCGATCTTGAGCTCCATATCCTTCAAGATCTCAGCATTTTCCGCGGTCTTTACCGCGACTAACCGTACTTGGGGGCTCTCCCAGGTAGACACTCTTATGTTTCCGCTGATGTTCGCGGCCTTTACGCTGCCGTCCGGATTCAAGTTATAAACTTGCTCAAACCTTTCTGTCTCATCCCTTGATAAAGACTTATGTGAATCAGAATCCGTTTCACCGAGTCCGGCTTTTACATTCGGCTTGTCGGTCATTCCGGACGCCGTCGAAATTGAAATCAAAATTGCTACAAGAACGGAAATTATCCAGTACATATCTTTTCTCCTCATTGTGCGCTTCCCGCTGTTCTAAACAGAAGACACCATTGGCCTGAGGAATGTGACAAAAAATATTCCGGTCTGAATTGAGAATTATTCGAATGTCAGGAGAGGTGTCGCTACTGATCTGTCTTGTCCAACGCGAGGATCGTAGCGAACAAAACATTCGCCCCGCGAGCCATTTGCTCCGCGCTCGTAAACTCTCTGGGCGAATGGCTTATCCCGCCTCGACTTGGGACAAAGATCATTCCCATTTGAGTGATCTGGGCCATATCCTGCGCGTCGTGACCCGCACCGCTTGGCATGAATTTATATGAATAACTGAGGCTCTCAACGGAGGTCTTGATCAAAGAAGTAATGCTCTCATCCGACACAGCCGGTTTCGCGCCGACGTCAACATATTCAAACGTGATCTTTGTACCGGTCTCTTTTTCTATCTGCTTGGCTTTTTCCTCAATCAACCGGAATATTGACCAGATCTTCTCTTTGGAAAGATCGCGGATCTCAAGACTGAGATCAGCCTTGCCCGGAATGACATTAGGTGCGCCCGGTTCCGCACGGAACCGGCCAACCGTCGCGACATGATTTCCTTCAATCGAGTTCGCTATCTCGTTTACCGCGAGAGCGAACTTCGAACCCGCGAGAACCGCATCGCGCCTTCCTTTCATAGGAGTCGTGCCGGCATGGTTCGCGAATCCTTCGATCTTAACGTCCCACCATTCGATCCCGACGATTCCTTCAACTATCCCGATTTGAAGTTTCTCCGCTTCCAGGATCCCGCCCTGTTCGATATGAAGCTCCAGGAATGCCTTGATGCTTCCCCTCTTGCGCTTTATCTCAAAAAGACGCTCCGGATCCCCGCCAAGAAAGCGAATCCCTTCGGCGATCGTTTTGCCGCTGTGACTCTTCACTTTTAACGCGTCCGGCCCGAGTTTACCGATCAAAGCTCGGCTTCCCGTCAAACCGCCTTCTTCGTCTGAAAAAACGATAACTTCAATAGGATGATTGGTTTGGAGCTTCTGCTTGTTAAGGATTTCGACCACTTCAAGGGCGCCGACCGATCCCACTATGCCGTCATACATTCCGCCGTTGGGCACTGTGTCCAGGTGAGAACCGAACATTATTGGCGGTAGGCTATTGATACGGCCTTCGCGGGTACCGATGATGTTTCCCGCGAAGTCGATCTTCACCTCAAGACCGGCGGCCTTCATCAGACCAATAAAGTAATTTCGCGCTGCAAGGTCTTGTTCGGAGAACGCTACGCGTTGAGAACCTGTGTCGCTCCAGCCAAATTCCGCGAGCTTGGAGATCCGCTGCTCCATACGGGAAGCGTCCGCCTGGGCCAGAGAATTAAAAGACAGAAATGCCAGAAGTGTTAGCGTAAAAATTGATCGTTTCATTCGGGATTAATG
>JABDKD010000251.1 GCA_013003215.1 Pyrinomonadaceae bacterium
CAGACGCGAGCTTTCGCGGCCTCGATGTAGTGAGCAAAAAGGTCATCTGGGCAAGTGGTACGGGCGGAACCGTTATCCGCACGATTGACGGCGGAAGTAACTGGGGCGTCATCAAGGTACCCGGTGCCTCGAAACTCGATTTTCGTGATATCGAGGCTTTCGATTCGAGGACCGCATATGTCCTGAGTATCGGAAATGGAGATTCGTCGCGGATCTACAAGACTTCGGATGGCGGAGCGACCTGGAAACTGCAGTTCAAAAACGAACTCAAGGACGCGTTTTTTGATTCGATAGCGTTTTGGGATGAAGATCACGGACTCGCGCAAAGCGACCCGATCGATGGGAAATACGTCTTTTACGAGACGAAAGATGGCGAGACGTGGACCCGTATGCCGGCAGAGCGAATGCCTGTTGCTCTCGAAGGCGAGGCCGCATTCGCCGCAAGCGGTACCTGCATAGTCACCCGAGGCGAGAACGAAGTATTCCTGATCACGGGGGGAAAGGCGGCCCATGTTTATCATTCGTCGAATCGCGGACAAACATGGAGCAGTGTCCCGGCACCGCTGATTTATGGCGGTCAGGGCACCGGAATTTTTGGCTTTGCTTACATGGGTAAGAGAGCGATCATCGTAGGCGGTGACTATACAAAGCCGAAACAGAATGACAGGACCGTCGCCTATTCCATGGACAAGGGCAAATCCTGGGCAACCAAATACAAGCTTGCCCCGTTCGGATATCGCTCCGGCGCAACTTTCGTAAAGAAGAAAACGATCGTCGTCGTTGGAATTACGGGATCCAATATTAGCTACGACGCAGGGGATTCCTGGGAAGAACTGGATAAGGTCGAAAGAAACACGGTTATGTCCAAAGGTAATAAGGCCGTTTGGGCGGTTGGACCTAAAGGAGAAGTCTCAAAGCTGAGGATCAAATGATGCACCAACTGGAAAACGTCAAAAACACATATGACCTCACCGCGGCCGAGTACGCGGAGTCCTTTTACAAGGAATTGGATTCAAAACCGCTCGATCGTTTATTGCTCCGACGGTTTGCCCGTCGGGCCCAGAAACCCGGACTGACAGCAGATATCGGTTGTGGTTGCGGACACACAACCGCGTATTTGAGGCATTGCGGTGTGAAGGATCTTATAGGCTTTGATCTTTCCCCCGGAATGATAGAAGAAGCCGCAAAGCTCAATCCCGGGATAGATTTTGAAGTCCGAAACATGCTCAGCCTTTCAGAGAATAACGATTCGTTTGGGGCGATTTTGGCCTTTTACGCGATTGTTCATTTCAACTACACCGAAGTAGAAATGGCTTTCAAGGAATTTTTCCGAACCTTAAAACCCGGAGGAGAACTTTTGTTCTCGTTCCATGTCGGCGAGGATAGAACTGAACTCGACGAGTTCCTGGGAATTCGAACAACGATTACGTTTTATTATTTTGACGTAGACCACATACACAGGATCCTTAACAGCGCAGGCTTCAAAATAGATGAAACGGTTCTCAGATATCCATACACCGATGTCGAGTATCCGAGTAAGAGAGCCTATATCTCAGCTCATAAGCCGAATTAGTTCAAACGCTTAAGCGGAAAACTCTCTTCTCTAACAGATTTATCTTTCATTCGGAGTGCAAGATAGATATTTGTTTCGTTCTCGCTCGTGTTTTCGAATGTTAAACCACTGAAATAAAAACGTTTACCGTCTCTCTTTATGAACCTGAATGTTACGAATTTGTCCTTTTCTTCCCAACCAGTCAGGTCAGGATTGAAGTGTTTGAGCTTAAGAAGGAGCTGGCCGTCCTCAACCGTGAAAATCAGAAACTCATAGAACACAGGCTTGTCCTTTTGCTCAAGCGAAAACATGCCCATCAGCTGACCGGAATCAGTTTTGGTCCATACTTCGTGAACGTTTCCGCCAAGTGCTTTGCCGCCCCAGTTCCCCGCAATCCATTCCATATCGGCGACAGTTGCGGATTCGCCCTTCTTGTCCTTTTCCATTCGCAGGGTATTCTCGGTCAATTTCTGCTGAGCACTTGCTGCAATGGAGAGAGCGATACAAATCAACACTATCCAGAATCCTTTTTTCATTTTCTTACTCCTTTCTTTCGACTTCACCAACTAAACGAACGACCGGGGTTAATTTGGACACTTTTTTAAGGACGTACAGCACCTGCCAGCGTGTCATGATGTTCGAGCAGGAGCTCGCGGAGATAACTTCCGATGGTACTTGTACCTTCAAACCCGGCCTTTCTTGCAGCCTTTTCCTTGTCTGCCGAGGGGATATCTGCGCTTGCGGCGTAGTCCTTAATTCCTGAATAAAAGCCAATCGTAAAGATGTCCCAGGAAGGCCCAAACACGCGTGTATAGATGTGATTCGGACGCCTGCCGATTTCTTTTAGGTAGATATTTTCCATCTTTCTTTGCTCGAATAGCTCTGTCTGTTTTCCGGCTAGAGATGTGAAGATCTCGACATGGTAATACCCGTATTTTTCAAAAGACGAATCGAATTCATCTATCGACGGGCCCGCAACATATCCATCCTGGTGCCATGAGATTCTTTTGAAAAATTCGTCTCCATATGTTTTTCCGAATGTCTTGGAACTAACTCTTTTTTTGAGTGACTTGGAAGACATGTCATCCGAAACGCTATTTACCGGGTACATTAGAAGAAGGTCCCAATGGTCGCCCTGGCTGTGGCGCATCAAAAACGGCTTCATGATACCGATTTCTTTGTGGCGCGACATGTCTCTTTTGAGCATTTCAATTACATTCAGGAGTTCCCCGGGCGCAGCACGTATCTGACGAACGCGGTATGCCTGGTCCTGTGCGGGTACGCTTAAGACCGCAAGCAATGCGAATCCAACGGCTGTTATCGATAGTCTGGTTCTCATATTTGCTCCCAAGGTCTATAATCTCGATTCTGCAATGCAGTTTACTCTATATGACTTAATAGGTTCTGTCGGCGTAGGTGTAATCGTCGTAACCTACCTGCTTCTGCAAACTGACCGACTCAAGAGTTCTGATGCTACGTATTCGATACTAAACGCGGTCGGCGCAGCACTCATCATTTTTTCGCTAATCAACGATTTTAACTTTCCCGCCTTTGTCATAGAATTCTTCTGGTTATTGATAAGTATTTACGGTATCGGAAAATGGGTGGTTTCCCGTGAAACACGCGAAAAAGCGTGAAACTGAGAATTCCGTTTTTTCGAAAGTCCGGGGATTGACTGTTTGCCCATGACTCTTTTTTTTTTCGCGTATTTCGTGTGTTTCGCGGGAAACATTCTTATGCAGATGAAGAAACCTAGAAAACCACTTTCTTGTACGAAAGATACGACCCTCAGCACGGATCAGCTTCTCGAGCTATACCGCTTTCTGAAGTTGACGCGTATGTTTGACGAGAAGACAGTGCGCCTGAAGAAACAGTCGAAACTGACGGGCGGCGTTTTCACGTCATTGGGACAGGAAGCGACCGCAGTCGGAACTGCTTACGCGCTCGAGCCGCAGGACTTCATCGCTCCTCTTATTCGAGATATCGGTGCTTGTTTCGTAAAAGGTATCGAGCCAAGGACAATATTACTTCAATACTTTGGCCGCGGAACCGCACCGAGCCGCGCGACAGACGTTCAGTTCCATTTCGCAGATCTTGAAAAAGGGATGGTTGGACCAATTTCTCACCTCGGCGACATGATCCCGGTTATGACCGGCATCCTTCTCGCTTCCCGTTTGAAGAACGAGAAGCGGGTGGCAGTCGCCTATGTCGGTGAAGGCGCAACTTCCACAGGTGCGTTTCACGAGGGCGTAAACTTCGGGGCTGTCAAAAAGCTTCCGTTGATAACGATCGTTGAAAACAATGGTTATGCATACTCAACCCCGACGGACGAACAGGCGGCGTGCGAACAATTCGTTGACAAAGCACTGGGCTACGGGATTAAGGGATTTCAGGTCGACGGAAACGATATTGTCGCTTGCTATGAAACGATGAAGAAGGCCGTTGATTATGCGCGGAACGGGCATGGCTCCGTCCTGATCGAAGTAATGACATACCGGCGCAAAGGCCACGCGGAACACGACAACCAGTCATACGTACCCGAAGGCGAAATAGCATGGTGGGCCGAACATAACGATCCGGTCACCCGGTTTGAACGATATCTTGCCGAAGAGAATCTCTTAACAGAAGGCGAAATGCGCGAAATCGAAACCGAGATCAAAGAATTCCTCGACAAGGAAGCCGAGTGGGCAGAGTCTGAACCGCGTCCGGAAGCAACAGAAGCCGCAATGAACGTATTCGATAATACCGTCGTAAGGCCTGCATACAGGAAATCCGTTCTGGATAATTAGACGAAAGTAATAATCTTATGTTCTACCCAATCGTATTTGTCCTTTTGGGGCTTGTTCTCATAACGTTTGGAGCGGAGGGTCTCGTACGCGCCGGGGTTTCATTCGCCCTTCGACTGGGAGTGACGCCCCTGGTAATTGGGCTTACCATTGTCGCTTTCGGCACCGGGAGTCCGGAATTGGTGGTCTCCACTCAGGCAGCCTATTTCGGTAGCAGTGGACTAGCGATCGGAAATGTCGTCGGATCGAACATAAGCAATACCGCACTAATACTCGGCACTGCCGCGTTGATCTTTCCGATCGAAGCCCAAACGCAGGTTGTTCGCAGAGAGATGCCGATAATGACCGGGGTCGTAGCGGTCCTTTGGTTAATGATCGCAGATGGAGAACTCGGACGTCTCGACGGTGTGATACTGTTTATTGGCAGCATCGTTTATACAACGGCAATCTATTTTCTGGCCCGTCGTTCAAGGGTACACGTCACAGCGACGCCAATACTTGAAGAAGCGTTAGATCCCAAGCACTCGCTCCTGCAGGATGTGTTGTATCTGGTGGGTGGCCTGGCCATACTTGTCGGCGGTGCAAAGCTGATGATTGACGGTGCAGTCTCTATTGCTAGAATAATTAATGTCAGCGATGTTGTGATTGGGCTTACCGTGGTAGCGATCGGTACGAGTTTGCCTGAGTTAGCAACTTCGGCTGTGGCAGCATTCAGGAAAGAATCGGATCTCGCACTCGGAAACGCGATAGGTTCGAACATTTTCAACATTTTGTGTGTTCTTGGTCTTACCGCGATGGTTGCACCGATATCTGCGGAAGAGATTAGAACGTTCGATATGGCAGTGCTTTTGGGAAGCGCACTGTTTCTTTGGGCACTGCTCGGGTTTAGATTTGTGCTTGACCGATTCGAGGGCGGTCTGCTTTTGATCGGGTATCTAGCTTATTTATACACATTAACGCCATAAACGATGATTAGACGCGTAAGATTAACAAATTCCTTTAAGGAATTTTTTGAGAATGAAAAATCGGCGGGGATGATGCTCATCCTTTGTTCGATCATTTCACTGATTATTGCAAATTCTGCTTTCGGAAGTGATTACCTGGGAATTTGGAAGATTTATGTCGGTGGCCTGACTTTGTCGTACTGGGTAAATGACGGTCTGATGGCAATCTTCTTCTTGCTGATCGGGCTTGAGCTGAAACGTGAATTGTTTGAGGGGGAGCTATCGAATCCGCGAAATGCGCTCTTGCCTATTGTTGCGGCACTCGGCGGGGCAATTCTTCCTGCGGCTATTCATTTTTATCTGAACTGGGGTCTCCCAACGAAGGCCGGTTTCGGTATACCGATGGCCACGGACATCGCCTTTGCGCTCAGTATATTGGCGATGGTAGGCACACGAGCGCCCGCCTCACTCAAGATATTTCTTACCGCCGTAGCTGTAATCGATGACCTTATTGCGATAATCATCATTGCGGTCTTTTACACGAGCAAACTATCGTTCTTGTATCTCGGTCTCGCGATCGGAGTGTTCCTGCTCTTGATGGTTTTCAATTACCTGAAGTTTATGAAGCTTCCGATCTATCTGGTCGGCGGGGCGTTGCTCTGGTTCTTTATGCTAAAGTCCGGCGTTCACGCGACGATCGCCGGCGTGCTCCTTGCGTTCACGATTCCGTACACGCCTGAGGTAGATGACGACGACGCACTGAGTTATCTGGAACATCTTCTGCACAAGCCGGTTGCGTTTTTCATCATGCCTGTATTCGCATTGGCGAACACGGGAATCGTTGTAGGTGCCGGTTGGGCAGGTGAGTTGATGACGCCAAACAGCATGGGAATCATTATAGGTCTGCTTGTCGGAAAGGTTATTGGTGTAACGACCGCAAGTTTTGTTTCGGTCAAGCTTGGTATTTGCAGACTACCGATGTACTTGAAATGGAAGCATATTATCGGTGCGGGATTCCTTGCGGGCATCGGATTTACGATGTCGATATTTATCACGAACCTGGCTTTCAAGAATCTCGCAAACGGTGGGGCGTTGATCAATAGCTCGAAGATGGCGATTCTATTGACCTCCCTTGTGTCCGGGATCATCGGATATTTGTGGCTGGTATCATTGAGTCGTTTGAGCACTGAAGAGAATCGCAACGAAACAATCTCTTACGATGACGAGGATTAAGACAGGATGAAACCCGGTTTCATAAGCGTTCCATTCAAGGCCGATACGGGCGACGGGCTATACGAGTCAAACGGTATAGGCAAATTCTCAACGGCGGGAATCGTCATAGAATACGAATCCAAACTGCTTGGCCTGTTCGGGAGTAAGGTAAAGGAGGTGCGCATTGGGCTTAACGACATCGTTAACATCACCTTCAAAAAGGGTTTATTCAAGTACTTTTCCAGGATCCACATCAGGCTCAATAATGTTACTAAACTGAGCGAGCTTCCTAACTCAAGCGGTAAGGTGAAGCTAAAGCTCAAGCGTGAAGACTTCGAACACGGCCAGAGAGCGGTCGAACTGATTCAATCGCTTCTGGAAGGCAAGCCGATCGGCGATTTGCCGCCAACCCAATCTCCTGTCTCCGAACTTATCGGGTCTTCGGAAGACAAATACAAAACAAACGATTTGAATAAGACCCGAAAGCTAGATGACTAGGCTTTCGTTTTAACTTTAAATGGCTTCAAAAAAAGAAGGTTCTACAATCCTTGAGGCACTCCATGCGGGCATTCGTGAGGCGATGACAGAGGACGAACGCGTTTTCATTATCGGTGAAGATGTCGGTCGTTACGGGGGTGCGTTTAAGGTAACCGAAGGCCTCCTTGATGAATTTGGAAAAGACAGGGTGGTTGATACTCCGATTTCAGAAGCAGCCATCGCCGGTGCTGCCTGCGGAGCGGCATTGATGGGAATGAAACCCATAGCGGAGTTCCAATTCATCGATTTTATTTCAAACGGATTCGACATCCTGACGAATTACGCAGCGAAATCCCGATACCGTGGCTGCGGGAGCATCGGCGCTGTATTCAGGGGCCCATGCGGCTCTGGTGTTAGAGGCGGACCATTTCATTCGCTCAACGCAGAGGCGTTTTTTCTAAATACTGCGGGTTTGAAAATGGTTGAGCCTTCAACCGCGTACGACGCGAAAGGGCTTATTAGAGCTGCAATTGACGATCCCGATCCGGTTCTCGTTTTTGAGCATAAGAAGCTTTATCGAATGCCTCGTCTACGCGAGAATCTTCCGGACGAAGCGTATCGAGTCGAAATAGGAAAGGCCCGGGTCGCGCGTGAAGGAGAGGATTTATCGATAATTACTTTCGGCGCTCAGACACTAAACGCTCTGGATGCAGCTGAGAGAATCCAGGAAGAAGATGGCCGTTCGGTCGAAGTCATCGATCTCAGGACGCTTGCCCCGATGGATAAAGAAGCTATCTTGGCGACGGTCAGAAAGACCAACCGTGTGATCATTCTGCACGAGGCTTCCATTACCGGGGGTATCGGCGGCGAGATCTCCGCGATCATTGCTGAAGAAGCATTTGAGTGGCTCGATGCCCCGGTTATCCGAATCGCATCTATTGATTCGCCGGTCCCGTTTGCTCCAGACCTCGAAGATTACTACCTGCCTTCTCTGGATGAGATCGTCGAAGGCTGTAGAAAGGTTTTGAAGTACTGAGGCTGAGTTCCAAGTTCCAGGTTCCAAGTCCCAAGTTCCAGGTTCCAAGTTTCAAGTTCCTTTTTCCATTTATCAACCAATACTCTCGGGATCGAGTCGTCAAGATTAATGACGATTGTTTGGATCTCAGAACCGGGATCGAAATGAGGT
>JABDKD010000262.1 GCA_013003215.1 Pyrinomonadaceae bacterium
GAACCAAATTGAGCTGCGTAATTGCCGCCATCGGAGGATCTTAGATACCACCATTCTCCCGGTCCGGGACGGAATATCGAAACGTCAGTTTTTGAGTCTCCGTCAAAATCAAAAGCAGTGCCCTCCGGAGCGGGAGCCTCAGGGTTCACGGTCGCTGAGGTGACATAAATTATGTCGCCGGTTTCGTCTCCGCTTTGGTCGGCAGCATTTCCCGCCGCATGGAACGTGATTGGTCCAACATCAGTGGAAGGAGCGGTCCACGTAAATTGCCAGGTTTTGCTTCCGTTAGCGGCAGGCACTGTTCCGGAAATCGTATGCTGAATATAGCTCCGATTGACAAAAGTTGGAGGATCACCGGGGACGATCTGCATTTGACCTGGCATGTGCGTCAAAGAAAACGCACCGGGTGTCGAGCCGGTACCCTCCACTGCAGTAAGCTGAAACCCGTACATCGTGTTGTTTGGTGATTGTGTGTGAGTGAGGGTCGCAGTCAACACATATGCTGTGCTTGGCACATAGGCAGTCGGCAGTCCACCGATTACAATTCCGTTGCCGCCCAGGAATTTACTTGCTTTTAACTGATCCCCGCCGAAGTGGCAGACAGTACATGTTTGTTCGCCGGGCGCCCCGGTATGGCTAGCCGGGGGACCCGAAGAAAATGCGGAAACCCGATCTTCGAACTGAGGGGCATTCGAGTACGCGATCAAACCGAATGCTACTGCAGTAGCGATAAGTTTTAGCTTTAACTTTAGTTTCTGGGCATCGGTCATCTGTGTATGTGCTCCTTTAGTCGTTCTACTTATCTTAGCCTTATCAATCTAGAACAAATTGCTTTTACTTCCTAAATCCCCGGACGAAGTTATTTACTCTCGTGATTTCCTTCGCCGTCAGCCTCTTCTTAAATCCGGGCATTTTTCCTTTTCCGTTGCGGATAATTGAAATTCCGCGTTTCCGGGAAATCCGACTGCTTCTTAGATCTTTGGCACCTTTGCGTTTGCCCCGTCTCGTATTGCCACTTCCATTAGCAGCATGACAGCTTCTGCAAGAGGCAGCGTAGATCTCAGCTCCAGTTCGCTGGGGATTGAATTCAGCTGCCAAATTCTCTCTCTCTCCAAGGTGAATGACAAAAGTGCAAAACACGAGTGCCAAAGCGATTACAAAGATCTTTAGGTGCGATCTATGATATTCGAACATTGGATTCATAGTAATCTAAAACCTCCTAAAGAGATTGAAACCGACGACCAGCCTCCGAGGTGATAGTTGTAAATTGCTTGAGTTATATCGGCTCGTAGTTGTCGTTTGAGAATTGGTGAGTGTGAAGGCAAAGGAGTGGTTCCCAATATTCTTCTGGATTCCAAAACCAATCGATGGAAAAGAACTGTTTTCGAATCCAGTAACTTCGAAATTATCACCGAGAATCGGAGTTACCCTTCCTAACTGAAAGCCTGTTCGAGGAACAAATTCGAAGGTTCCGGCCAGACTAGGAGTGATCATTACTACCGTACCAAATCCATAGGATACGCCATGTTTCGGCTGACTATAGTTCAACGCAATTGGCGCCGGTGGGAAAAAGTCTTCCGGTGCCGGATCAAATCGGCGCCCGCCGTTTGAAAACAGGTGTACGGCGGGCGAGAAAAACAAATGTACCCTCTTTCCAATTCGACGAGACAGCATCACCTGAAAGTTTGTGGTGAAATCCCGAGAAAAATTCATATCTCCTTCAACGCTGCCGTAAACAGAAACGCCAACAGGAGATTTCTTGTTCTGGTCGGTAAAGTGGTATCCAGCTCCGATCTCAATAGTCTTGCACAAACCGCGTCTGCATATAGGGGAACGGGCAGCAGAAACATAAAGCTTGTCCGTGATTCCGAAAGCGACCTGGAAGGAAGATACTGAGAAACTATCGAATCCCAAGAGAGAATCGGCACTACTGCTAATAGGATGGATCGGTTGCGTAAACCTATGGGAGAAAGAGAGGTTCCAAGTGCCTTTCGGAACCATCTTAGGTGTCGGTATGTTTACGACTCGATAATCAAATGGTTCGTCGCCCGGCTCATAAAAAAACGGATCCTCTTCCTCTTCTTCATCTTGGACTGAACCCGGTTCTGACTCCTTATTGCTATCCGGAACCGGCTCCGCTGGTGAATCCTGCTTCGTACCGTCTTCTAACACTACGACCTCTTTCGTAAGAGTGTTAACACGATAACTTTTTCCTCCAGAAGAAACCAAAACGATTCCGTTTTCGGATTCATCAAACTCGATTTTCACTGAATCCGTTTTTACATCTGACTTTGCTTTCGCTGCCTGAGTTTTTGGCGGACTCGAAACCGCTTCAACATCTGATTTTGGTAGCTGTGAATCTTTAGTTGGATTCCCGTCACTTGAAGACGCCTGTGAAAAGATCGCGGGACTGGCAGTTCCTAAGGCGATTAACAGTAAGGCCTGAATTCCGAATCGACTCATAAACACCGCGCGCCCACTTCCTCTCATAGGTAGCCTCCTTAAACAAAGTCGGTTTGGCCAAGAGCGATCGAAAATGTAAACGAATCAAGAAACCCTGAGGAAATTCTTCACAATTAGCCAACTTTTAGTCACAGTGAGGAATAATGGATGATTCGTACACTTCAACTCAAAAAACAAAGGCAAATCAATCAATTTCAGACCAATGGGTCTTCTTTTTGACTAATATAATCAAAAAAAAGTCTGAAAATAGATCTAATTGACGAAAACTTGTCTGTACTGAGTATTCGAATTTAACAGAGACTTATTCCGTTTTTCGGTAACTTTCAGAATGTGGGGTCGGCATTGTGCCTTAGATATCGTGTCCAACAAAGTACATTTGGGCGTCAAATGGCGGCTTTTCGTCTTCCGCTTTTGGCTGATAAAGTCCGTCGCTCATCAAAACACTCGCATTGGTGTTATCGGCGAGATAAGCACCCAAAACGCGCTTGCGAATATACTTTACAAGTTTCCCGTCTTTGATCGGTGTTACGGCCTCAACTCTGCGGTCCAGATTTCTGTGCATCCAATCGGCACTCCCGATAAACAGTTCGGGTTCTCCGCCGTTAGCGAAATAGTAGATCCGGCTGTGTTCCAGAAATCTACCAACAATCGAAACAACACGAATGTTTTCAGACAGACCTTCAATTCCAGGTTTCAGTACGCAGATTCCACGGACAATCAGATCGATCTTTACCCCGGCCTGCGATGCACGGTAGAGCGCCCGGACGATCTTATCGTCAGTCAAACTATTGATCTTGACGATTATCCGAGCCTTGCGTCCTTTCTTTTTGTTTTCCGTCTCGCGATCGATTAGCTCGATCATCCTTTCGCGAAGGTCTACCGGCGCTACAAGTAGTTGCCGGTATTTCGTCTGGTGTGAATAACCGGTCAAAAAGTTGAAAAGATCGGAGGCGTCAGCTCCTATCTCTTCATCGGCAGTCAAAATACCGATATCCGTGTAGAGCTTGGATGTAAACGGGTTGTAGTTACCCGTTGCAAGGTGTACGTATCTCCGAAGCCGGTTGTCTTCGCGGCGCACAACGAGTAGGACTTTCGAATGTGTTTTCAGGCCGAGCATTCCATAAATAACATGGACGCCTTCACTTTCAAGCTGACGTGCCCATTCGATATTGTTTTCCTCGTCAAAACGCGCCTTCAACTCAACCAGTGCTGCAACCTGCTTACCGTTTCGGGAGGCCTTTACAAGCGACTCCACCACGGGTGAGTTCTTTCCAGTTCTGTAAAGGCAGATCTTGATCCCACGCACGTCCTCATCAGTGGCCGCTTCTTCAAGAAAATCAAGGATGGTGGAGTAGTTGGTATAAGGATGATGTACGAGCACATCCTGTTCCTTTATTGCGTCAAAAACGTTCTCGGCGTGTTTCAAAGGTTCCGGTATCGAATATGAGATCGGCTTGTCTTTCAGGTCCGGGCGGTCCAACCCATACAAAGACATCATATCGGAGATGTTCAAGAAGCCATCGATGCGATAGACGTCCTGATTCGTAAGACCCGTCGAGCCGGCAATCAGCGAAATCATCTCCTCCGGCATCTTGGAAGTGACCTCCAAACGGACAGGAAAGCTGAATCTTCGTCTATGCAGCAGCTCCTGCTCCATCACCCTAAGCAGGTCGCCGGCCTCATCTTCGCGGATCTCGATATCGGCGTCCCGCGTCAGCCTGAAAAGAAAAGCTTTATTAGGAACCATGTTCGGGAACAGGTGGATCGAATTTGCGGCTACGATCTCACTCAACGCCACAAATTCTGACGAATCCTCATCACCGATCTTAACGAGGCGGCTGACGGTAGGCGGAAGCTTAATCCGCACAAACCTGCCTTCAGAATACAAATGCGAAATCTTGCCGTGATCAATACCTTCAAGCGGATCGACGATCAGCCCCAGATTGAGACTTAGATTCGAAATGTAAGGGAACGGGTGACTCTCATCTACTGCCTGTGGCGTAAGAATCGGGAAGACTTCACGCAAAAAGTAGTCGTTCAGCCTGTCTCGCTGCTTTCTATTGAGATCGGCATATCGCCGGACACGGATGCCTTGTTCCTCCAACTCAGGGATGACGTCTTCATTCAGGCACATCATCTGTTCCATTAACATAGGTCTAAGGACCCGTCTGATCTCGCGCACCTGTTCTTCAGCGGTCAGACCATCCGGAGAAAGTTTTTGAACTCCTTCTGCGATCTGTTCCTTGAGCCCCGATACGCGAATCATAAAGAACTCGTCCAAATTTGTTGAAAAAATCGACAAGAACTTCAGACGTTCTAGAAGAGGAACACTATCGTCAAGCGCCTGTTGGAGCACGCGTCTATTGAATTCCAACCAACTGAGCTCACGATTTGTGAGAAAACGAGGGTCATCGACGGGCAAAAGTCCGTCATTATCTGCTTTTGGCTCATCAGGGAGCGCAGGCACAAATTCTCTAATACTTCGATCCATCTTAAAAGGGTCTAAATTCTATGCTTTTGGGAACAGGATGGCAAAAAAAACGAGGAGGGCAACAAGGGTTGCTACTTAGATTTTACCAAAACCGTACACGTCCGGTAAACGAAAAAAAACCAAGTTTCAGATTTCGGGTTCCAAATTTCGGGTTTCAAGTTTCAAGTTTCAGGTTTCAAGTTTCAGGTTCCAAGTTTCAGGTTCCAAATTCCAAGTCTGCATCTACAAAATTGAAACTTGGAACCTGAAACTTGCAATCTGATGGTTTGAGACAAAAAAAGTTCCAAGCCTGCATCTACAGACTTGGAACTTGAAACTTGAAACTTGAAACTTCCTATTGCCTGACA
>JABDKD010000263.1 GCA_013003215.1 Pyrinomonadaceae bacterium
AGCCAACTTAGCCAACTTAGCCAACTACCCGATACTCTTTCCTATAAACAGGAAGCGACCGGTTCTCGACCGAGATTTCCCGTTCGGTCTTAACAGGCATAGGGTTTTCGTTCAGCTTTTTAACAGAGAATCCGCCGTCAACAAAGTACTCCTCCATTTCCTGATCGAGTTCCTCAACGTCTGTCTGAATAAAAACCAGCCCGTCCGTTGCAAGGTTTTCTTTGACAAATCGAACGAGTTGTTCATTTACCATACGCCGCTTGGCGTGTCTTTTCTTAAACCATGGGTCCGGAAACTGGATCGTGACTAAAGAAACCTTTTCGCTTGGAGTCTCCACCAGGAGTTTACCCAGGTCCAGCGGGGCGTTGCAGAACGAGTAGTAAAGGTTACGCAGACCTTCTTCTTCAGCAGTCTCGTTCGCCGCAATCACAAGTGGTTCGCGAATTTCGATTCCAAGAAAGTTCCAACCCGGGCGTTCCGTCGCCATCATTTGCAGAAACCTTCCCCGCCCACATCCAAGGTCGATGTGAATAGGTGCCTGAGGGTTCTCAAATACGTTCGAAAGCTTCAACGGTTCTATCGGAAGCTGCCTGAAGTACCGTGCAAGCGGGTTTACATGTTGATGAATTCTGGGTCGGGCCATTAACTATAGATAGGAATCAGGTCACCGGTTACGACATACCATGTGACCAACATACCTGCCGTTGCAAGTGCAGTCAGCAGAATAATAACCAACGCCGCGATTCCGCATCTTTTCAACCACGGACCGGCAACTCTTGGATCCTGATACAGATCATCCGGCACCTGGAATAATCCGTAAATCGCTCCTGCGATCAGCCCTCCAAGATGACCGTAATTATCAATTTTTAGATTCGAATCTGTGCTGTTTATGAGAACGCCGACAAATCCGATGAATACGATGTTGAACACCATGTTCTTGAACATCGCATTGGAAAGGAGTTTGCGTCTACGAAAGCTGTAGACGGTAAGAAAACCCAATAGACCGACAATGCCACCGGACGCCCCGACAGAAACTCCATCCGGAAGAAAAGCGAAGCTCAAAAATCCGCCGAAAAGCGCTGAGATCAGGAAAACGATCGAGACATTCGCACGCGCGGAAAGGACCTCGACCAATCTCCCAAGCATGAACAGAGCAAAACCGTTAAATGCGACATGCATAACACCGCCGTGGACGACTGACGCGGTAAACAGCCGCCAGTATTCTCCCTCGGCGAACAATGGCTTTACCAACCCTGTCAGGAACAGGACCGTATCTTCAAACATCAATTGTTGGCACAGAAAAACTACTCCGATCGCCGAAAGGATGATGATCGTGTAATAGGGAGTTGTGGCCAGATTCGCCGAACCTTGGGATTCCCCTGCTGGAGGGGAATTTGGTTCATCATTTACCGGGGTGGTAGACATTTTAGTCACCGCAAAAACTACATCGCGAGACCGCCGTCGGCCTGAATCACCTGGCCGGTGATGTACCGTGCGGAATCTGAAAGGAGGAACGCTGAGATGTCGGCGACCTCGTCTGTATTGCCGAGCCTGCCAAGCGGAATCTGTTCGAGGATCTTCTCGCGGTATTCCTCGTTCATATCTCCCGCCATATCTGTTTCGATAAGGCCAAGAGCAAGTGCATTAACGGTAATCTTTCGGCTCGCCATTTCCTTGGCCAGGGATTTGGTTAAGCCGATCATCCCGGCTTTCGAAGCCGAATAATTCGACTGCCCCAGCATACCGACCACGCCGCTGATCGATGAAACGTTCAAAATCGAACCGCCGTCTTCATTTCTCATCATCGGCCGGACAGCGGCTTTCGAGAAATTCCAGGCGCCTTTCAGGTTGGTGTCAATAACTGCGTCCCAATCAGCTTCTTTCATTCGAAGAATCAAGCCGTCGCGTGTAATACCGGCGTTGTTCACCAGGAAGTCCACACTGCCGAGCTCGTTCTTCACCGTTTTGACGAAGGCAGCCGCAGCGTCTGTATCGGCAACATCGCAGGCGTCTGAAAAAGCCTTTACGCCCGCTTCTTCCATCTCCGCCGCAAGCTCATCGGCCGCAGCGGCACTGCTCGCATAGTTAAAAGCGACATTACATCCGAGACCGGCGAGCCTTGAAGCAACAGCGCGACCGATACCTCGTGTCGCGCCCGTAACTATCGCAGTTTTTCCTACGAAAAATCCTTCGTTCATAAAATTAATTGTATGACTTGCCCATCTCCAGAAAGTCGGCAAAGTCTTGCCACGAGAACTGGTCTACTTCGTATGGTTCCTCTTCATCATCGTCGTCCCCGCCATAGGTTCCGGCTACAGCAAATGACATGTAACTGGGCACCCGGTAGTTATACCAGCCCTCCCGGCCGTAATGGTCATCAATCTCATCTATGCTGATCTCTTCAAAGATCTCATGAAGCTCCTTTATCTGCCCCAGGATCGTATTTTCCCATTCCTCATATGCGGATTCCGCAAAGTCGACCATTCTTTGCATCCACTGCGGATCGAAATGCGGGACGGACTTGTCTGCATACGCGTGTTTGACCCACTCGATCATGTCCGTGATTAGCGGCTTGCGCTTGCCCGATTGTGCGGCAACCTGCCATAGGGAAATCAGAAACTTATCAAGACGGGGTATCTGATCCTCAGGAATATCCTTCCCAAGTTCATTCGTGACCAGTTCGTAAAGCTCTCGGTTATTCATCTCAGATTCAATTATTTAGTTGAGTGCCATCCTTTGAATTTCAAAGAGTTCGTTTACACCTTTTTCGGCCAGCGCAAACATACTATCCATTTGTTCGCGGTCAAAAGGTTCCTGTTCGGCGGTTCCCTGAATTTCGATAAACTTACCGGTTCCTGTACAGACAATGTTCATGTCTACATCGGCAGTCGAGTCTTCTTCGTACTTCAGGTCCGCGACCGGAGTTCCTTCAACGATTCCAACACTGATTGCCGCGACCTCGCTCAATACAGGGGACCCGCTAATCTTTCCTTTCGAAACCAGTTTCTTGCAAGCCAGGTTGAGAGCAACATACGCGCCTGTGATCGAGGCGCAGCGTGTGCCGCCATCCGCCTGGATAACGTCACAATCAACGTAGATCTGCCGCTCACCAAGCTTTTTCATGTCAACTACCGCACGAAGGCTCCGTCCGATGAGTCGTTGGATCTCCATCGTTCTTCCGGAAGGGCGCAGGTTTTCTCGCCTTACCCTCGTGTGCGTCGCCCTCGGGAGCATCGCATATTCTGCAGTTACCCAGCCTTTCCCTTGGTTACGAAGCCAATGGGGTAATTTTTCCTCTACACTTGCCATGCAAAGAACTTTAGTGCCGCCCACCTCGATCAGAGCCGAACCTTCGGCATAGGGAGATATGTTCGGAGTTATTTTTGTCTTACGAAGTTCGTCAAAACTCCGATTGTCGATTCTAGTGAAACTCATTGATTATGAAGTGTGCGTTTTGCCGGTACATTCGTCAACATGTAAAACCAATGCGAATCCTGTTCAGGACATTCCTATCAATTCAATAGCCTCTAAACGAGACGGCGCGACGCCCAAAAACCGTTGGGCGACATTGGCAAATCTTTCAGCTGCGTCAGTTACAAAGAAATGATCCAGGTCGTCACACAAATGACGCCCCCGATTATATGAAATTTGTTCTGAGTTGGCTAAATCCTTTTCTTCAAGTAGTAGGCTGACTTCTTCGGCGGCCGCTTCTCCGGAATCGATGAGCGTTACATTCTCTCCGATTGTTTCTCCGATCACCTTGCTCAAAATAGGATAATGAGTGCATCCCAAAACCAGTACCTCAGGGCCGAAGGCCTTAATGTCACTCAAGTATTTTCCCGCAATCGAGTAAGTCTCGTCCTCTGCTGTCCATCCTTCCTCGGCCAACGGAACAAAAAGCGGGCAGGCGTTTTGAATGACGTCAGTTCTCGGTTCTTTGGTTTCGGCGATCGAGTCCGGGTAGGCGTTACTGAGTACTGTCGCCTCCGTTGCGATTATTGCGATTCGTTTGTTTTCCGATTCCCGGGTCATCTTGACGGCCTTTCTCGCCCCCGGGCCAATAACACCGACAACATCAATTCCGATTGCGTTCCGGATTGCGGGTAGCGCCAAGGCAGAGGCCGTATTACAGGCGACTACGAGCAGCTTGATTCCTTTTGAAGCGAGAAACTGGGAGTTTTCGATTGCATATCTTTCTACCGTCGCCAATGATTTTGTGCCGTAGGGCACCCTTGCGGTGTCACCAAGATATACGAATTTTTCGTTTGGCAGCCGGTCGTGAAGCGCCCTATAAACAGTCAAACCGCCGACACCTGAATCAAAGATCCCGATGGGCAGTTTGCTTAAGTCTTTTTGTGATTCCCGGTTCATCTAAAATGAATGGGAATATTAGGTTTAAGGCTACTAAAAGTCAAAATACGCGGAACGGACACTTGGCCGCAAACCAAGTTCTTACAGTAGCCTGCAGGCGTTTATTAGAATGAGACGAGTTCTTCTTTTGAGAGCTTGTCTATAGCCATAGCGACTACCTTTTCGCTTACCGATACACCGAGTTCGCGTCCCATTTCCTGGGCTATTTCCACTGGTTCGTGGTTACCATCGCATTTTTCCCAGACATAGGCAGATGTTGGGTTGAGGTGGATATACTTTGCGTTTAACACATCTTCGATAAATAGCTCGCCAGTGTCCTGTTTTACCTTTAAGTTTTCTCTTCTTGCTTTGGGTTTCATAATACTGCTCCTTAAAACTCGCCGCTGTGTGCGACGCTGCTATAGAGCGCAACGGTTGTGCCAGACTCTTTAAGAAAACGTAAAGCTAGTGCATACAATGGTTTATCGTGAAATAAGAGACCTGAACCCGGTATCGAAAACCGGTCATTTTGACCGAAACTGGTCGGGTTCAAAGCAGTTTGAACCGGATTTCCCGGTTTTCTCCACCTATAGAGGGGTCTGAAACACTAATTTCGGCCTAAACTATTTTGTGGCAAAATGTTGCCAAGGTTTGTGGAAGACAAAATAGTTTAAAATAAGCTTGAATTTTGTTTAACAAATTCATATACTTACCGTACCTTCCACGGTTAACATCACTTTTCACCACTCCCGGACTTAATCACATTCAATGAAATTCAAGATTTTAGTTTTTATTGCGGCTATCCTTTTTGCAGGGGTTTCAAGTGCCATCCTCGGTGCAGTGCTTGGTTTGAACCTTTAGGAAGTTCGCTCAATTGAAATAGTTCTGAAAACAGTATCGTTGTCAACAGCCTCAGTGTGTTCGCTGAGCATTTAAGGATCTGAAATACCCCGGCCACCCGGCCGGGGTTTTTCGTTTGTGTACTATCTTGGCCGCAGAGGGGTCTCCACTTAGATAAACGATCCGCTGGCTGTCTGACTTATTCACCGTCCACGCGTGGTGGACGGGGTCTTCACTTAGATAAAACGATCCGCTGGCTGTCTGACATACTAACCGTCCACGCGTGGTAGACGGAGTCAGCAAAAAGCAGGTGCAAACACCGAGTATAGATCACAAAATTCCAGCAATAATTGGTTTATCGCTTCTTGATCGACAACGCTCCTGAACTAACGTTTGCGTCAAGGAGTTTTGCGACATCTTCATAGGTAACAGTGCCGTAGAAAAACTTGCCGTTCGCAAGAGACTCGGCTTTTACTGCTCTGTAAATATCGTAGTAGGTTCGATTTCCATCAACGAAATTAAATACCTCGCTTCGCATTATCGAATGAAGCCCCGTGCGAACCCCCCTTCGTTTCGCAAAATACTGCTCTGTTGAAGGATTGTTGACCGGA
>JABDKD010000266.1 GCA_013003215.1 Pyrinomonadaceae bacterium
GTTTAGACCGGGGCGACATTAGAGATCGATTGTCCGAAATCTTACCGAGTTATTTGGTGCCGGCGCGATTCATAAAACTTGATTCCTTGCCTCTAGATCGAAACGGAAAAACTGATAAGAAGGCACTTCTGGAGTCATTGGGCACTATGCGGGAAAGTGAGACTCGGTTTGAACCTCCGAAAACGGATTTCGAAGTTTTGGTTGCTGATGTTTGGAAGGAAGTGTTGCAGTTAGATGAAATTGGAGTTGACGACAATTTCCTCGATCTCGGTGGTCAATCCCTGGAGGCCATTCGGGTTATGGCAAGGATAAGTGAGTCTGTGCGCCTCGATATTCCGTTAAGAGAAATCTTCGAAAAGCCCACGGTCAGGCTGCTTGCGGGTGAAATCGAGTCTCAAATTCGAAGCATCTTGAATGAGGAAAAGTTATGAAGTCTTTCGGTATGTGGAACAAAACAAAAGGGTTAATCGGAATTCTTGCTGTCGCATTTGGTTTTATTGCGGTGATGTTGCCGTCTAAGGCGTCAGCTCACAATCCCGAGCAGAGCTATATATATCTCCGGGTTTACGAGAACTCAATCAAGGGTCGATTTGAGATTACGAGCGATGATTTGAATCGGGCGCTCGATGTTGGCCTTGAACGAGGGTTCGAGCTTCCCGATGCGGAACCGCATCTCGAAAAAATCCGTTCCCATATGCTGGAGAATGCCGCATTTTCTTCAAGTCAAGGCCCATACAAGATCAAATTTACCGAAGCTTCCATTTTGAGGGGCGGGGAACTTGGGGATTATTTGCAGCTCCATTTTGATCTCGAAGAATTAGACGAAATCCCAGAGCCTCTCGTGATCGATTACAGGTTCTTGTTTGATAAATACCGGAGTCACAGGGCCATGCTGGTAATCGAGTACAACTGGAAGGCGGGAATTCACGAAAATGAATCAATTCCTTCGCTCCTTTTTGGTCCCGGAGATACTAAACAGGAACTATCATTGACGAAAGGCGCGTCAATTTGGTTAGGTTTTTACGCGATGGTCAAGCTCGGGGTGTGGCACATATGGATCGGTATCGACCACATACTCTTCTTGCTCGCGTTGTTGCTTCCTTCGGTCCTGATGTTTGGCAAGAACGAAGAACTGGATGATATCGCGATGGTTCGTGAGCCGGCCGACAGGTTTAGGCCGGCGCTCATGAATGTCGTCAAGATAGTTACATTTTTTACCATTGCGCATTCGATAACGCTTAGCCTAGCTTCACTCGAGATAATCAATCTGCCGTCGCGGCTTGTCGAATCCATCATCGCGATCTCGATCGCGTTAGCTGCGCTTCACAACATCAAACCGATCTTTCTAAGAACCGAATGGTTGATTGCATTCGGATTCGGCCTTTTCCACGGGTTTGGATTCGCAAGTGTTCTTGCGGACAAGGGGTTCGGCGGAGATTACTTAATCTATTCCCTGCTTGGTTTCAATGTGGGTGTTGAACTCGGCCAGTTGGCAATTATTTGCCTGGTGTTCCCTGTGTTATACCTTCTAAGGAAAACGGTTGTGTATCCGAAATTGCTGTTATTTGGATCAATCTTCTTGATACTAGTTTCGATCTATTGGTTTGTGGAAAGGGCGTTTGAGATAGATCTACCAATTGGTGGAATGATCCTTCGCACGTTAGGCCTTTTGTAACGATTTCATGAAAGACAAAGCTACATTATTAGAACGTTGGCTTAGCAGAGATGAGTCGGCGCCGGAAACGGGGATCCCCCGCAGAAAGGAGAGCGGACCGGTTCCGCTTTCTTTTGGTCAACGGAGGCTCTGGTTTTTGCAGCAGCTTTACCCAGGCAATCCCTTCTACAACTACGCGGACAGTTATCAACTGAAAGGTGACTTTAATAAAGACATTTTTGTTGAATGTGTAAAGAAAGTGGTCGCCAGGCACGAAATACTACGAACGACGTTTGAAGTCGTTGATGGTGAACCGGTTCAAATTGTTCACGACGAGTCGACAATAGACTTATCAGAGTTTGACGTGAGCAATGAAGGGGACGATCAGGTCGAGTCATTGGCACAAAGGATTGCGGTTGAGCAGGCGCGTAAACCTTTTGATGTGAGCTACTTACCATTGCTAAGAGTTACCTTGATAAAGGTCCGGGACGAGCTTCACCAAGTAGTGATAACGATGCACCATATCGTGACCGACAAGTGGTCGATGTCGGTATTGCGTGAAGAAATTGCTCAAGACTATTTGGCGACCGTTGAGAATGGCCCAAGTCCTGTAAAAGCCCCCGGTATTCAGTATTCTGATTTTTCGGAATGGGAACGTGCCCGTGAACTGGACAGAGGCGATGCGGATTATTGGAGGCAGCAGCTTGCAGATTGTGATCCGGTGATCGATCTTCCGGTGGATCGTGTTCGACCGGCAAGGCCGAGTTTTGAGGGTGCGTTTCTTGAAAGCACTCTCGACAGAGAACTTTCCGTTCAGATTTCGAATCTTGCGGAGAAAGCCGAAGCGACCAAATTTGCCTTGCTGCTTTCTGTTTTCTACTTATTGCTTAAAAACTATTCAGGCCAGACCGATATATTGGTGGGAACTCCTTTTACGAATCGTGAGAGAAGTGAACTGGAGAATTTGATTGGCTTCTTTAACGACACCCTTGTCTTGCGGTCGCGGATTGACTCTGAGCTTACTTTTCTTGAGTATTTGCAGCAGGTCAAAAAGAGTGCGATTGATGCGTTCACCCATCGCTCGACTCCTTTTGAGGCACTGGTAAAGGACATTCAGCCCGACCGTTATCTAAACGCAAATCCTCTTTTTCAAACGATGTTCATTTACCACGATGTCCCTGATACACCCTCGTTCGGGAATCGTCTTCGGTTAGAACACGCTCCGCTTGATCTGGGCGTGGCGAAATTTGATCTGACACTTTATATTTCAGAGGAGGATGAATGCCTGACGCCGATCTTCGAATACGCCAAAGACGTGTTCGAGGAGACCACGATTTCGGGACTGCACGATCATTTCTTAATGCTCCTCAAGACCGTAACGGAATATCCTGATATCAAGCTCTCGGAATTACCAACAATTACGGTTGAAGAAATCTCACTATTAGAAGAATGGAACGAAACAGCAATTCGATTTAGCGAAGCATCTTCAATAATTGAGATTTTCAAGAGAACGGCTGCCGCCAATTCTGGCGCGACAGCGGTTTCTCATTCCAAATCCACGTTGACCTATGCTGAACTCGATGAGGCGTCGGATAACATCGCCGCGAAGATCAACACGCTGGAATTGAATCCTAGAACCCCGGTTGGGATCTACGCAACTCCAGGTACCGAAATGGTGGCGGCTATTTTCGGAGTTCTAAAGTCCGGTCATCCCTATTTGCCCCTCGATCCGGATTATCCTGAAGAGCGAATTCGGTTCATGCTGGAAAATGCGGGAGCGGAATCCGTTTTGTTTTCCGAGAACGCTGGTGTTGAGAGAGTAGGAGATTCGGTTGCACGTGTTTCGATAAGCGGTGCCTCTGAGAGGAGTCGAGATCAGGCGGTATTGAGTCTTCCGAAGCCTGACGATACCGCCTACATAATCTATACCTCCGGTTCGACCGGCTTGCCGAAAGGAGTAGAAGTTAGCCACGCAAATCTCCTGAACTCAACACTTGCGAGGACGCACTTCTATTCCGAGGACCCTGATTCCTTTCTGATGATGTCTTCGTTTTCCTTCGATAGTTCAATTGCGGGGATATTTTGGACGATCGCGGGGGGAGGAAAACTTGTCCTTGTGGATCGTCGTGCCGAACAGGATCCGGCCGCCTTAGCGGAGGTGATGAGGAATGAAAACGTAACCCATACGCTACTTCTCCCATCCCTATACTCGGCGATCATGGCAAATGTTGCTGAGTCGAATGGCAACTCGCTGCGTACGGTCATAGTCGCCGGCGAATCCTGTCCCTATACACTCTGCAAACAACATTTTGAATCTTTACCCGGGGTCGATCTCTATAACGAGTATGGACCTACTGAAGCGACAGTCTGGGCCACCGCGCACCGGATTCTTGTGGAGGATTTGGAACGTTCGATTCCGATCGGTGCGCCCATTGCAAATACGCAAGTTTATGTTCTGGATGATTCCGGAAACAGGGTGCCCGTGGGAGCTGCCGGCGATCTTTATATTGGGGGCAACAATGTAGCCAAGGGAATCGTCAATGATTCTGAATCTACCAAAGCCCGATTCGTGGAAGATACGTTTGGGAGTATTGAGGGAAAGAGGCTTTATAAGACAGGGGATATCGTGCGATTTCGCAGAGATGGCGTGCTTGAGTTTTTGGGTCGCAAGGATGCGCAGGTGAAGATCAGGGGCTTCCGGATCGAGATCGATGAGGTTGCCAAGGCAATAAGTGCCGTGTCGGATGCAAGTGAGGTCGCGATTTCGACGGAAGGGAGCGCTGATGATCTCATTTCAATGATCGAAGCATTAGATTCCGATGCAGCAAATGATCTCTTACGGACTGTAGAGGAACTTGAAGGTGATGCCGCGGAGGTTCTTTTGGCGGCGGGCAGTTCCTGAGGAATATTGTGAAGAAGCTGAGACGGGCGGAAAAATTCAATGTGTCGCTGGAAATCACGGATGATGAATTCGTGAAGCCTCCCTCTGAATATCAGCGGAACAGCGTTTTGAATCGGGCGATGAGTGAGTTCTGTGAAGATTTGAATGCGCTTGACGATCTGACGCGCGAGTTCATCGCGGCCACTCCAGTTCTTGACCTTCAGGACCGATTGGACGCTGAGCTTTTGGACGAAGAAATCATGGAGGACTGGCAAATCCCGGTTCTAGACCGAATGGCGAAGGCTGTTACTAGATCACGGGGCGATGTACTTGAAATAGGATTCGGGTTAGGGAAATCTGCTGAAATGATCCAGAAATACGGAGCTCGCTCGCATACGATAATCGAATGCAACAGCTCGGTCATTGGTAGATTCAGGGAATGGGTAAAAGAGTTTCCTGGAAGAAATATAAGCATTATCGAAGGGACATGGCAGGAAACGATCAACGAAACTCCGGTATATGATGGAATTCTTTTTCATACTTACCCACTCAACGAAGAAGAATACGTCGAATATGTTGCAAACAGCACAACCTTTGCTGAACATTTTTTTCAAGCGGCGGCCGATCACCTACATGAAGGCGGAGTTTTTACATATTTTTCAAACGAAATTGATTCTTTGAGCAGAGGACACCAACGGGCACTTTTTGAATATTTTTCGAGCATTACGGAATCGGTAGTTCAGCTGGATATTGCCGAAGATGTAAAAGACACATGGTGGTCAAATAAGATGGTTGTAGTTGAGGCAGTGAAGTAATGGAAGGACCCCGTGAGCGAATTGAGAAATTGTCACCGAGGCAGTTGGAGCTGCTTGAAAATGAACTCGGCAAGATTAGTACGTCGTCCGGTACCGGTAACAAACGTCTCGATGCGTACGTAACGGATACTGAGAAAAGCCCTGAGGAAATCCGCGAATCTCTAAAGAAGCGGCTTCCTGAGTATATGGTGCCCGCGAATATCTTTATCGTTGAGCAATTGCCGAAGCTACCCAACGGAAAAGTTGATTTCAAGGCGCTTCGTTCAGCTTCACAAAAGGAAGAAGTGAACGAATCGGAGAAGGCGGGAAACCAGGTCGAATACGAATTGCTCGAAATATGGAAGGAGGTGCTTAGGCTTGAAAGGATTGGAATAAATGACAATTTCTTTGAAATTGGCGGAGACTCAATCTTGAGCATTCGAATTGTGGGATTGGCGAGAAAAAAAAGGATTGTGATTGAACCCAATCAGCTTTTTGAAAACCAGACGATTGCTGAACTGGCTGCGATTGCCAAGGTTGAGGAATCGGAAAGCGATGTTCAAGTAGAGAAGTCCCAGGGAGCGTTTTCTTTGACTCCTATTCAGCTTTGGTTTTTTGACGAGATAAGGACAGCTCCTCATTTCTGGCATCAAGGTTTGAGGTTCGAGCTGTCCGAGTCCGTTGGCCAGGAGATTTCTAAGGAGGCGCTAGGTCAATTGGTACAAAGGCATGACGCCTTACGTTCTATTTACAAAAAGGATGAGAACGGCTGGACGGGAGCGATTGTAACCGAGCCTGAAATTATCCAGACAGTTTTTGATTTAACTGATTCAGACCCACGGTACCTGGAAGACGAAATTAGGCTCCGGACCGACACTGCGG
>JABDKD010000006.1 GCA_013003215.1 Pyrinomonadaceae bacterium
AGCCTCGTCCTTACACGCGCGCTGTGTGTACATGAAATTCTCGTAAGTGAGATCACGTCCTTTCTTTCGCAAACCGTTGCTCAAATTGTAGTCACCGGCCTTCGTATAAACGACTCCCTCACAACGAGTTTCAGCTAGTACTGCTGCACCTTTCTTTACAACAACCCTAAATGCACTCCGCTTGGGATAGTCACCCAGAACGCGCAAGTTTGAAATCAAATACCAACCGACATCCTTGTTCAAACGTTTTGCGCTGTCATATTCCTTAACGGGCTCGGCGTCAAAAAAGGTATAGCCGTCGTCCATAACATTTTGACGCCCCAATGTTCCTGGAAACGAGCTTGCATACGCCGGAATAACTAGACCTAAAAGACCAATAAAAACAAGGGACCTGAATCGAGCTCTCACTAAACAATCCTCCTCAAGAAAATACTGCTAATTAGATCTAGTCTAACGCAGAAAAGGCATTATTTCCAACAACTTGCAGAAAAGTGAATCGTTAATCGTAAATAGTGACTAGATAAGCGGGAGTCAGGATTCAGAGAGAAAACTTGGATTCCGGAATTCGGCAAAATTCAGATCCATTACAGATCAAGCGCACTATTCACAATTCACGATTCACTAAATTGACAGCAATCAAAATTCCAGACCTGATCTCCCAGACTTGGAACTTGAAACTTGGAACCTTGAACTTACCTATTGCTGGAACCCGTATTGTTCGGGCTGCGGCGGAGCCATATCGCCGGGCGCGTTCTCATCGGGGAAGACCATCCGGTAAGCGCATGCGTCCATCGCCCAGACCAGTGGCAGCGCCAAAAGGAGTCCGACACAACACGCGAGCACTCCGGCAATGATTATTACCCCCTTGAGAAGCAGCAGTAGGAAAAGCATTCCGGCATTGGCCCAACCGGCACGCGCGCTAAGTTTTACCGTTTCCATGAGGCCAAGGTCCTTTTCAGCAAATAGGGGAAACGAAAAGTTGAGTGAGATCGACATTATGACAACCCCAAGGAGTACGAACATGCTGACCGCAAAGCCAAGCAAGCGAAGAGCAATGAGTGTTCCCGCCGTGAGCTCGTTCGGATTATAGATCGTCAGGAACTCCGCCGCCGTAAACGAGAAACGGTAGGTCTGCTGAATTATTGTCGGGATCATGAAAGCGAGTCCGACGATCATCGCGGGCAGGAACTTGGAAAAACCGCTGAACATTTGCCCAAAAGACGGGTTTTCTCCACGTTTCTGCATCAGGAACATTGAAACGAGTCCTACCATCACCGGCCCGTACAAAAACCAATTGATGACAAAAAGAAGTCCGAGGATAATGAATGCCACAACTGCAACCCCCAGATAAAGACCAATATTGGCCATTACGAGGTTCCAAGCCTCGCTCAAACAATCAATAGGCTTAACAGCACCCTTCTTGAATTCAACTTGTGATCCTTCCATTCTTCTCCTTCCTCTAAAATTTTGAAATCAAATATATTCCAAAAACCATAGATAGCAAAGCATTTAGCAAAAAAAAGGCCGCCGCGATTCCCCGCGCCGGCCCTTTTTGAACATCAAGAATCGAATTACTTCAATCCATACTGCGACTTGCTCGATACTTTGTCATCCTTAAATCTTACGGATATGAATGAGAACTTCTCACCCTTCCAGCGGAATGACTTATATGAGCTGCTTCCGACCGAAGAACTACTTGTCTCTTCGCCCTTCGAACCGATGATCTTCTCAACTTCATCGATGCTCATACCGGTTTCGATCTTGTCGTACTTCGCTTTGGAGATATCAGCTCCGCCGCCGCTTGAAGACGAGCTCTTGAGTCCCGTCTGAGACTTGGAAGTCATCTTGTCATCCTTGAAGTTGACATAGATCCTTACGTAGTTATCACCTTCCCATTTGTACGACTTATATTCTGTATTTCCGGAAGTTGAGCTGCGAGTCTCGCTGCCGTCCGACCCGAGAATGTCGGAAACTTCCTTGTGGCTCATGCCGGACTTGATCTTCTCGTAGTTAGCCATCGAGAGATCTCCACTGCCCGAGGATTTCGAATCATCAGACTTGTCATCCGACTTCGAATCATCTTTTGTGTCACTCGACGTGGTGTCGCTCGAACCCGAATCGTCCGAACCCGTGAAACGATCCAACGAACACCCTAAAACTACAAACAACAATGCAACTAGAACCAAACTCAAAGATTTTTTCATCTCGTCTCCTATGTTTCCGAAATCCGTACTGTTTCAATAGCCTGTATGAATAACGCAATAACTCACTCGAGTCAAATTCGAGTAAGCGTCAAAATAAGCGGTCTTCTCTTCTAAGACGTTGATTCTACACTCTTTTTGCAAAAAGAGTAAAACTCTGGACAATGGACAAATTGTTTTGGGTGGACCGGCGGTGTGAGGTCTTAGAACCGCTGATTGCCGCCAGTCCAAAAAGGTAGTTGCGGGTTCAAATATCACGTCAACATCCGGCCCCAACCGGAATGCAGACACTTTTATGTATTGCAAGCATCATGCCGATTTGGAAGACCATGCATTATGGAATAAAAAGGATCAAAGCCCGGCAATACAGCGAATTTTTCAACATCTATCGCGAACTTTTTCACGAAAATCCGATCGATTGAAGAATCAAAACCTAAGAAATAAAGTGTTCACACACCTGACGGAATTGGCACGATCAATTCATTGTCATAAAAGTGATCGAGCAATTCTCCTTATAAATTCCCCGTAACACCGAGAACCCCAATCGGGGTTACGGGCTTTTTTTATTTCTTAACCGGAGTATGAGGACTCGTCATTTTCAAAGTCGCAACGCTGACAGACAAAGGGGTTTTCTTGGGTCAGTTCATATTGCCTTAGGTAGGCTTCATGTCTCACCTGGTCCAGGAAGAAAGTCTCCCCGCATTCTCCGCAATAGACCTCATGGCGGTTCACTGAGCTCGGAAAACGTGTCGGCTGCAACAACTGTTCGACTTTATCTGCGTTGTAAAAAGATCTTTGGCGTTCCATACTCTTTCCCTCCTATAGAGTACTTTAAGTGCAAATGTTGTTCCTTTCCGCAAATCCCAGAAATCGGCTTACAATAGCTTAGAATGCATAATGAGGAATCCTAAGCTAGAGAAAAACAAACGTGTAGCGCGAGTCTTTCCGCACTGTTAGGCCGCCGCCGCCAATTTATGGCATTTGTCTTGCATGGCTTATGAGTAAAACTCAGGAGGTAATACGGATGACACCAGAAAAGAAGAACACGGATAAAAGCATCTTGAAGCGACTTGAGTTTGAGGAAAAAGCAGTTCGCGCCGCGCTTGAGGGAGACGCGACCGATCTCAAAGAGTTGCAGTCCGATTGGCAGGACAAGGATTCCGCGTCCGAAAACAACATACGAACCGTGGAATGGGAACAGTATTCATCGCTCCAGGACGCACTTGTCGAGATTCAGGACGCCAAGAACCGAATCGAGAACGGGACCTATGGAATCTGCGAAGTCTGTGACAACGAGATCCCGAAGAAACGACTTGAAGCAGTACCCGTCGCCAAGCACTGTGTGCCTTGTCAGCAGCAAATTGAGGCTGAACTGGGACAGAATGCAAGGCAGACACTTTGATTTCTTTATCTGCGACTCAAGATTAATTATGCGCCGAGGTCAATCCATGACCCGTTGTGACGCATCTTCCAGACCTTGTCGTGAATTTTCTTAATGTAAGACCACATCGTGCCGCTCTTCAATCTGTATAGGCTCTTGTCCCAGATTCCGTAGTGCAAATAGATCGTGTCTCCACCGCCTTCATCAATAATCGAAGCAATCTCATGGAAGTAGACCTCTTCGGGTTCATCACCCTTTAGCTCAGAAGCCAGGTTAGATGCGGCAATGCTTGCCTGCCCAACTGCCATGTGAGCGAGCTTGGGGCCTTCAAACGAGGCAATATCTCCAATGGCATAGGCGTTATCTATTCCTTTAACTCTAAGGAATTCATCTGTTTCAACAAAATTCTTGCCATCGGTGATTCCATTTTCCGAAAGCCTCGCTTGCCCTCGGAAGGTGGGTACGACCATCAAAAGATCAAAAGGTATGGTTCTGCCGTCAAAGGCGATCAGCTTGGTTCTCGCGACCTCACTGATCTGCCAGTTTTCAATGAGTTCAATCCCCCGTTTCGAAAAAGCTTCCTTCAATTCACTGTGAATCTTTGCTCCTGCAAAGGCCTCGTCAATTTCCCCGGGGCAAATTACCGAGAGCTTGGCATTTTTGTTTCCGCGCTTTTTCAACTCATTGTCGAAAGCGAAGGCCGCTTCAATTACCGGAACGGGCAGGTCCGCTTCAGGAGCGATAGCAAAAACCGCATTTCCTCCTTCAAAGTCTTCAATCGCCGTGTTGAATTTTTTCGCCGCCTTAATGCCAAGCAGATGGTGTGCATACTCGAAGAACCCTGGAAGCTTCTCAGTGGCAAGCCTGCGGCCAATAGCGATCACGAGGTAATCGTATGAAATGTGACCGTTGATGTCCTTACCGGCGATCTGAACCCGTCGCAACTCGGGCTTCAGATGCAGCATCTCGGCTTCGATAAACCTGACGTTTAGGCCCTGCAGTTTCTCCACCATATCGAATGTCACTTCGCTCTCATCGGTCTCGCCAAACGCCAGTCGCACCAGCCCTGGATAAAACACGAAAGTACGACGCGGCGAAACCAATGTAATCTCATGCTCGCCCTTCAGCTTCTTGCTTAGCTTCTCGGCCATTACAAGACCTGCAAAACCACCGCCCAGAATAACTATCCTCTTCATTTCGCTATTCTCCTGTTTCCTTTCGGACTACCAATACGGAACACTCAGCATGCTTCACAATCGCGCTCGAAACGGACCCCATCAACATGCGCCCAAAAAAGCCTCGACCATGCGAACCAACAACGATCAAATCCGCCCGCCAGTTATCGGCAGCTTCGAGTATAGCTTCCGCGGGTTTTCCTGAAAGCGTCGCTTTCTCAACCGAAGCCGTTCTGCCTGCAACACATTCTGTTACGAGTTCGAATGCATTATCCACGTCGGTCACTGCCGCCTTCTCCAACGCCTCCCTGACTTGTATGTAGTATTCATCTGAAACGCCAAACGGCGCTGACGGTGCAACCGGCTCAGCAACACTAATTACCTTCAAAGCTGTGGCCTCGTCAATTCGGACGAAATCGCAGACCTTTTTTACCGCTTCATCGCTATATTCAGATCCATCCGTCGCTATGAGTATTTTCATTGATATCCGCTCCTTTCCCAGAGTAATTCATTACACAAACGAGAACTGCAATTTATGTGCCGTCTTATATCTTGACTGAGACACAGATTATCAAGGTTAAGCGCAAATTGCTCGGGAAATAAACCACAGTACTGCGAGAAATTCCACAGTTGCTACGGAGAATTTAGCGCTTTACCCCAGAAACGGTGACCGGAACAAGGAACAGAAGTTGCATTTTGGGATTATGGAGGAAGAAAAGATGTCATCGATCAAAAAGAACTACGAGAGGCTCAGAATCTTAATATGGACCGCGAGAATCCTCAGCGTACTCAGTATTTTCACCTTGTTGATGTTCTTCGTTGGCGAAGAATTTGATCCGGCTAAGATTTCGCCGCGACAGTGGATTGGTTTCATGTTTTTCCCGGTCGGCCTGGTCGTCGGACTGATCGTCGCGTGGAAAAATGAACTGTTGGGGGGATCTATCGCGTTATTCAGTCTTTTGGCTTTCTATTTTGTATACGGACTCATACTAAGCGGTTCACTCCCAATTGGCAGTGCGTTTCTGCTTTTTGCAATTCCTGCCCTCGTCTTCGTAGCAGCCGGGATTATTGGCAGATCAGTGATTGGGAAGGCGCCTTAGAATCATAAATTTATTATCTGGGCCGTGACCAGCGAATCTTCCTTCTCCTCAGGATACGAACAAACAGGGATCAGGATTTTCCCAAATTTCGGGGAAACAAATTGGCCTGCCGACAGACAATTTAATTACAGCAAAATTTTTTTTAGTTCAGAGGGCTTCAACACTCGTTCCCGAGTCCATGGTTCGAATCGCTCGAGTGAGGTAAAGGATGAACATTATCGAGCAGTTGCACTATTACGTACGCGATAATAAACGCGAAGCGGGCGAGAGAACAGTTGGTCTTTTTTCACTGATATTCGGGTGCCGGCATCCAAGATTGAGCCTGCCGATTACTCTTGATCATAAGACATACAGGACGTGCCTACAGTGTGGGGCACGCTGTACCTTCAACCCGGAAACCCGCAAGCTCTATGGCCGTTTTCATTTTCCGTCCGCAGGCAAGCAACCGGAAGCCTAGGTTTTCAGCACTTCGGAGATCTGCGCCATTAGAGTTTCTGAAGTGAATGGCTTATGAAGGTGAAATTCAGAGATGGTAGCGAGCTTCCCTTCGCTATCGGAAAGTCCGCTCATCGTAATTACCCGTACATTCGAATCGAGGTTGCGAAGGGCCCTGATCATCGATGACCCGTCGAGGTATGGCATCGCCATATCGGTAAGAACGAGTGCGATCTCCGGGTTTCTTGTAAACACGGCCAAAGCTTCTGTCCCGTCAGCTGCAGTCAAAACGGAATAGCCATTTTTCTTCAATGCTGCTTCGGTAACCTTCCTGATGTTTTCTTCATCATCGACGACCAGAATCAGCTCGCCGCCGCCTTCTTCAGATTCAATCTCAGCGACCTTGGGTTCCTCGATTATACTTCCCGGCGACACAGGAATATAAACTTCAAATGTTGAGCCCTTATCCGGCGTACTTGAAACCTCAATAAACCCGTTATGTGCCTCTACAATCGAGAGAGCTGTGGAAAGTCCCAACCCTGTTCCTTTTCCGACTTCCTTTGTTGTAAAAAACGGATCCCAGATTCGCGAAACGGTCCCGGTTGACATTCCGGTACCGTTATCAGAAACCGATATTCGAACATATTGGCCCGGAGGCGTAATCTCGCGCGGCCTCTGAATAACCAAGTGGTCACACTTGATCTCGATAACTCCGCCGTTTTCCATTGCGTCTTTTGCATTAACACAAAGGTTGAGCAATACCTGATTAAGCTGTGTTGAATCGCCCAATATGGCCGGAAGACCGGGGCTGAGGGCGGTGCTTATTTTGATGTTGCGCGGAAACGTCTTCCGCATGATCCCCGTAAGTTCGTCAACAAGAGCATGGAGATCGACCTCCGTGCGAATGCCATCGCCGACACCCCGCGCAAAGGTCAAAACCTGCTTGATAAGGTCTGCACCTCTTTCGGTATTTTCCCGGATCATCTCTAGCCAGGGCTGGCTTTCAGATGGGAGATCAAACTCATTCTGGAGCATTTCCACCGACATAAGAATTGGGGATAGAACGTTATTCAGGTCATGGGCGATCCCACCCGCCATCGTTCCGATCGATTCCATTCTCTGAGCCCGCAACAGCTGTCGTTCTGCGCTCTTAAGATTAGTTATGTCAGTATTTACAATCAAAAAATAGTCAGGGTGATCGAGTTCGTTCCGTACCAGCGTCCAGCGCGTGATGACATTGATCTCCCCGCCATTTTTTGTGAAATTTATGGTCTCTTTCTGCCACTCGTCTGTATGCAACATAGCGGCGATCGCTTCTTCAATCACCGTCCTGTCGCCATTGCAGATTGTGTCGCAAACGTCCTTTCCCAGGATCTCCGTCGCGCTGTAGCCATAAGCCCGTTCCGCACCATTGTTCCAAAAAATGATCTTGTGGTTCAGGTCACAGACCAATATCGCGTCACGGGTCTTTTCGAGAAGTGATGCCTGCTGCAGGATTCTCTCGTCGGCTTCTTTCTGAGCCGTCAGATCCCGACTAGTCTCAAGAACTAAGGGGTTGTCGGGGTCGTGATGCTTCACGACCTGTCTGCTCTCGACAATCAGTTTTTCCCCTGTTTTTGTCGTTTGCGTGATTTCCCCATGCCAATATCCCTGCACTCTTAATTGCTCAAAATAGTCTTCAAATGGCACCGGATATTTGGCCTTTAGAATGTCATATACCTTCTTGCCTTTGATTTCTTCAAACTCATATCCGTATAGATTTTCCGACGCACTGTTCCAGTAACTAACACCGTCATCGAGACTCCAGACAAAGATGGCGTCATAGGTTTGGGCCATCAACTCGCTCTGGTCGCGAAACGATGTTTCGATCTCTTTCTGTTTCGTGATGTCGTGCCGTATCGCAATATATTTCACCGGCTTTCCGTCACCATTTAAAAAAGGAACGATCGTGGTGGAAACCCAGTACAGCTCACCGTTTTTTGCCCTATTGCATATGTCTCCTTTCCAGATTTCGCCACTTTTGATCGTTTGCCAAAGATCCCGAAAAAACTTTTTTGAATGCTTACCGGAATTCAGAATCCGGTGGTCTTTCCCAACCAGCTCATCCCGGCTATATTTCGAGATCCGGCAAAAATGGTCGTTTACGTTCGTGATAACGCCCTGTTCGTCCGTGATTGCAACTATAGTAGAGGCCGACAGCGCGTGCTTTATATTTTCAAGCTCACGGGATACGTCCCCTGTTTCAGACTTTTTTGTTCCAGATTCGTCTTGCATCGATCCTTCTTTTGTCAGCCTCGGTTCGCGGCTCCGACGCCGGCTTCATCTCCGGCCTTCTTTAAGCGGTACCGCACCTGATCCCTCGAGATATCAAGCAGCTTCGCCGCCCGTGTAAGGTTTCCACCGGTTCGCTCAACGGCCTGTCGAACGAGCTCGAGTTCTACCTCGCGTAAGGGGATGCCTTCTTTCGGAAGCTGAAACTGACCGGTGCCTGTGGGTGACCCCTCAACCAAGAGGTCCGCCGGCAGATACTCTGTGGTAACAAGTTCCCCGTCTTCCAGAATTGAAGCTCGTTCAATTACGTTGCGCAGCTCCCGAACATTGCCGGTCCATTCATAATTCTTGAATATTCTCCGGGTTTCCTTCGAAAGCCCTTTTAGCCTTCTATCCGGACCCCGTTTCTGGTTGGCTTTCGCTATGTAGTGCTCCGCCAACAGAATCACGTCGTCCTCGCGTTCCCGAAGCGGCGGGATATCAATCTGAACGACCGAGAGCCGGTAGTACAGATCCATACGGAATCGCTCGTTAACACTTTCTTCTTTTAGATTTCGGTTTGAAGCAGCTACCACCCGCAGATCAACAGGGATCTCCTTTAATCCGCCAATTCGCCTGAATACACCCTCTTCCAGTACTCGCAGCAGTTTCGCCTGCAGCGAGACTTCCATCTCTCCGATCTCATCCAGGAAAAGAGTACCTCCATCGGCCTGTTCGAAAAGACCCTCTTTCCTTTTTTTAGCGTCCGTAAACGCGCCGGCCTCGTAACCGAAGAGTTCGGATTCAATCAATGTCGCCGGAAGGGCCGCACAATTGATCGTCAATATGGGCATGTCGGCACGCGTCGAAGCATAGTGAATTGCGCGGGCAAAGAGCTCTTTCCCAGTACCTGTCTCACCCTGCAAAAGGATTGATGATACTTCGGATTGAGCAATCTTCTTCGCAGTTTCGACAGCCCTGGTCATCGCTTTTGACTTCCCAAGAATGCGGTCAAAACCAAACATTTGTTCTTCTTTGCTGCGATAGTGTTTTATTTCACGTCGAAGATCCGCCGTTTCAACCGAGTTCCGGAGAGTGACCCTAAGCTCTTCCAAATGAATAGGTTTCGCGATGAAGTCATGCGCGCCGCCGCGCAGCGCTTTAATCGTACTCTCAACATTGACGTGCCCTGTGACCATTATTACCACAGTATCCGGTGTCTTCTTCTTGATCTCTTCAAGCAGGTCGAGCCCCGATCCGTCCGGGAGCTCAATATCCAGCAGAACCACCCTGGGCCCTTCAGAATTCAAAACCGACTTAGCCTCTTCAACAGTTCCTGCTGTGGAGCATGCGTACTTCCATGAAGTCAACGCCATCGACAGCGTTTTTGCTACCTGGGTGTCGTCATCAACGATCAATACAGTGGTTTTTGTTTTTTTGTCTTTTCCGCCCATTTCACCTCCGGTTCGGATTACAGATTTACCAACTCAATACAAAATGAAGGGCAATCTTTATGCCACGATTATATCCCTCTATTTGTGCATTTTCGACATCGTAGCTCAAAAAACTGCGAACATTTTCGCGGTTGCTGCCTTGGAAACCGCTTATGCGGGAAATTAAACCCACAAAGGTGGGGCCCGCCAAGTGGCATATTCCTTGCCTTGAATAGGACTTTGTTCGGTGAGTTATCATAGAATGGTCTACTCAAAATAGAATGTGGAGAGAGAGTAATGAGAGTTTTAGTAAGCTACGACGGTTCAACGCCCTCGGATGCTGCAATTGACGATCTGCCGTATGCAGGGTTCCCGGAAGAAGATGTTGAAGCATTGGCGATTTCAATTGCAGAAGTCTGGATGCCACCGCCTCCAAAATCGAACGGGAATGGCTTTAAGCCGGAGGAGTTTCCTGCGTTCGTAAATGAATGGGCGGAAAAAAGGCTGGAAGTTGCCAAAGCGGCAGTAAACGAAGCCGAGACGCTGGCGAGGCATGCAAAGGAGAGAATCCAGCACCGGTTCCCGAAGTGGAAGGTGGATTCGTACTCAACTTACGGATCGCCGGCCTGGGAGGTGCTGATCAAGGCCGACGAGTTCAAACCCGATGTTATCGTTGTTGGCTCCAAAGGTCGGAATGCGGTTAGCAAAATTTTAATCGGAAGCGTTTCGCAAAAGATCCTGACGGAAGCCGAATGCTCGGTTAGGATAGCGAGGACGGTGGACAGAGACAAAGCCCTTCCTCAGAGGCTTTTGATCGGTTACGACGGTTCGAACGGATCGGAACATGCAGTGGAAACCGTTCTCAGTCGGACTTGGCCGGAAGGGACCGAGGTATTGCTTGTTTCGGCAGTTCAATCACTGGTACCGACAGCGATCGGAAGATTTATTCCTCCAATCAAGGAATGGGTTGGAGATGAATCAGAAACAGAAAAGAACCTGATCTCTCAACTTGCTGCGGGAGCATCTATGCGGCTCGAGAAGGCCGGCCTTTCGGTCGCATACGAAGTCATCGAGGGAAACCCGAAAGAGGAAATCGTAGAAAAAGCCGAAAAATGGCAAGCAAGTTGTGTATTTATGGGGGCACACGCCTATCATAGCGAGCTCGCAAAGCTTCTGATTGGGTGTACTTCTTCGGCAGTTGCCGAAAGAGCACATTGTACGGTCGAAGCGGTCCGTGTTTAGGAATTCATTTTGATCAACTGATTGCATTTTGCCTGTTCAACGAAACCGAACGGGCAAAATGTGAGATTGCGTTTTGGATACCGTAAACACCTATGAACGCCGGACTTGCCGAAAGCACCTCTCTCAGCAAAAACGCTCACGCAAGTGATGTCGGCGCGATTGCCGCCGACTTGCGTGCCGATACGGCAACCGGTCTTACCACCACCGAAGCGGAAAAACGGCTTTCCGCTCTCGGCTCATCCGAAATCTCCAATGCCAACAAAGGAAGATGGAAACAATATCTGTGGGGACAGGTTGCAAGTATTGTTGTTTGGCTTTTGGCGGTCGCGGCCCTCGCCGCCTGGTTGACCGACAGCCGGCTCGAGGCATATTCAATTCTGGTGGTTCTGTTTCTCAATGGAGTAATCGGATTTGCGATCGAATGGAGAGCGGGCAAGGCCCTTGATGCATTGAAACGGTCGACAAAAACCCTGGCCCGGGTGCGCCGAGATGGAAACGAAAAGATCGTTGAGGCCGCTCAACTCGTTCCTGGAGATCTCGTTTTGGTTTCGGCGGGCGACCGAGTTCCGGGTGATCTCAGAATTGCCGAATCGGTGAATCTTGTTGCCGATGAGTCCACTCTTACGGGGGAGAGCGTTCCGGTCCCAAAATCGGTCGACCCGCTTCCCGAATTGACACCCCTTGCAGAACGTACTTCAATGCTCTACCTGGGGTCTACAGTTGTTGCCGGTCATTGCACAGCTTTGGTAACCGCAACCGGTACTGAAACCGAAATCGGCAAAATCGGGAAGCTGATCTCGGAAGCAGATCATATTCAAACGCCGCTTGAAAAGCGCTTGGCCGACCTGGGGCGCCGACTCGTCTATGTAGTGATCGGTATCGCCGCAATAGTGATGTTTGCCGGGATCGCCAGGGGCGACGAGTTCTTCTTGATGCTTGAAGTCGCTATCAGCCTTGCAGTTGCGGCTGTTCCGGAAGGCCTCCCCGCCGTAACCACACTGATTCTCGCGCTAGGTGTCTTGCGCATGGCAAAACGAAACGCGATCGTTCGTAAACTTTCAGCGGTGGAAACACTCGGGAGCTCGACTGTTATCTGCAGTGATAAGACGGGCACCCTGACGACTAACAGAATGACTGTCCAGGAACTCCATCTTCCTGGTATTGGACAGATCAAACCAAAAGACTTCAAGCAATTAAAAAAAAGCCAGTTCAATCAGTCACGTCAGATATTGGAAATAGGCGTTCTATGTAGCGAAGCCTCGGAATCGGTGGATCCAGATGGCTCGATAAAAGGGATTGGGGACCCGACCGAAACAGCTCTGCTCGAAGCCGCACGCATATTTGAACTGTCTCCAAAACAGATCCGCGAACGAAACACCATCGTCCTGGAAGAGCCGTTTGAGGCCGCGAAAAAACGCATGAAGGTCGTGGTCGAGGATTCCGACAACAAAAGAACCGCTCTCCTAAAAGGGGCTCCCGCTGTAATTCTAGAAAGAAGCATCTCTTTTGTTAATGAAACCGGGGAAGTGGAGGTTCTTACTGCCGAGAAGACTGAAGAACTACTTCATGTAAACCGCGAGATGGCGGGCAGGGCGCTTAGGCTTCTTGGTTTTGCAATAAAGAATCTGGATTCTGAAGGTGACCCTGCGGCCGACACTGATAATGGCTACACTTTTCTGGGCTTTTCGGGAATCAAGGACCCGATTCGCGACGGCGCACTTGAAGCGGTTCAGACAGCACGCAACGCGGGTATTAGGGTCGTCATGTTAACCGGAGACCAGATGGAAACGGCCAAGGCCATTGCACACGAACTCAAACTCTCCGGCTCGTTGGATATCGAGGCCGTACATTCATCGGAACTGACTACCGCTGATGAAGCAAGGGTCTACGAACTTGCCCGTGACGCTGATGTTTTCGCAAGGGTTTCTCCGGAAGACAAATTGAGAATTGTGCGAGCGCTTCAGCACGCGAACGAGATCGTCGCGGTAACGGGTGACGGGGTCAACGATGCGCCTGCGTTGCGTCAGGCCGACATTGGTGTGGCAATGGGAATGCGCGGTACTGAGGTCGCAAAAGAAGCCTCCGATGTAGTATTAACGGACGATAACTTCTCAACAATTGTAGATGCAATTAGGGGCGGGCGTGCCATTTACGCAAATATCCGCAAATTCGTCCACCTCATGTTTTCGCAGAACCTGTCAGAGGTACTCGTAATATTTGCGGCTATACTTGCCGGTCTTCCTTTGCCTCTGCTCCCTCTTCAAATACTCTGGATCAACCTTGTTACAGATGTCTTCCCCGCGCTTGCGCTGTGTGTCGAGCCCGCGTCACCGCGATCCATGAAACGCAAGCCGATAAAACCCGGGGAATCAATGCTTTCAAGAGATTTTCTCTTCACAGTGGTCTGGCAGGGATTGGTCCTGGCAGCAATAGCCCTTGGCGCGTATTTGTGGGCGCTTTCGGAATACGGGGAAGGTTCGCATTCTCAAACGATCGCAATGCTCGCCATTGTAGGCGTTCAACTCGGACACCTGTTTAATTGCCGGTCGCGCACGAGATCCGCGTTCAACCGCTTCTTTAGCAATCCTTACATATTTGCGGCGGCCGGCATTGTGATCCTGCTTCAGATTCTTGCGGTGACATTCTCACCATTGGCTGCGGTACTAAATACCGTTGAGATCGGTTTCAACGACACGATCGTAGTAGCAATAACCGTGCTTCTCCCAATTGTTATTGTTGAAATTGCAAAGCTTTCGGCTCGGATCTTGAAAAACCGAAAACTGGTTAGGACGCAATAAACACGAAATATCCCGCGCCGTACAGAAACAACAGGAGTGCACCTGAGTATCGGTCATGGCGTTTCCTTACCACTACTGTAACTGTCGCCAGTGTCACAAATACAAGCGCAATCACACCACCTCGCATCGACAAGGCGGCGGTTACCAGTGTCGGGGCGATAAGCGGACCGGAACCGATCGAGAGAGTAGCGTCGACAAGACACGCGCCCACAATATCCCCGACCGCCAAATCCCGCTTGCCGCTTCGAAGCGCGGTAACCACAAACGCGAGCTCAGGAAGCGATGTCCCCAGAGACGCACCGAAGAAACTGATCAAATATTCAGGAACATCGAAACCCGCAGAAATCTCGATCAGCCCCTTTACGAAAGCACTGGCTCCCACGCCGACAAGGGCGAGAAACAAAACCACAAGTATTCCGTGAAGAAACTTTTTGCTTGAGCCCATTGGGAGAACAGGGTCGGAAGAAGCAGGTGCATATTTCCACGAAAGCGAGGTGAATAACAACCAACAACCAACAAGAATGGCCCCATCCAGGCGTGATAGGTATCCGTCGCTGACCAGTGCAATTCCGATAGCTAGTGAAAGAACCGTGAATCCGGCAATCGTGAGCGTGCGTGCCCGGTCAATCGAAAAACCGGTAGCGAAGAACGGCAGGAGTCCAAAGATAAGGGTTATCTGGGTCATAACCGACCCAATGGAGTCCCCCACGTTCAAATCCCCGTGCCCGGCGATCGAAGCGATTATCGAGTTAGACATTTCTGGAATATCCGTGCCGATCGAAACAATCGTAACACCGATAAAGAACGGCGGGAGCGAAAGGCCTTGCGCAAGAAGAGACGCGTATTTTACCGCACGCCGACTTGCGATCAAGGTAAGGGCGGCACCGGCAATCGCTATTGATATCCAAAAAAACATCTCTTCAGGAGTTCTGCGGGTACGCTTCGGGCCAGGGCCCGGTGGTCAACTAAAAATGATTCCTCAGGCCCCTTTTTCTCTGGAGCTGCGAAGATAGACAAACCAATAAACAGCGCCGACCAATACGGCTCCACCAATAATATTCCCGATAGTTACGGGCAGGAGATTATCGACAAAAAAGGCTCCCCACGTAAGATCCGGAAAATCGGCGGGTGCACTCCCAATCCTAGACCAGAATTCTTCGCCTGCTCCCGTCTTAAGAAGCAGCGCAACGGGGATAAAGTACATGTTCGCAATGCTGTGTTCGAACCCGCAAGCAACGAAAGTAGTTATCGGGGGCACGATCGACAAAATCTTGTCCGTCGTTGATCTGGCACTAAAGCTCAGCCAAACTGCAAGACAAACCAATACATTACAAAGAATTCCGAGTACAACTGCTTCTACAAACCCAAGACTCAACTTACGTGTGGCAATCTGTAGCGCGTTTTCACCTATCTTTCCCCCGATTCCGTTAAGATGCCCGCTCAGAAAAATGAATACGGCGATCGAAATCGAGCCGATGAAATTGCCAACGAAGACTAAGGCCCAATTACGCAATACCGCAGCGGTCGAGGTCTTGCGGCTTGCCCAACTCATTACAATCAGGTTGTTTCCTGTAAATAGCTCAGCCCCCCCAACGACTACGAGAATAAGTCCGACTGAAAATACGATGCCGCCCAACAATCTCGAGATTCCAACCGGAATGGAACTTCCGGAATCAGTGGTGACAAGAGTTGCCAACACGGCACCGAACGCAATAAATGCACCTGCCAGCACTGACAAAGCCAAGAGCTTTCCGATCTCCATCTTGGCCTTCGCTTCTCCGATCCCCTCGGCACGCTGAGCCATCTCGGGAGGCAAAAGAGCGTCTATGTATTTGTTATTTTCAGTTTTATCCAAATCTTTCTCCGGTCCTGTAGTGGAATCTTTAGAGTCCGGGGTTTATTCGCCAACCCACTGGAAAAGACAAATCCCGATCTTATGCGCCTTCTTCTGCACGCGAACCGGAACAAAATAACGCAGCCGGATCAATCACGAACTCGATATCCGTCCACATGTTGCAGATCGATATCAAAATCGGTCACAACTTCAACCGATCGATATCCTTTTCCGGAATTAGAACTGCTGTAAACGATATACCATTGGTTTTCGAAAATCTCTTTGAGCTCTTTAAAGTAAGGATCAAATGTCACAAAACTGCTGCCCGTCATGAATGACTCACCACCTGTTTGATCGGCGAGCTTAAGCAAATTGCTCTGACCCGAGTTAACCGCACGCCTGTATGAACGCCGCCTTCCGGCAGCTGGCGCATAGATCGTGTACACCGAGATGCCTCTTTTCTGCGCCTCTGCTACGGCTGTTCCAACATACGCCGAGAAAGGCGAACCCAGTCTGCGGAGCCGGGCGCTAAAGTCGAGGCCATCCGAAACCACAAGTGCAATCCGCCTCATTTCAGGCTGACCTTCAAATTTTTTGAATGCGTCTCTTAATTGCAGGAACGGACTGTAGGGCGACATGAATGAACTGCCGGGGATTATTCTGAGCGACTTAGCGGCTTTCTCAAGATCGGCTGTAAAATCCTGTCTTGTTCTCAACGATCCGGATGAAAGATAGCCGGTCATCACACGGGAGCCCTCCGGCAATGACCGTATGAATTTTCTGATTTCGGGGAGCTCGTTGTTTACGGACATTACGAGGTTGTCCTGAAGAATCACCGCGACAACAGCCGGCTCCAAACCGACCTTTTGAGCCGAAATTACCTTTTGCGGACGCCCGTTTTCTTTAACCGCGAAATCCTCGGGAAACAACTTCCGCGCAATCTCACGAGTTCGCTCATTATGGGCCACCGCCGTTACCAGAATTCCCTTCGTTTCCTGATTCTTCTTGATCCCGGCTTCGGCTGACCCGAGGCTTGGTAATATCAAAACGGCCAGAAGAGCCAAATAAACTGCCAAACAACTCCGGATCACTGACGTAATGCGGCCAAAAACCCTTAAATTCGGACATAATTTCATGATTCAATACCTCACAACTGCTTGTGCCGGATTTGAGCCGTAGAGATGATGTGCGTAAAACTTCGCAGTTTGACGACGTCCCGGGTTCCCAATGTCCGACCTCTGAATCGTCGCTTTTCGGCTATGAAGATTTGTTTGAGGACCTGATCCTTCAGTTTAATGCCGTGAAAACGACCTTCTTTCGATTTCATGTGCGAAAACCTGTGCATCAGGCAATCGCAATTCTAATCTTTCAATCGGAAGTTATTTGCAAGAATTGTTCCGCGTTTGAAAGGAAGGCGATCTTCCGCGTCATTCTTAATTAAATGAGCAGCTCCAAATCGAAATGAATAACGATACCGCTTGTTTGGTTAGTCCGGACAAATGCGCTTTGGGATCTGGATCGCTGAATCGACCCGAACCACTATTTACCGGAAGTGTCATCCGTATCTTTTTCGGGTTTGTAGGTTTGGTAGCCGTGGGCATCATCGTAGTAATAGCCCCGCTCTAGTTGATCCTCAACTGAGGGTTCGGGAGGTGTGTCGGTTCTTTCCTCTTCCGGTTTCTTCGTTTTGTTTTCTTTCTTCTTAGGCATAAATCAGCGCCGGATGTCGTAAAACCTAGCTCGAGAAACATATTTATTTAAGTTTACCCGTTTTTCTGCCGATAAGTCATTAAGCTATCGTCCTTGAGACCGAAATTATTTTACCCACCAACGACCCTTTGGTTATTCAATTTATGCGTCCTGCACCACTTCATTCCCGCGAAACCGAGAGACTGTTTAGTCTTCGTTCATTTGAAATTCTCGATACGGAAGGCGAATCCGCCTATGACGAAATCACGCGGCTCGCCTCCGAGATCGCTGAAACTGAAATCGCCCTTGTGAGTCTGGTAGACGAGGACCGTCAGTGGTTTAAGTCAAAGCACGGTCTTGACGCAGACGAAACACATCGTGATCTTGCGTTTTGCGCCCATGCCATCCTGACACCCGAGGAGCCATTCGTGATAGAAGATGCCACCCGGGATCCGCGATTTCACGATAATCCACTTGTAACCGGTGGTCCGGCGATCCGCTTTTATGCCGGGATTCCCCTCAGATCTCCGGTAGATCGCATGCCATTAGGTACACTTTGCGCGATTAGTCCCCGTGTCATGGCTCTTTCCGCTCAAAAGATCGAGCAACTAAAAGTGCTCGCCAGGCAGGTCGAGCGGCTTCTTTCTCTAAGAAGAGCGAACATGCAACTTCGCGCAAATGCCGTTACGGTAAATGCGGCCCGGGAATCCGCTGAAAAGGCGAATGAAGCGAAAACTAGGTTCCTCGCGACGATCAGCCACGATATGCGCACTCCGCTGAATGGACTCTTGGGCACGCTCAATATGCTCGAAGAACTCCTTGTAGCTGAGGATCAGCTTGAGCTTGCGAAAACCGCCGAGTCCTGCGCTCAGGTGCTTCTGCAACTCGTGAACGACACCCTCGAACTCTCCAAAATCGAAAGCGGGACGATAGAACTCGAAAGCGACCCTTTCAGTCCGGAAAGAATTATTTCGGAAACCGCAGCCGTTGTACGTGCGACACTTTCCTCAAAACCGGTCGAAGTAAGAACTGAGATCGACACCAGCACTCGTGAATATCTGAAGGGTGACGCGCTTCGGTGTCAGCAGATCATTTTGAACTTGATGAGCAACGCAGCGAAGTTCACAACTCACGGTGAAATTGTTGTAAGTTCGCGCGACGTCAATGGAATTTGGGAAATCTCGGTGAGTGATACCGGGCCCGGGATTCCGGAAAAGGACCTTAAACAGATCTTTGAACCCTACATCCAGTCGCAATCGGGATTGCGCTCGAGAGCGGGAGGTGCAGGGCTTGGACTTAATATCTGCAAACGCCTTTGCGAAATGCTCGGGGGAGGAATCTCGGTTGAAAGTACCGTTGGAGAAGGCAGCACCTTTATTGCGCGGCTGAAGTTACCTGCAGCGTACGTACACGCGAGTGTAACTGAGGAAGATGAAGCCCCTCCGTTGCCGCAACTCTCGGTAATGATCGCTGAAGACGATAGGGTTAGCCGTGAGATTCTGACGGCCCAACTAAAGAGACTTGGGTGTACAGTAACTGCCACTGAAGATGGCAACTCCGCTTTTACCACTCTCAGGAAAGGGTCGTTTGATCTCGTCTTTCTGGATTTCAATATGCCGGGCATGTCCGGTCCCGACGTCGCAGATGCATATCGCAGATTTGAAGACCCGGATGAGCACCTTCCGATATTTGCCCTGACTGCTCGCGGATTCGAAGATGACCGGCTTACATGCAAAGAAGCGGGAATGGACATGATGCTCACCAAGCCGATGAGCCAGGCAGAGCTTGAAAAATTTCTTCAGCAGTTTGTCGCCAGCATGCCCGAGAGAGCCCTGCTTCAGCTTGCGTAAGAAACCAGGTGAGTCGCGAAAAAAGAAAGCGCGTCCCAATAACTGTTTCACCACAGTCGGCAAATTGACTCTATTAGCTTCCCTCACATCTCGTGCGAAGCTTGTGATTGCCCATGTTTGCCTCACGCACGCATTTTGGGGCGCATTCCTTGTACAGGTAATCCATGATTCCCTAGTCTTGAGTCGCGTCTACTCGTTTTAGCTTTCCTCCCCGAAACAGCCTTGCTTTCTCAGCCGCCGGAGTCTCTTTCCACTCACGACAGTACTGGTCATACTTCTCATCTTTCGCGATACAGAAGTTATTGCAGGCGTTTCTGCCCGCGTCAGCGGCATTCTTATCGGCCCCGTAGAATTCCTCTCCCTGGTACCTTACGAATCCTTCACACTTTGGCTCGGATTTCCCACAAAGACATCCGAAGCCGATCGCCACTGCGATAAGTCCAATAACCGCAAAATTTACTTGATTTCTCGTATTGGTAATGGTCTCGTGACCGAATCTGCCTGCGTTTAAGAATATTCTTTATGCTTTACTTTCGATGTTCGCTATCCATGGAATAGTAAAGACAATATTTTTTGATGAGTCTGGATGCAGTTTGCTGAAAAGCCTTGCAGTCCCGTCTGGAAAATCCGATTTGCTTAAAAGTTCTTGGAGGTGACTGTACATCTGGAATAGAATGCTCTCAATCTATTCGAACGTGACATTACAATACGATGAAAAACTAGACCTTTGTTTTCGCACACAGGCGCCAAGCGCGTGTGATTATTAGTCACCGGATTTCCAATGAATAAAAAACACGATATCCAAATCATGCGTCTCAGGTATCAGCAATTTCAACTATGAATTCCAAAAGTATAAAACACTTCCGATTCTCGGCTACGGTTTTACTGTTCTTCTGCTTTTCAGGGTTTTCCTCGCTTCATGCCCAAACACTGACCGTAAAAGAGATAATGAAACAGCCGTCGATTGCGGGTAAACGGACCAGCTCTAAGCGACTTTCGCCGGACGGAAAGTGGGTGATGTATCTCTGGAACGCAGCTGGCAAAGAACTGAACGATCTTTTTTTGGTACCGACAGTCGGAGGCAAACCCCAGAAGTGGCTCTCGCCGGCGGACATGAAGTCCCCGCCGGAAAAAAAGAAGGCTGATCCGCTCGAATATGGAGTGGTTGTAAATGACGAATTCGCGAGGTCACGTCGTGGCGGAATCGGTAATCTGCGGTGGTCCCCGGATTCCTCAAAAATTCTGTTCACCCGTTTAGGGGACATACACGTTCTAAAACTTGGCGAAACAATACCGAAGAGAATTACGAAGACCCAGAGTTTTGAGTTTTCAGCTGATTTTCTCGATAAAGACCGTATCCTGTTCCAGCAGTCGGGAAACATCTATTCGATAAACACAACCAACGGAACACTTACGCAGATATCGAGGGAGGCCAGCTCGGCCAAACGAATCTCCGTTTTTGGCGCGACCAAGAGCAAAGACGGCTCAGTTTTGGCTTACGTCGCGTCCAATGGATCCAAGCAGAGGCCGCTTTTTGTACCGAACTATCTTCCCTACTACACAGCCGCGCCAACTGTCAGAAGAGGCTGGTCAGAATTCAAGATTTATGCCAACAAGACCGACGGAAGCCTCGATAAATCGATCGAGATAAAGCTTCCGAAACAGGAAGGCGAATCGTATGTCGGCGGAATGGAGTGGCTTGCCGATAACCGGACACTGGTGATCAATCGAATCGATAAGACTCACAAACGCAGACAGATATACGCCATCGACGCGCTCGCCGAAAAACCGTTGCCGGTGCTTGTTCAAGAGGAGACTGACGAGAAATGGATCGGCAGGATCTCGAGGATAATGGAACCGCATCCATCCGACCCTGAGGCATTCTTTTTTACTTCTGAAAAAGACTCAGGCTACAACCATCTTTATTACGCGCGGGTGATCATGCCAGAAGATGGGAAAAAGGCAGGAATTGTAAAAGTTCGGCTCACCCAAGGTGATTGGGAGATCGGATGGGCCGATTGGTTTGACGAAGAAAAGATCATTTTCGCTTCTACGAAAGAAGGCGCCGCCGAACGTACTTTTCAGACGGTTTCGATAAAAGGGCCCGCGTCGGTCACCATCCCGGATACGTTTCGGGGTATGAGAACAGGTCCGCAATTTGAGAATGGAACCCTGGTGTTTGACGGTTCAACGTGGAATGCTCCCGCGGAAATCTATGTTCTCCCAAAGATTTGCCTTCCATGCCGGGATATCAAAAGGCCTAGAAACGTATCGAATACTACACCTCCGGAGTTTCTTGCCAGAAAATGGAACGAGCCCAGATTTACTGAGTTCAAGGCGAGGGATGGGAAAATGGTACCCGCGAAGATCTATTTCCCGACCGGTTTCAACAAATCAAAGAAATACCCGATGGCGATCTTTGTCCACGGCGCCGGCTATCTGCAGAATGTGATCAACGGCTGGAATAACTACTACCGTGAGTTCATGTTCAACCAGCTCCTGACTCAAAAAGGATATGTCGTTCTGGATATCGATTACCGCGGTTCGGCAGGTTACGGCCGTGACTGGCGCACCGATGTATATGATTTTCTGGGCGGACTGGATTATTCAGATCACGTTGATGGTGTTGATTTTATGGTCCGGGAGTACAATATCGACCAGTCACGGGTAGGTGTTTACGGGGGAAGCTATGGCGGGTTTATGGCGGCAATGTTGGCCATGCGGGCACCTGATCACATCAAAGCTGCAGCCGCCCTCAGGCCTGTGATGGACTGGAAGAACTATTACGCGGCGAACCCTTTTTACACATCTCAACGTCTTGGCGACCCGAAGAAGAACCCTGAAGCGTATAAGAGGAGTTCCCCGATCGCCTATGCCTCCCAGCTGCGACGAAAACTCCTTATCTTGCATGGACTGCTGGACGCTAACGTCCACGCGCAAGACTCGATTCAGCTTGTCGAACGGCTTATGAGGCTCGATAAAACGGAGTACTTCGAGTTGATGCTCTACCCGGCAGAAAGGCACTCTTTCCAGCGACCGACGAGTTGGGAAGATGAATACGAAAGGATATTGGCCCTGTTTGAGGAAGAACTTAAGTGATGGACAACGAAGTTTAATTGACAATGGATAGTGAACCGGATGGACAATGGACAATGGACAATGGACAATGTGGGTTGTTGAGGTGCATGCGCTAACCTTAATCTGTTGTTGAGCACAGTAGCCAAGCGAGATTCTTTTGGCGCCAAATAAGTCCTCGGACGATTCCTGCTTAAGAAAATAGAAATTGTCCATTGTCCATTTATTTCCTATGCGAATCTTAGTTACCGGCGGAGCCGGATTCATTGGATCACATCTTTGCGAGAGGCTTGTAAACGAAGGGCATGACGTCGTTTGCCTCGACAACTACTTCACCGGCCGAAAAGAGAACATCGCCCATCTGCTGGACTACTATAGATTTGAGCTAATCAGACACGACGTTACGCTCCCGATTTTTCTCGAAGTTGACCAGATCTACAACTTTGCGTGTCCCGCGAGCCCGATCCATTACCAATTCAATCCCGTAAAAACCGTAAAAACCAGTGTGATGGGCGCCATCAACATGCTCGGAATGGCTAAACGCGTAAAGGCCAAAATCCTTCAGGCTTCGACGTCTGAGGTATATGGCGACCCGCTGGTTCATCCCCAGCCCGAGAGCTATTTCGGAAATGTAAATCCAATCGGCCTTCGAAGCTGCTATGACGAAGGCAAGCGGGTTGCCGAAACCCTGTTTATGGATTACCGGCGACAGAACAAGGTGGACACAAGGATCGTTCGGATTTTCAACACATACGGCCCGAGGATGCTCCCGGACGATGGGCGTGTGGTGTCAAACTTCATAGTTCAGGCGCTTCAGGGCAAGGATCTTACAATCTATGGTGATGGCGAACAGACCCGCTCATTCTGTTATGTCGATGACCTGGTTGAGGGAATAATCCGGCTCATGAACACCGAAGGCGATGATATTCACAAACCCGTGAATCTCGGAAATCCGGGTGAGTTTACGATGAATGAGCTCGCGAGTGAGGTATCGAAGGCCTGCGGCACCGACATTACGGTTGTAAATCAGCCGCTTCCCGAAGACGACCCGAAGCAGCGCCAGCCTGATATAACCCGTGCTAAGGATCTACTGGACTGGAAGCCCACCGTTCCATTGGCGGAAGGGCTAAAGAAAACTGTGGATCATTTTCGAAATGCAATCCGCGGAAGCGCAGTTTAGGGTGCTTTACAAATCACTGCCCTAAATAGGATAATTATTGAGTCGCCTAGGGTCTCCCAACCCACGATTTACGCGATCCCCAATCAACAGAATCTGCACACTTTTTGAGGAGAATTTGAATGAAGATCTTAATTACCGGCGGAGCTGGTTTCGTTGGAAGCCATCTCGCGGATAAGCTCATTGCCGAGGGGCATGAGATTACAGTTGTGGACGACTTCTCGACCGGACGTTACTCAAACGTTGCTCACCTGGAAGGCCGAAGCGATTTCCGTCTCATCGTAGACACGGTTTTGAATGCAAAACTCATGGAAGAACTGATACGGGACTCTGACCGGGTCTTTCATATGGCAAGTGCCGTTGGAGTCCGCCTGATCATGGAACAGCCGGTACAGACTATCGAGACCATATTCCGTGGAACAGACATTGTGCTGGGTTTTTGCTCCAGGTATCGCAAACGGGTATTGATTCCGTCGACTTCCGAGGTCTACGGCAAGGGCACGTCGGTTCCCTTCCGGGAAGACGATGACATTCAAAAAGGCTCTACCAGCAAGCACCGCTGGGCCTATGCATGCGCGAAAGAACTTGATGAGTTCCTTGCGCTAGCTTTTTGGAAAGAAACAAGGCTCCCAGTTGTTGTCGTGCGCCTTTTCAATACCGTCGGGCCGAGACAGACCGGACAATACGGAATGGTTGTACCGAGATTTGTGAAATCGGCAGTGAATAACGAACCGATCACGGTTTATGGAGATGGCGAGCAATCGCGATGCTTTGGACACGTAAGTGATGTGGTTGAAGGTCTTACGACGTTGATCGAAACACCGAAATGTTTCGGTAGAGTGATCAATATCGGAAATCCGGAAGAAATCTCGATCAAGGGACTCGCGGAAAAGGCCATCGAGATGACCGGCAGTTCAAGTGAAATCGAGTTTATTCCTTATGAAGAAGTTTATGGGGCCGGTTTCGAAGACATGAAACGGCGAGTGCCCTGCATCGACCGGGCAAATGAATTGATCGGTTTCAAGCCAACCCGTACACTGGATGACATCATCAATGACGTAGCCGCGGAATTTCAGGATTCAAAAAGCTCGACGGCTGAAAGCGCCTGATAATGTTTATTAAGAGAATCAGTTTAGTTCTAATACTGCTGACATTTTCCGTGACCGCCTTTGGACAGGGCACGGGAAGTGTTAAGGGAAAAGTTCGCACAAAAAAAGGCGAGGGCATCTCCGAGGTCACCGTCACTGCACGACTTGATGGCGAAAACATCAAATCCATAAAAACAGGTAAGGGGGGAAAGTTCAAACTTTCCGGCCTGCAACCGGGCAAGTACAACCTTGTGTTTGAGAAACCCGGATACAGCGGTGGTGTGTTGTACGACGTACTTGTAAAACGGAAGAAGACAAACAACCTTGGCGGCCGTCTTGTTTTGACCGTCGATCAAGGAACTTTGGTTCTCATCGAAGCCAGTGTCTTCAACGAGAATGGATTTAGCGTCTATGGTGCCAAGGTGGTTGTTGAGGTAATCAACGATGACGGCTCTGCGAAAAAAGTTGAGACGGGATACACCAGTCGCGACGGAGAGGTTCTGTTCAGGTTTCCTGTTGGCGCAAAAAAATATCGTCTGACGGCGAGCGGAAAGAAGGCTTCAGCTACAAAGGTTGTGGAAGTATTTGAAGCTGCGATCTACAGGACCGCATTGACTCTGGAATTGACGGAGGATCAGTAGCCACTGCCGTCAGGAAGAGCTGATAATCTATTGCTTCACAAGGAAAGGCCGATTCGAAATTCGAATCGGCCTTCGCTTCGTTTGTAACACCTTCTTAATTTATCGTCTCACTTATTTCATCGGAAACCTGTTCGCCGGCGACAGTTCCAGTATCTGTAACTATCAGCGGAAGCTCTTCAAGCATCTGGCTATTCGCAAAAGTCTGTATCCAGTAAGTACCGGCCGAAGGAAAGACGACGTTTACAAAGAAGCTGACGTTATCGGTAAAACCACCGGGCGCAAGCTGGATTTGCGTACTCTGCGATGTAACAAGCATATTCTCTCTATCGGGATTCATGATTCTGACTTCGGTGTTATGATTTCCCTTACCCCGCCAATGGTTCAGCACGGCAAATTTGATAAGCGAAACGGGCAGGTTATCGACCATGATGTTTTGAAAAACTCCCATCAGCGAAACCTTGTTTCCCATCTCCAGCCGTACATCATCGCATAAGAGCGTGTACACAAGTTGTAAGTTATTGCCAGTATTCATACCTATTCCTGCGACCAAATTTTTCTGACCGCTACAATGATCAACTAAGTCATAAAACTACGAATACGATCAGTATTTCAACAACCCCGGTCAAATTCGCACAATATCACGGTCAACTATGACGTGAAAACAAAAAATACTTCCATATAGCTGCCCTCAACTGTATAATCCGTTTTGTTAAAGACTAGAGGATTCAGCTAGATGATTTTTATTCTGATTTGTTTGGCGCTCTCGCTTGCCGGTATCACCGGTCTGCAATTCTTCTACCTTGCCTACCTCGATAGACTCGACAAAGACCAAAAGAGCCGAATCAAAGAGCTCGAGAGACATTGCCAATACCTTTCAAACCAACTCCACATCGCGGAAGCGGTCATCGCTGAGCACGCCGAAGCTAAAAAAGATGGAGGCGCGGATGAAGGCGACGGGGATGAAGTTTGGGCTGACGTGCTGGAAGAGGCCTGAAACGGTCAGTAGGATAGTTTTACGACTGTAGCGCCCGAACCACCTCCGGAAAACTCGTCACCGTTTTTGAAGGACTTAACAAAGTCTTTCTCTGCCAAAACCTTGCGAACGATTTCTCTTTGAACGCCTATTCCCTTCCCGTGGATTATTCTTACTGTCTCGAAGCCCTTCTCTCTGACTTCTTCCAGGTAACTTTCGACTACCGAACGCACTTCTTCAGGTCTGAAAGAGTGAAGGTCGATCGTGTCTGTGATCTCGATCTCAAATGGTTCTTCAAACGGATTTTCCGGAACAGCAGTACTCATTTCTTCTTTTTGCCCTTCTTGGACCGGTCGCGCTTTAAGTCTTCAGGCGGAGTGACCCTCAACCGCTTATTCTTATCCTTGAACAAGACGAACCTTTTCTCTTCCATCTCGCCGGAAGATTCGTCCCGGATATTCAAGGTAAAACTTTTGTCGTCACCAACCCCTTCCAGCTTCAAAGGCAGCCGCCCCCAAACGTCGATCCTTTCGCGCTTGGTGTGGTAGGCGGTGTAGTGTTCTTCGTTGTATTTGTCGAAACCAAGTACCAGGATTCCATCGAAATCCGGCTCGATGCCATTGATCGCCTTTACTTCGTTTGTCCTCGTCAGTATGACCCAAGGGCCCGGCTTGGGAATCTTAACCTGGGTACCGGCCGCTACCGCGGCAAGCGTGGACAACTTCACCTCATCGAGTCTGCGCCAGGTCACGAATTTCCTGTCATTAGTCTGAAAATAGACAATTTCGCTAGGTATCTGAAGAGATACCTGTCTACCAAAGACCCAGCCCATCGGTGCCGGTGAGACAGAAGGATCAAGGCGAACCTTGTACCACATGTCATACACCTCATCGAGCTTCGCGGGCTCGTCCTCTTTCTCCTCTTCAGCAGCCTTTATCTCTTCGTTCTCAGGCTTTTCATCTTCGCTCTTTGGCTTAACGACATATTTCCACTCAACTATCTCGAATGTTGAGCTGTTATCCAGCCGTAGAAGGATATTCTCATTTGATACTTCAGGGGTAAGCCTTAGGTTCGATTCCGCCCTCAGTTGACCGATCGCCTGTGCCTGCGAGTCCTTGTCCGCGTCAGCCAGAAGACGCGATTTATCCAGAGACTCTTCCTTGATGACGTGCTGGGCTTCGATCCAGCCTTCGGTCTCATCCTCATCATTTGCCCTCACCCTGTACCAAAGGACCTTCGCGTCGTCTTCAAACTCCTCAAGTACTTCAACTTGTTGTCCACGTTTTACCTCAAGCAGGTCAGCGGCAACGACAGCATACGAACTTCTAATGTTCGCACGTTGGGAAATAACTGTGCCCGTTTGGTTTAGGCCCACAACACTGAAGAGGTTTTCGGTTGCAAGATCCACTAAACCGCATCCGCCCGACACGAGCGCAGCCACACTAACAAAAGCCAAAAAAAAGTATTTCTTAAGAATCATTTCTGTCTGGAACGAGGTGCAAATTTCCAACTATTATAGCCTAATTCGTTCAACAAAGCCTTTTCGGAACTTCTCGGCTTCTCTGCAACCGTCAGGGTTGCGCGGCCACGCTCATTTGTATAATTCATCCCGAAAGGACGGACCGCTGATGCCCAGTCAACCTGGTTGTTGCCGTTGACCTGCGAGGACCAGACTCTTCCGAGAAATCCAAAGCGCCGGAACTCCTCGTCGATTGCGTCACGCGCCCGACTGCCGGACTTCGAATACTTACGAAAGACGTTCCTGACAATATCGTCC
>JABDKD010000023.1 GCA_013003215.1 Pyrinomonadaceae bacterium
CTCCAAATGTAAAGATACCTGTTCTTGCTCTTAGGCCGGGTCGCGAGATCAATGAGAACACTACCGCACAACTAAAGCGTTTTAGAGACCAAGGCTTCGAAACGTATGTCGCTCAGAATGGCGTTCACGGCTCTTCAATGCTCAACAGCGAACGCGTAAAGGGTGATGTGTCGGATCATTGGACGGTCGTTTTGACGTTTTTGGAAAAGGCATTTAAGGCCGGGTAGGGGTTGATGTTTGATCGCTTGAGGTAAATCTACAACTTCGTTTCCTAACAAACCCCTCTGTTTCGTGTCGTGGCAACGGGCATTGGACTGTGGCATGTGAGCCGCTGTTGCAAGTGCCTGTATTTTCTTTTGGTCACGTCGTAATGTACCCACGAATTGCAGACGCTTCACAGGAATTGCGCCATTTGTCCTTACACTCGCTCCGCCCTTTGTATTTTCTTTCAAAACATAGATAATACTTGGTTTTGAGTCCTTCGGCTCAACTCGCTTATTAAAAACAGAGAGATTTATTAGTTAACAAGACTATTAAGCCGTGATCACTCACGGTTCAGGTGATTTTTTGATGGAATCTACAATTCTTTATGTGATCCCGGGAGTAGGGATTTTGGGACTGATCGTAATGGCAGTGCAGTTCGCATGGGTCAGCAAACAAGAGGCCGGCGAAGAGAATATGGTCGAACTTGCGACCCATATTGCCGAAGGCGCGATGGCGTTTTTGAAGGCAGAGTGGAAGGTCCTGACATATTTTGCGATCGTTGCTGCGGCACTTTTGGCTTGGTCAGGAACTCTCGTCGAGACCTCCTCACCGGTGATCGCTGTTTCGTTTCTTATCGGTGCTGTCTTTAGCGCGACGGCAGGTTATTTTGGGATGAACATCGCCACAAAGGCGAACGTAAGAACCACGCAAGCGGCAAGAACATCGCTAAAAGAAGCTCTCAAAGTCGCATTTACAGGCGGAACTGTAATGGGACTCGGTGTTGCCGGTCTGGCGGTATTTGGTCTCGGTTCGCTCTTTATAGTTTTTTATCAGCTATATGTCGTAAGCGTAGGCGGTTCTGTCAACGGTGTCGCGATGGAAAAGGCAATCGAGGTTCTTGCCGGATTTTCATTGGGTGCTGAATCAATCGCCCTGTTTGCCAGAGTCGGCGGCGGAATTTATACAAAGGCTGCAGACGTCGGTGCTGACCTTGTTGGAAAGGTTGAAGCAGGGATCCCTGAGGATGATGCGCGCAACCCCGCGACGATTGCCGATAACGTTGGAGATAACGTCGGCGACGTTGCCGGTATGGGCGCTGACCTTTTCGGTTCCTATGTAGCGACGATGCTCGCGACGATGGTACTCGGGCGCGAAATTGTTGCTGCCGATCAGTTTGGCGGTCTTTCACCGATCATCCTCCCAATGGTTATCGCCGGAATCGGAATTATCTTTTCGATCGTCGGATTCATGTTGGTCAGGATCTCCGATGACAAGGGGAATGTTCAGAAGGCTTTAAATATTGGTAACTGGACGTCGATCATCCTGGTTACTATCGCATGTTACTTCCTGGTGACATGGATGCTTCCGGCTGAAATGACCTTGCGCGGCCGCGACTTTTCAAACACGGACGTATTCCTCGCGATCCTTGTAGGTTCGATCGTGGGCGCATTGATGAGCGTCGTTACCGAATACTACACGGCGATGGGTAAGCGCCCGGTAACATCGATCGTTGAGCAGTCCGATACAGGCGCTGCGACAAACATCATCGGCGGGCTCTCCGTCGGTATGGAATCGACCTTGGTCCCAACGATTATTCTCGCTTCAGGAATCTACTTCTCGCACTATTTCGCCGGTCTTTATGGAGTTGCAATTGCGGCTGCCGGAATGATGGCGACAACAGCGATGCAGCTCGCGATCGATGCATTCGGACCGATTGCAGATAACGCCGGTGGAATTGCCGAGATGAGTGGACTTCCTAAAGAAGTCAGAGAAAGAACAGATATCCTCGACGCGGTTGGAAATACGACGGCCGCAACGGGTAAAGGATTTGCGATCGCTTCCGCAGCGCTTACAGCGCTGGCGCTATTTGCAGCGTTTGTTGGACTTGCTGGTATTGATTCGATCGATATCTACAAGGCCGATGTACTTGCCGGATTGTTTGTCGGCGGTATGATTCCCTTTATCTTTTCTTCGCTGGCGATCGCGGCAGTTGGTAGAGCTGCGATGGCGATGGTTCAGGAAGTACGCCGTCAGTTCAAGGAAATTCCGGGTATCATGGAACGTGAAGCGACTCCGGAATATGACAAGTGCGTTGCCATTTCGACCGAGGCATCGATAAGGGAAATGATGCTCCCGGGTGCGATCGCTCTTGTCACACCGGTCGTCGTCGGATTCGCGTTTGGCCCTGAAGTCCTTGGCGGACTCCTGGCGGGCGTTACGGTGTCGGGTGTGATGATGGGAATGTTCCAGAACAACGCCGGTGGTGCGTGGGACAACGCCAAGAAGTCATTCGAGGCGGGTGTCGAGGTCAACGGCAAGATGGAGTACAAGGGCAGCGAGTCTCACAAGGCCAGCGTTACAGGTGACACCGTTGGTGATCCATTCAAGGACACTTCGGGTCCTTCGATGAACATCCTCATCAAGCTAATGAGTATCGTCGCGTTGATCATCGCCCCGCATATTGCGGTCAAATCGGCATCACATAGTACGAGCGTGGATATCACACCGCCCCCCGCAGTGGAGCGAGTGATTGAACGTGAGAACGTGTAAATAGTGAATCGTTAGTTTTGAAGCCCGGGCGATGGCCCGGGCTTTTTCGTTTGAGAGCTGGAACCGAATTGTTCGATATCGATTGACGGTTGGACCTGGCGATACCAATTCCTCTTCAATTTCTTAATTTAAATTGCCTCCAGCTTTAGCTGGAGGAATTTGGGCTTGAATGGTTAGGGGCTCAAGCCCCCGGACCGTTGAGGCATCCGCTTCCCCGAGCTAAAGCACGGGGCTATTTATTGCGGTCCGCTTCGCTGAAAGCGACAAATCAATACGCCTGCGTATATTCATCAAACAGATTCATCAGCTTCCTCGTCCGTTCACCAATCGCTCCGCTTCCGATATTCGAATCTTCGATCTTCGTTATCGGAAGGACCCGTTTGCTCGTCGAGGTGGTAAACGCTTCATCAAAACTCCCGATCTCATCTATTCCGACGGCGCGCTCTTCAATCGAAAAATGGTCACCGGCAAGCTCCAGAACAACCCCGCGTGTAACTCCATGTAAGACATGATCTTTCGGCGTAACAAGGGTGTCACCAAGGAACGCAAAAAAGTTGTTGCGGGGACATTCGGTTATACCGACTTTCGAATGATACAGAGTGTCAAACACCTCTTTTTCACGCCGAAGGCGTTCGGTACGAATGGCGTTCAAATAGTTGATCGATTTGATTTCAGGTAACTCGCGTTGATATTCAGCCGTTACAACCGCAATGCCGCCTTCAAAGATCTTCTCGGAATATATCGGAAGTTCTTCGGCAATGATGATGAAATTGGGCTCCGACAGGTCTTCTGAATAACCGCCGGTCAGAAGGAGCCTAATCGAAGGCGTCTTAAGATCACTTCCCTCTATCAGCTCATCGGACACCTCACGAATCTTTTCGTCAGAGTCAGGCACTTCCAGTAGGATCTCAGACGCAGAATTCCGGAAGCGCTTAAGATTCCTTTCGAAATGAAAAAGCTTCCCGTTGTAAGTCCTGCCGAAATCGAACACACCATAGGCACGCTGCAACGCGAGGTCGTTGATTCCGATGGCGCCATCGTCAGTCGACTGTATTTTTCCGTTTATGTAACAAAGACTCTTCATTTCACTCATTGCACTGCATCACCGAACAAGATCTTCTCTACAGTACCACTCAACACACGCGAGACATGCGACATAAACCCCTTCGCCAATCAAATGACCAACACCAAAGACTGTCGCGTCTTTCCAAAATAACCCGGCCAATACGAAACAAATCGGCACCCACGAAAGATTGGCAACAACCAGGATAGTAATGAGATTCCGCGGTCTGCGTATTTTCATCGCAAGTGTAAGCGAATACGACGAATAGAGCAGATTTACGACACCCGTGAAAAGAAGTATGTTTCTCGGCAGACCATAGAATTCGCTCAACCAGCCACTTAGTGAGACCACCAGGAGCCCGACCAACAACGCGCCACCGCCATCTACCCAAAGCAAGTTGCGACGAATACTCATGCCTTAATACATCGAGTTCCCGTTCTTGGACTCGTCGGGTATTTCCTGTATCGAATCCCAGTGTTCGACAATTTTTCCATTCTCATCAAACCGGAAGAAATCCATCGTCACATACTCATCACCGCCCGGCCATGTCTGATGCGTGTGAAGGGCAACCAGGTCCCCCTCCGCGACCGTCCTGACGAACTCAATACTCTTTCCCGGATAATCCCGGGCCATCTCCGTAAAATAGTCAATAAACGGTTGTTTGCCATCGTCCACCAAGGGATTGTGTTGGATATACTCCTTGCCAACGAACCTTTCGACGGCTTCGGAAGGATTTCCGAGATAGGCCATACGGTAAAAGTCAATCGCGTTGTTTTTGTTTGCCTTCAGATCCTGCATCTTCGTCCTGTTCCCTATTCATTCATCCCAACAATTATTTCTATGGCTTTCGCAAGGGTTTGTTTTGCTCCCGGCTTAAAAACCGCAATCAAATGCACCGGATGGCTTTTATCCTTGAAGTAGAAATGAACAATTCCCTGAACTTTGTTTTTCGTCTTACAATTAATTGGCCATTTTAACTTACGAATCCCGCCGGTTCCTCCAATAAGATCACCAAGCCTCGGGTTACCGGAAAGCGCATCCACCACGCGGTCATTCTCTCCTCTTCCAAGCAACCGATCACTGCTTTTTGTAAATTCTTTGTATTCAATGGTAGTGAAATTCATTCGTCATCACTTCATTGTTGTTCTTTTCTTCCCCGCGCGACCCATTTTTTCAACCTTTTCGATATATTCGGTCGCGAGCGGAACCTTGCAGGAGGTCCCATTCATATCGACATCGACCTTGCCCAGTTTCTTCGCCGTCGCTTTCGCGGCGTTCATCAGGGGCACCACCCAGGATCCAACCGCGATTACAAAACCGTTCATCGTGTACTTCACGCGATTTGGGGCTTCGTCGATCTCCTTTTCAACACGCTTGAGGAGTGACCGAATCTCTTTGAAATCAAGATCTTCGTCCGAAGTGACCGCGAGGTATCCCGCGTATGTGGCCCAGCCTGCTGAAGCAACTGTTTCCTTGCGAGCCTTCATCCATTTCAACGCGAGATCGCGGGTATGCTTCTTATTCTCAGTAGCTACCCCCGGAACTGTGTATTCAGAAATCATCTCCCAACTCGCCTTTCGAGCCCATGAGTCAAGCTGCTTCTTTGTCATCTGCGCCCCGTCGGCAACCATGCCGGCCAAATACATGGCATCGCAATTACCCGTCTCGTAGAGTTCCAAAGCCAATTCCTGCTCGCCCTTTATTTTCTTTGCGATGACCTTCATGTCCGCCACGCTAACGCCGAACAACTTGTCCGCCGGAGCTCCGTGTTTCTCGAATGTCTTGATCCGCGCCGGATTTCCCTTTTCCTTAAGTGCCGAAATTACCTGTGAAACCTGCTTCATATCAGAACCTCTTCTCGCCATTTATCCCGCTGATGCAACAGTGATCGCCGCGACCAGATTGTTCCCCGCATGAACAATCACACAGGGCCAAACCGAATCAAACTTAACGAAAATCCAACCCAGCACCAAGCCCAACAGAAAGATCGACACCGATGCGATCAAAAATGCGGCCACGCTCGGCAACATTCCTAGAATTATCCAGCCCGGATAATGGATCAGCACGAACAGCAACGATGAAACCAATACCGCAATAAACTTTCCATTGCCTAAGAGTTGCTTCGCAACGTAGCCGCGAAACACGAACTCCTCCACTATCGTCGCGAAGCTGAATCCCGTAAACCAGAAATACAAACTAGGCGCCGTCAGGCCCCTATTTTGCCCAAACACCGCAATCGCCAGCGTAACGGCCATCCAAACGCATGCAACAAGGAGTCCATAAAGCAAGGCTGATCCCTTCAGCTTTCCGGCTGAAAGGTCCTTCCAGGGGTTCCATGTCTTCAAAATAAGAAATAACGGGACAACAAAAATCGCAAACCTGAACGACTCCTTTAGGACTGTCGCGAGTATGGAATTACTTTTGGGAAGTAACGGGTAGACAAATGCTACGTAGATTGACCAGGCAATAAAAAGCCAAATAGTATAGCCAATCAGCTTGTAATGAGGTTTTTCCATTCTCCGAAGAAGCCTGCGTCAATCTATTTTATCGATTCTAACATCTCGTTTTAATACATAGATTTAAAGAAAATAAGGGACCCGCACATTGAAGTACCGGCCCCGAACAATGAATCTTGTCTAGGTTAAAGTCTTACGACAGATCGAATCGATCCGTATTCATCACCTTGGTCCAAGCGGCTATGAATTCCTCAGCGAACAACTGCTTGCTGTCTTCAGAAGCATAGACTTCCGCAAGCGCACGCAGCTGTGAATTCGAACCGAATATCAGATCTACCCGTGTAGCCTGCCATCTCAGCTCTCCGCTCTTGCGGTCCCTTCCTTCAAACTCGACTTCCTTATCTGAAGTGGCCTTCCACTCGACCCCCATATCCAGAAGATTCACAAAGAAGTCATTCGACAACGCACCGGGTTTATCCGTAAACACCCCATGCGAAGATTCAAGATAGTTGGCACCTACTACCCGTAAGCCGCCCACCAGCACCGTCAGCTCCGGTGCGGTTAATGTGAGTAGCTGCGCGCGGTCAATAAGAAGCTCTTCGGCAGACACAGCGTAATCCTTCTTCTGGTAGTTGCGGAAACCATCCGCGGCTGGTTCGAGTGCGGCAAACGAGTCGACGTCGGTCATTTCGTCCGTAGCATCCGTTCGCCCCGGACTAAAGGGGACATTCAGATCAAAACCGCCGTTGCTTGCCGCCTTTTCAACGGCCGCTGATCCTGCCAGAACAATCAGATCGGCAAGCGAAACCTGTTTTCCATCCTGTTTTGAATCGAAGTCATCTTTGATCTTCCCGAGTATTTCGATCACTTTCGCAAGCTGCTCCGGCTGATTCACTTCCCAGTCTTTTTGCGGCGCGAGCCTTATGCGGGCGCCATTTGCTCCACCCCGCATATCCGAACCGCGAAATGTCGAAGCTGAAGCCCATGCAGTTGAAACGAGTTGGGAAACTGAAAGTCCTGATTCCAGGATTCTCGCTTTGAGGTCAGCAATATCTGATTCATTGATGAGTTCGTGATCGACCTCCGGAACCGGATCCTGCCAGATCATTTTTTCTTCCGGGACTTCCGGTCCAAGGTATCGTGAAGGCGGCCCCATATCCCGGTGGGTCAGCTTGAACCAGGCTCTCGCAAAAGCCTCAGCAAACTCATCGGGATTCTCATGGAAGCGTCGCGAGATAGCTTCGTAGTCAGGATCCATACGCATTGCCATGTCGGCGGTTGTCATCATCGGAGCATGCTTGCGCGAAGGATCATGTGCGTCGGGAACGGTTCCTTCAGCACCCTTTGCGACCCATTGATAAGCTCCTGCGGGACTTTTCGTAAGCTCCCATTCATAACCGAACAAGGTGTCAAAGTATCCGTTGTCCCATTTAACAGGATCCGGTGTCCAAGCGCCTTCGATCCCGCTCGTTATCGCGTCGACGCCTTTTCCGCTTCCATGGGAACTGATCCAACCGAATCCCTGATCAGCGATTCCCGCGGCTTCCGGTTCGCGTCCGAGTAAAGCCTCCTTACCTGCCCCATGTGCCTTACCAAATGTATGGCCGCCTGCTGTCAAGGCCACCGTTTCTTCATCATCCATTGCCATTCGTGCGAAGGTCTCGCGAATATCTCTTGCCGACGCCAGCGGATCCGGTTCACCGTTCGGCCCCTCAGGATTCACATAGATTAAACCCATTTGCACGGCGGCCAATGGATTCTCAAGGTCACGATCGCCTGTATAACGTTTGTCCCCCAGCCACTCAGTTTCTGTGCCCCAGTAGATATCTTCCTCCGGCTCCCATACGTCTTCACGGCCCCCTGCGAAGCCAAGCGTCTCAAATCCCATTGATTCCAATGCGCAATTTCCGGCCAGAACCATCAAATCCGCCCATGACAGCTTGTTTCCATACTTCTTTTTCACCGGCCAAAGAAGTCTCCGTGCTTTGTCGAGATTAACGTTGTCCGGCCAACTGTTGAGGGGAGCAAACCGTTGCGTGCCGGAATTTGCACCTCCACGGCCATCACCAATTCTGTAGGTTCCGGCGCTATGCCAGGCCATCCGGATAAAGAGTGGGCCGTAATGACCATAATCCGCCGGCCACCAGTCCTGAGAGTCCGTCATCAACTTATAGAGATCATTCTTTACGGCTTCAAGATCGAGCTTCTTGAATTCGGCCGCATAGTCAAAGCCTTTACCCATCGGATCACTCTTTTCAGAGTTCTGATGAAGCATTTTTAGGTTCAACTGGTTCGGCCACCAATCGTTGTTTGAAGTTCCTCGGTTTGTAGTTTGCTTGTTTCCACCGCCTGAGAATGGGCATCCGTTCCCGTTTTCCATCTTTTCCTTTCTCCTTCTTTAATTTAGAATTATTCTAAGTTGCGGGAATCGTATCACACCTTTATCTAATTTAGAACTGTTCTAAATAAATGCAAATTCTTGTCGATTGATCTGAATCGCTGGCACGGCTGAGCGGCGCCAGAATACTGCGTCGCTGAAAGCGACGAATCGAATAGCCCGGGGTCCGGAGCGCGGCGACGTGACCCCGGGTTAAGACACAAACAAATGTCGACGCCGAACGTGTCGTTTGGAGATTTGACGCCTTCAGCGTCACGATGATCTATTGCTGAAAAACAGCGGGCCGTTTACTATCATCGCCGACCAATACCAGAGCCAACCCATTATTACTATCTCTGAACCTTGAACGCTGAACTCCTCGTCTCATCCAAATTCCAGCACAACCTTCCCAAAGCTCTTGTTAGATTCGAGGTATCTATGTGCTTCTGCTACATCACTCATCGGAAACACCCGATCGACATTCGGTCTGATACTCCCATCCGAAATCAGAGGAAGTACATCTTTTTCAAACCCCGCGACCGCTTCGGCTTTTTCCTCTGCAGAACGCGACCGCATTACCGTTCCGATCAGGATTAGTCTTTTCGTCAATACAAGGCCAAGGTCCATTTCCGCCTTTCGTCCTCCAACAAGTCCGACCGCCACCAAGCGGCCATGCCGATTAAGGCTCTTCAGGTTCTGATCGAGAAACTTTCCTCCTACGAGATCGAGGATTACATCAACACCCCCCGCATTCTTAACGGCCTCCGCAAAATTTTCGCATGACGAATCGATCGCAAGATCGAGCCCAAAGTCACGACACTTGTCGAGTTTTTGAGCTGTTCGTGATGTCCCTAAAACCCTATTTCCTTTGGCTTTTGCAATTTGAAGCGCGGCGAGTCCGACCCCGGACCCGACGGCATGGATCAGGAGTGTCTCGTTGTGTTGCAGATGACCCTGCGTCCAGACTGCATCATGAGCTGTAATAAACGCCTCGGGAAGTGCAGCGGCTTCTATGCAGGAAAGCGCTTGCGGTATCGAGACAACGTGGCGCTCATCGACGAGTATTTGTTCGGACTGTGCCCCGCCGGCCGTTATGCCCATAACGCGATCGCCTTGCTTGAAACGCCCGCAATTCGGACCCGCTTCAGCGACTTTACCTGAGAATTCGAGACCGGGAACACGTTGGGGATATCCCTTTGGTGCAGGGTAGAGGCCTCTCCTTTGCAGCAAATCGGCACGGTTCAGGGCCGCTGCTTTTACATTAATAAGTGTTTGGTTATTGGCTGGTGGGGGAAGCGGATCGATTTCGCGGATCTCCAGGTTTTCCGCCGGGCCGAACTCGGCAATGAATACGGATTTTATATTCTCATTGACCATAGATCATTGACCAAGGAACATTTAAAGGTATTCATGCATCTGGAAAAGGATAATTGAGAGCTAGTCTCTCAATTATCCGGAAGCTCCGAATTCAATGGTCAATGGTCTATGATTCACTGCCCTGTCGACTTTCGTGCCATATTCATCAGTTCTTCCGGCATCCACTTGTCAAGATTCTTCTTCTCAGCATCGGCGATTCGCTTGTCGCGGTTTCGCCATTCCTTTTCCGGAGCATCTTCGCGGCCGGATTCTTTCGGATAATTCTCGACCTGTTCGAGACAAATGATTATCCCGTGGGCGACATCGTTCCAGTCTTCATTTTGAATACCGCGAAGGGTTATCGGCAAGCCCGCGGTCCAGTCTTCTTCCGGGGCGATGTTATCCAACTCAGGGATAGTCAAAAACGCGGGGTCGGGAAACTCTTTTCCGTCGTTCTCGGACTTCAGCTGTGCGGCGATATCCTTGTACGAAATATCGGCGTTTCCTTCTCTAATCTCGACGGCCCTTTTATAAAGCCCTGAAACGGTCGGTCGGTCGCTCATTCTGATAATTCCTCGTTCTGATTTGTAGAAAAAGATTAGCAATTTTTTGGTCTGAGTGCGAGGGAGCAGCAGGACGGCAGGAGGGTAGGACGGCAGGAGGGTAGGACGGCAGGAGGGTAGGACGGCAGGAGGGTAGGAC
>JABDKD010000028.1 GCA_013003215.1 Pyrinomonadaceae bacterium
CGCCGGAAGTGGTACAACCTAAAGGTGGCCGTGCCATTTCGGAATCTGTTGCGATCCTGAAGGAGAATCGCGACCGTCTGAATAATATGAAACCGTTGTTCGAAGAGACGAACGGAACGGTACTTTCGTTTCCGCACCCGGCATTTGGGAAACTTACCGCCATCGACTGGCTGGTGCTGATCGGCGGCCATGAGAACCGCCATACCTCACAAATCGAACGTATACTCTCTGCGAGAAATGCAGCAAAAGCTTAGAGTCCTGTTGGCGGACGACGACCCTGTTTTCCTGAGGTTACTGCCGACACAACTCGCAAACGAGAATTTTGAGATATCCACGGCCACCACTGGCGGCTCAGTGCTCGACGTCCTGGAAAAGAGGGAATTCGATGTTGTTATTTTAGACGTCGATTTACCCGACATTTCTGGGATCGAGGTTCTCAAAACCATTCGAACACTAGAGAGCGCACCTGAAGTGATCATGCTCACAGCTGACACCTCGCTCGAGACCGGACTTACCGCAATGCGTGCCGGGGCCTACGACTACATTACAAAACCCGCAGATTCGGATCAGGTAAAAGAGTTGATTCGAAAAGCGTCGGACAAGACCCGGATAGTTAAACAAAACCAGCGTTTGAAGGTCGCCGCTGCCACTCGCTATCCCGGCGTTCAACCGATCTTTGAGAGCGAGATTTCGAAACGGATATTCGCTGAAGCGGAACGCGTAGCGGGTATGGATGCCACGATCTTGATCACGGGAGAATCCGGGACAGGAAAAGATGTGCTGGCGAACTGGATTCATTCAAAAAGCGGCCGTGCTGAGTTGCCTATCGTGTCGGTGAACTGCGGGGCGATACCCGAGAATTTGGTTGAATCCGAGTTTTTCGGTTTTGAAAAAGGTGCTTTCACCGGAGCCGGAAAACAAAAAGTAGGATTGATCGAGGCAGCAGATGCATCAACTCTATTCCTCGATGAGATCGGTGAAATGCCGCTTTCGTTACAGGTGAAGCTTCTGATGTTTTTGGAGAACGGTAAATTCCGAAAGGTTGGTTCGGTCCGGGATCAGACTGCGGACGTTCGTGTAATCGCAGCGACAAATAAGGATCTCAAAGCGGGAATCAGTGACGGTTCTTTTCGCGCCGACCTGTATTACCGTTTGAACATTATCATGTTTGAGTTGCCGCCCTTGCATGAAAGGCCTGAAGACCTTGAGGCGCTCTCAAACGGGTTTCTTGAAAGATTCAAGTCGAAATACGGACGGCCGGAACTGGAGTTTTCAAACGCGGCAAAGAGACAAATACGCGAATATAACTGGCCGGGTAATGTCAGGGAGTTGAAAAATGCCGTCGAAAGAACTGTCGCACTCGCTTCCGGTGACAAGATCGAAAGAATTCACGGGATATTCGAGTCCGGGGTGATAAGCGGTGCAGTTCCCACGGAATCTAAACCGGAACTTGTTAGCTTGGCTTGGCTCGAAAAAGATCATATTTTGAAAGTATTAGAAGAAGTCAACGGAAATCGCGAGGCGGCGGCCTCGATACTAGGTATTACCTCTCGAACCCTTTATCGTAAGCTCAAAGAATATAGGGCATGACAAATTGTCGTTCAAGGTAAGTATGGCATGACAAAATGTCGCTATTTCGATATAACAATCTTGGTCCCGAATTTTTAAACAATCCATAACCTGTGTGTGTTCAGTACTTTACGGGTTTTTTTCAAAATCCGAAAACTTTGGCACGACAATTGACTCTATAATAAACGTGTAAGGTGTTCCCGGTTGAAGAAACCTTTAATTGGGGGCGAGGAATTGGAGACCGGGAACACCAAACTACTCCTTAAGCTAATCGAAAACTAATTCATTTTGGGGTCCGGCAAAGGGAGTTTATTGCCGGATCTTTTTTTCTGTTCTAAGTCAATGGTTTGAGAATTGAATAGTGAGAAAGTGGGGACGGGGGTAGCCCTCTTTCTTACTCGCCCGATCTTGATACGGACCCTTCAGGATCGGGCACCTTTGTGTTTGTAAGGCTCAAAATGATTCCAACCATTCCTGACCCGCTCAATCCATTCCCGCGAGTTTGGACATCGACAGCCAAAAGTCTGTATCTTTGTCCAGTACATGAAATCCGATAAGTCAAAATCTTCTGATGTTCAAGAACTCGACACGTCCGAGCTGGAAGTAGTTGTGAATTCACTAGGTGCCGGAGTTTGCAGAATCGATAAAGAAGGCGCTGTGACTTACCTGAATGAGGCTGCGGCAGAGATACTTGCGGTCCTTCCAGGCAAAACTCTCGGGCAGAGCTATGCGGAAATGTTTTTCGGTCCCGATGTTACGAAAGACGACCCGAAATGCGCGCCGATCGAGTTCTCGTTTTCGGAAGGTGAAGTTGCACATATCAACACCGAAGAAGTCGTCAGGGGGGACGGTACCGTTTTTTTTGCAGAGCTTTTTTGTGCTCCTGTACCAGAAGATAAAGGTGGCGGTGCGGTCATATCATTTATTGACGTAACAGACAGGCGGGAAATCGAAGGAGCGATTTCTAGAGCTCGTGAGGAGGCACTTGCAGCGGCAAGGTCCAAAGCCGAGTTTCTCGCGAATATGAGCCATGAGATTCGTACCCCCCTCACCGGCATAATAGGCACAGTGGATCTTTTAAGGTCCACTAAGCTTGATAGCGACCAGGCGGAATACCTGAGGATGCTTCGCACAAGTACCAAACTCCTTCACAGTATCGTTAATGACATCTTGGATTTTTCGAAGATTGAAGCAGGGAAGTTTTTGCCAAACAGCGAAACCTTTTCAGTAGCCACAATGCTCGATGAATGTGTTTCCGCTTCCAAGCCACTCCTAAGGGATAAGAATGTGGAAATCAGTCTCGAAGTTGAGGCAGAAGTCCCGGAGTTTGTGACAGGAGACCAGCGAATCGTCCGCCAGGTAGTTAACAACCTGCTCAGTAATGCGATTAAGTTCACCGATTCCGGGTCCATTCAAGTAAAAGCAACAAAAGCAGAAGATGAAAGGGTGAAGTTTTTGATTCGCGATACAGGTATCGGAATTCCGGCGGCTGATCTGAAGGATATTTTTGACGCGTTCGTCCAGGCAGACGCATCTACAAGACGTGCACATCCCGGTACAGGTCTTGGCCTTGCTATCTCCAACAAACTCGTAAGTTTGGTCGATGGAGAAATGGACATTTCGAGTGAAGTTGGGTCAGGCACCAGTATATGGTTCGAGATTCCGCTTCCGAAGGCCGAATTCAAAGCCGAGAAGATTGCCGACGCTGATCTGCGACAGGAACTGGCGGGCGGGCTAAAGATTCTAATAGTAGAAGACAATCCTATAAATCTGCGTGTAACTCAGAAAATGCTTGAGCGTCATGGTGTTGCTCCGGATCTTGCAGAAAATGGGAGTGTCGCTGTCGAGGCTTGTCGCAAGAAGAAATATGACATCGTACTGATGGATTGCCAGATGCCGGTAATGGATGGATTTGAGGCTGCAAAGATTATAAAAACTGAACAGCAAAATGGCCCTGCGATCATCGCATTTACAGCGAGCGTTACCGAAGGAGATTTGGCAGGTTCACCACAAGGCCGGATGGACGCACTGCTTCGTAAACCATTCACAGAAAACGACCTTATAGAAATCCTCAAAGTAAAATCAGATATCGGCATCAGTGCTGAAAACCTTGACTTAGGTCGGGATTTCAGCGAACATTCCGTTTCACGATATGTAGATTTGGAAACACTCGCGCGATTGAGTGCTCTTGAGACGAAAGACTCACGGGGATTTTTGGTTGAGATTCTCGAGGTTTTTGCCGTTCATACGGAAACAAAAATGGTCTTATTGTCCAATTTTGTGTCTTCCGGAGACCGGGAGAGCGTCAGAAAGACGGCGCACAATCTCAAGGGCAGCAGTGCGAATGTTGGAATCTTCAAACTATCGGGACTGTTTGAAGATTTGGAGCTTGAATCTGAATCCTCTGATATGGAGGCTCTGGAAGAATTACTTCACAAAATAACGGTTGAATTCGAAGCCGTGAATAAGGCGATAGCCGAGCTTAAGGATAAGGAAGACCCCAATGAAAGCTAAGGAAGAGATAGATGTAGTAGCGGCAAAAGAAACCGCGGATGATGTTGACAAGATCCGCGACATTTTGTTTGGTGTTCAGGTCAGAGATTTCGAAAAGAAGTTTGCTCAACTTGAAGAGAGATTCGGTAAGGAAGTTGAATCGCTGCGAGAAGAAACCCGAGAAAAGCTCGATAAACTTGGAGAGTATGTTCACAAAGAAGTTAACTCACTGACAGATAAGGTCTACGAAGAACAAGATCTTCGTGGCGATGCCATTAGAAAATTGACCGACGTTGCCCAGGCTACGGATCGTGAACTTCAGCAACAGATATCAAATTTAGACGAGAAAACCGCTAAAAATGAAACCGACCTTCGCTCGCAGCTTCTGGGTCAATCCAAGACACTTTCCGACAACCTGCAGAAAAAGCACGATGAAATCATGTCCTCGTTCGAGAAGGAGGCCGATGAACTACGTGACGAGAAGGCTGACAGGGCAGCACTCGCTGATCTTTTCACCGAAATGGCGATGAGATTAAACGGCGAGTTAAAGATTCCAGAAACTAATAACGAGTAGACACTCACAGACCTTAGTTTCCATAAAAATGAAACCGAGCGCAGACACATCCCAGGAAACGAGCGCGGAACCGAATGCAAATGAAGATTCGGATCGCAAGGACGGTTCTGTTCACAATTCCAACGGCGATAGTAAGATCGGGGAACTTCGCCGCATCCTGATCGGCTCCGAGGAGGTCAGCAGTGTTCTACCTGAAGCCGTCTCCAAAAGCTCACAAAAAAGCACCGAGTTAACCGAGGCAACTCTTCCAATTGTCGAGGAGAATATTCGCGAATCCGTTTTGAGAAATCCAAAGGTGCTTGCAGATGCGCTTTTTCCGGTGATCGGTCCGGCAATCAGGAAAGCTATTTCCGCTGCGCTGAGTTCCATGGTGCAGTCTTTTAATCAGACGCTGGAGTATTCCGTTTCGCCAAAAGGACTACGCTGGCGGCTTGAGGCATTTCGAACGGGACGCTCATTTGGTGAAGTAGTGATGCTTAAAACGCTCCGCTACAGCGTCGAGCAGATATTCCTTATTCATCGCGAGACCGGGCTATTGCTTCAACATGTGGCACGCAATCCGCAGGATACAGAGGATGCGGACATGGTGTCAGCAATGCTTACCGCGATTACTGATTTTGCGCACGATTCGTTCAAAACATCCGAGGATGCGACGCTGGACTCGTTTAAGATCAGCGGGCTGAGCGTTTGGATTGAGAATAGCCCTGATGTAATTTTGGCAGCCGCGATTAGGGGCAATCCCCCCTTGGAACTTAGGGAAATATTTACGACTGCGATTGAGAAGGTCCAGTTTACGTTTGAACGGGAGTTGGAGGAGTTCGAGGGTGAATCCGAGATCTTCGCCCGCGCGCGACCCGAGTTGGAGCGCTGTCTTCAATTCCAGGCAATGGAAGAAAAAGAAGCAGGCTTCTTTTCTCCCGCAAGGCTGATGTTGGGGGTGGTTTCATTGGTTCTCCTTTTGGTGGTCGGATACTTTGCGCTGGACTATTGGCGTTGGTCAGGATTACTTGAAGATATTAGGGAAGAGCCGGGATATGTTCTTACTGATTACCAAAGGGGTTGGTTCACGCATTCTGTCGCGGGTTTGAAGGATCCGCTCGCAAACGGTGCGTCAACTCTTCTTGCGAATAATGGATATGACGAAGATGATGTCGCGCTCTCGTGGCGGGAGTATCACGACTCTAACAGCGATTTCGTGATTCGACGTGCCCAGAAGCTCCTTGCTCCTCCGGACGGTGTAAAACTTTCGTATCAAAATGGAATTCTAGCGGTCGATGGAAAGGCGACATCCGATTGGTTCTCGAATGCGAAGCGATTCGGCTCGATGATAAGCGGCGTTGAAGAGGTGCGCGTGACCGGTGAGTCGCAAAACGACCCGATTTCTTCGATTGAACGAAGCCGTATTCAGTTTAAGTGCGGAACGCTGGAGTATAGAGACGCGAGTGCGACGAAGGAAGTAGCTGAAGAAGTCGCGAAACTTGCCACAGCCGGTCGGTTTGATATTCGGATTACCGGATTTGCCGACCGGACAGGGACCGAAGGTGTTAACCGGGAAATTAGCTCTAACCGTGCAAAACGGGTTTCGCAGGATATCCAGACTTCTTTGTCAGGAAACGAAAACGCGAAAAATGTTAAGTTAATAGAAATTGGATCGGAAACTTTAGCAGAGGATTGCGTAGTCACATTTAAGGTGACCCCCCAGGATCAATGATACAAAAAAAGATATGCATGTTAGGGGCTACGGGAGTTGGTAAGACAAGTCTCGTACGCCAGTTTGTGCAAAGCGTCTTTTCGGAAAAATACCATTCTACGATCGGCGTAAAGGTTGATAAAAAAGTGGTTAGAGTAGATAACCAAGAGGTCACGATGATGCTTTGGGACCTCCAGGGTGAAGATGACGATTTCAAGATCAAAGCCTCATTTCTAAGGGGCGCTTCGGGCTACATACTGGTTGTGGATCTCACCAGAGCAGCCTCACTCGAGGCTGCCAAGCGGATTCAGCTTATGATCGAGGACGAGATTGGCCAGGTTCCGTTTATGATCCTGTTTAACAAGAATGACCTCGTTGATGAAATTGAACTCGATCATGAATGGATGGTTGAATTTGCCGGCGAAAGGGTCTTGCGTACAAGTGCCAAGACCGGTGAAAATGTCGACGAAGCGTTTAATACACTCGCCAAGAAAATGGTCTAATCAAAGTTCATGGACCATTGACCAATGAACAATTACCAAAATTCTGAATCGCTTTTCGGATACAATTTACGACCACGATTGCGGTTAAAAAGAACTCTCTTGCGAAGACCGCCTAACTCTGGGACCAATTGAAAAAAGTTTTTGAACCCTTTATCATCTCAGTTCGTCTTTTGGTCAATGGTCAAAATTCGGAATAGGGGCCCCTGTAGCTCAACGGTTAGAGCAGCAGACTCATAATCTGTTGGTTGGAGGTTCGAATCCTCCTGGGGGCACCATCACTTTTCGACAAATGAGTTTTTGAATCGTCCCGGCGATCTTCTCTTCGCAATGCACAGGAGGCCCATGCCTAAAGTCTTTGCTTCCATCACCGAACTTGAATCCTTAAAAGGCGGCAATAAGGAACTGTATGTCATTACTCTCTCTACTGACGGCCGAGGTGAAGACAAACACGAGAGTGACATCGTCTCGGCACACAATGAGAGGATCACGCGTATTGCTCCCGAGATAGTCGAGTTGGATGCGCTGAAATGGATGATCGCTTCGGTCTCAAATATCTTCGAAAGGGTAAAACCGGGATCGCCGGCATTGATCCTGGGTGATGGGATAATTCTTTACCCAGAGTTGGATCCGAAGGGACTTCTCGGTATGCACGTTGCCGTGATGGAAAGCGATTCGGGACACAGGGAACTGGGTCTTCGCCTAAAGAAGGTTTTGGAAAGTTCTGAAGTGAAGGGAGTTGTAAAGCAGCTGACCGGGTCGGGAGCGCCAACCGCCGAACTAGTCGGGGATCTAATGCGAACCGTTACCGACGCATTTCTTGCCAAAAACAAGGACGATGTCCTTCTGACTTTCGGTTATTCAGGACGTGAATCTACAAACTATGGAATCGGAATCGATATAGATCCGACGCGGCCAGTCAAGGATTTTCCTTTCCAGAATGATCTGATCAAGGGGAACCTCAGGGTGATGCTGGTCTGAAAAGTTGACTGAGTTGACTCAGTTGACTGAGTTCGCTGAGTTTGCTGAGCTGACTGAGCTGACTGAGCTGACTGAGCTTACTGAGTTGACAAGGTTGACTGCTTTTTTCGCCTACCTCTCACGGCTCACGGCTCACGGCTCAC
>JABDKD010000008.1 GCA_013003215.1 Pyrinomonadaceae bacterium
GTTCAGAGTTCAGAGTTCAGAGTTCAGAGTTCAATGAAAGATACGGCGCTCCAATTCAGACCACAATCGCTCGGACCGAAATGGAGCGCGGACATCCCTGTCCGCTTGTGCGCAACGCGCGAAAGACCGCCAGCTAACGCAGGCGGATGTGACAGCCATCGGCTCACGCCGACGGTACTGATTCGTCGCGTCTGCGACGATTGAATAGAAGTCTTCGCGACTTTCGTCGCTCATGGCAGGCGAGTCGCCCGCGCTCCAGTCCCGCAGGCGGAGATGACTGCCATCGGCTTACGCCGACGGTACCGACCTTTCGCGTGGCTCCAGAGGTAAACCGATTTTTTATTGATTGACAACCTGAATCGCCAACACGTAGACTCAGAAATGATGGCTGGAAAGCTTAAAACCTTATTTTTTGTATTGATCATGGCCGCGGGCACTGTGGGCGGAGCTCCGCTCGATGTCGCCAAAGCCATGGGAGCAAATGAGGTTTGCCCGATGAAGTGCTGCAAGAAGATGTCGAAGGAGAAACAAACTCCTAAGCGAAAAAACTTCTGCAGGCTCACTTCTTGTGAGGAATCGGTCCCATCGGTTCCGAGCACATCGAGCGTTGTTCAGATAACAGCGGATTTCAGCGAGACAGAAGTTGATTACTTTTATGGTGTGGTCGATGCCACCCGTCCTAAGGAAGTTCTAAAACCTCCGCTTGAACACTCAATCCTCGCTCAGGGCACTCCATTCTTCCTGCGTCACAAATCCCTCTTACTCTAAAGTTTTAAACCAGAAGTGCGTCTTTTTTCAGTCGAATTGCGGCTAAAAACAGGCGTATTAGTGTTTTTAAACCCGAAATACCGGACTTTAGCCCGGTCAACCCTTTTTGTTCGAGGAGAATGAATTTGAAAAAGATAGTTTATTTGTTTGTTGTAATGGCGCTCGCAGCGCTGATAAGTGCGTGCGGAGCCGCTAATGGCGGCGGATCGTCAAAGGCGATTGCTGAAAAGAAGATTAACGAGAACCTGAATGTCTCGATATTGAGCACTGACGGGAAACTCAAGAACGGTGACCAACAGATCACACTGAAGTTCACTGACGGAAGCGGCAATCCGGTCGAAATGAAGGCCGCTTCGCTGAATTTCAAAATGCCGGCGATGGGTTCGATGGCGGAAATGAACGACGCCGCGAAACTAAACACGACCGGAACACCGGGTGAATTCTCGGGACCCTTGAAACTTCAAATGGCGGGCGATTGGATCGCCCAGATCAGTTATGAAGGGAAGGAAACCGGAAAGACGACGATCTCGATGACGGCTTACTAGAGAAGCGGTTTCAAGTTTCAAGTTCCAGGTTTCAAGTTTTGTTTCGGCAATGGAGCAAGCAAGCGAAATCGCAACGAACCTTAAACTTGGAACTTGAAACTAGGTATTGATGATAAACGCAATCATAAAATGGTCCCTCGAAAACCGCGTCATCGTGACGGCTTTGTTTATAGGCCTCGCACTGGCGGGTTATTGGGCGCTCCGTAACACCCCGATCGATGCGATCCCGGATGTTTCGGAGAACCAGGTGATTGTGTTTACAGACTGGCCCGGGCGATCGCCGCAGGAAGTTGAAGACCAAATCACATATCCCCTCGTGACCAACCTCCAGGGTCTTCCCGGCGTTAAGGTCGTTCGGGCCAGTTCTGCGTTTAGCTTCTCGATGATCAATATCATCTTCGAGGAAGATGTCGAGCTCTACTGGGCGCGGACCCGGATCCTCGAACGTTTGAATGTCGTCTCAAAAGAACTTCCCGCAGATGTTTCGCCAACTCTTGGCCCGGACGCGACCGGAGTCGGACAGATCTTCTGGTACACGCTTGAATCCGATAAACACAGCCTTCGCGAACTTCGAACTATCCAGGACTGGTTCGTTCGGTACCAGCTCAACTCCGTCAAGGGTGTTGCCGAGGTCGGATCGGTCGGCGGTCATGTCCAGCAATATCAAATAGACATCGACCCCGGAAAGCTGCGCGGTTTTGAGATCCCGATTTCGAAAGTGATCGAGGCTGTGAAACGTTCGAATACGAATGTCGGCGGCAATGTCGTCAAACAATCGGGACGTTGGGCAGTCGTACGGGGTGTCGGTCTTATAGAGTCGGTTTCCGATGTTGAGAACATCGTTATCGGCGCGCGGGGCGGAACACCCGTCTACGTGAAGAACGTAGCAACTGTGAAACTTGGCGATGCATTCCGTGTAGGGGCACTGGACAAAGACGGAAAGGAAGCTGTCGGCGGAGTGGTTATCGCGAGATACGGTGTCAACACTCTCGATGTCATTAACGCGACAAAACGAAAGATTCGTGAAATTGAGGTTGGGCTCCCTGAAGGTGTCAGCATCGTTCCCTTCTACGACAGGACCGAACTCATAAACCGCGCCACAAGCACACTCAAATGGACACTCCTCGAGGAGCTCATCCTTGTTTCACTCGTCCATATATTCTTTCTCTATCATTTTCGCTCGATCCTTATCGTTTCTATTCCGCTGCCGCTTGCCGTGCTGACCTCATTCCTCTTCATGTACATGATGGGCATCACCTCAAACATCATGTCGCTCGCGGGGATTGCGATTGCGATAGGAGTGTTGGTCGACGCAGGTATTGTCGTTACCGAAAACGCGTTCAGATATATAGAGAAGAACAAGATTGATACAGAGGACCGGCCGGCAGTCTGGCGAGCCGTTCTTGAGTCGACGAAATTAGTCGGCCGACCCGTCTTCTTTTCAATGGCGATAATTATCCTCGCATTTATCCCGGTGTTCGCACTTGAGGGACGCGAAGGAAAACTCTTCCATCCGCTCGCATATACGAAGACATTCGCGATGATCGCCGCGACCGTGATCGGAATCTCGCTGGTGCCGGTTCTTTGCACATTTCTTTTGCGCGGCAAGATGCACAGCGAGGAAAAGAACCCGCTGATGCGCTTCCTTCGGGGGATCTACAAACCGGTTTTGTTGGCGGCACTAAAAAATCGTTTGGTAGTCATCCTTCTGGCATTCGGCCTTTTTCTGGGAGCTGTCGGTGCGGCGATGACTATCGGTTCCGAGTTTATGCCGGATCTGAATGAAGGCGACCTGATGTACATGCCGGTCACAGATCCCGCGATATCGATGGAAGAAGCACTAAAGCTCCTTCAGAAACAGGACAAAGTGCTCGCTTCGTTTCCGGAAGTCGAACAAGTCGTTGGCAAGGTTGGAAGGGCCGAGACACCAACCGATCCGGCGCCGGTGAACATGAACGAAACGATAATTCATCTAAAACCCGAGTCTGAATGGCGCTCGGGAGTTACCCGCGAAAGCCTCGTCGAAGAGATGGACCGCAAGCTCAAAATGCCCGGCGTGACGAACATCTGGACCCAGCCGATCATCAACCGCATTGAGATGCTTGCGACCGGAATCCGTTCCGAAATTGGCCTCAAGATCTTTGGGAACGATCTGAAGAAGCTCGAGGAGTACTCAAACAAAGCTTCTTCCCTTTTGAAAACGGTCGACGGCGCCCGCGATGTTTATCCGGAAAAGGTGATCGGAACTCCCTATGTTGATATCGACATCGACCGACGTGCAGCGGCGCGTTACGGAATCGATGTCGGGATGATCAATGAAGTGATCGAAAAGGGAATCGGTGAAACAAACCTGACGACAACAATCGAGGGCCGCGAGCGTTTTCCAATAAGAGTTCGATATGCGGAAGAGTTCAGAAAGGATGTCAAGAGGATTGGAGAAATCCCGATCGTTTTGGCTGACGGACAGTCGATACCTTTGTCGCAAGTTGCTCAAATCAGGACAGTTACGGGCGCATCAATGATTCAGAGTGAGAATGGCCTTCTAAAAGGCACGGTTCTTCTGAACGTGAGAGAGCGGGACATCGGGTCATTTGTTGCAGAAGCAGATACGGTACTTCGTGAAAAGCTGAATCTGCCTGAAGGCTACTATTTTTCGTGGAGCGGCCAGTTTGAAAACCAACAGCGTGCGCGTGACCGTCTGCTTGTCGTCGTCCCAATAGTGTTATTCCTGATCTTCGGACTTCTCTATATCACCTATAACTCGGCGATTGAGGCCGCGCACATTTTGATGGCGGTTCCCTTCGCGCTCACCGGCGGCGTTTTCCTGCAGTGGCTTCTTGGTTACAACTTCTCGGTCGCAGTCTGGGTAGGTTTTATCGCTTTGTTCGGCACGGCGGTTCAGACGGGAGTTGTAATGGTGATCTATCTCGAGGAAGCGGTCGAGAAGAAACGAGAGGAGTTGGGACACCTGTCGAGCAAATCACTGATGGATGCAGTAATCGAAGGCGCGCTTCTTCGTCTACGTCCAAAAGTTATGACGGTAACCACTGTGATCGCAGGCTTGTTGCCGATAATGTGGTCGAGTTCGACTGGTGCCGAGGTGATGCGGCCGCTCGCAACTCCCGTACTTGGCGGAATGGTTTCGAGTCTTCTGCATGTACTCATCGTTACACCCGTCGTTTTCTACATCATTCACGAGCGGCGTTTGAAATCCTCGGAACAGGAGGTGAAAGAATGAGATTCTTCACCCTCCTTAGATTTGTGCTTATTTCATTCGCTTTTTGCGCTTCGATTATCGGCCAGGATTCGACGGTGCCCGCAGACCCGGTTTTTATAGACAGGTCTAACGGCACGAGCGCTGATGACGCTGTTAGAACTGCAGTCGCAAAAAACGATGAGATCGAAGCCCTGCGTAAGGAAGCACTCGCGGCGGAGAGCCTTGTCGCACAAGCAAATCAAAGGGCGCGGATGAGCGTCGAGACAGGCGGCCAACAGAGGACCTTCGGCTCCGCCCATCGATACGAAATCAAGGGAACAATGCCTCTTGAACTCGGCGGCCGACGCAGAACCCGGGTTCTGACGGCACGCAAAGAGGCTGAAGTAAAACTACTTGCGGTGGCACGTGCGGAGACAGGGCTTGCGGCAAAAGTTCGCAGGAAATATGGAGAATCTCTTGCACTCATTCTTAAATACGAACTCACAAAGGATCTTTTGAGATCGCTCGAAGAGAGCTACCGTCTCATAACTGCAAGGGTTGACGAAGGAAAAACTGCGCCATTAGAGCAGAACATGCTCTTAGTCGAATTGAACCGTGTGCGCGCGAAAAAGGAACTGGCCGAATCCGCCGTAAGGATCGCGCTTCTCGATTTGCGGACCATTATGGGACTCGAACCGGTCGAGCCCCTGCAGCTTCGGGACGGTTTTGACAATGCACCGACCGCTTTTGAGCCGATCTCTGTGCTTACGGCAAGGGCCCTTGGAACCAGGCCGGATCTTCAGCTGCTGAGGGCGATGGAAGATCTCGCGGACGCAAAGATTGAAGCCGCGGGCAGCGAGGGGAAACTGGATGCGTCTGCAACTCTTGGTTACCAGCGTCTAAAGATGACGGATGCCGTTCAATTTAATTATGTCGTTTTTGGAATCAAGTTTTTGCTCCCATTTAAGAATAGGAACCGCGACGCGATCGAAGCGGCGGTTATTGGCAAAGAGGCAATGGAAAAACGAAGGCAGTTCGGGGAGCTCGTTGTGCGGCAGGATGTTGCAAAGGCTCTTGTCGGATATGACTCGGCATTCCGTGCGTTTTCAATAACAAAATCGGGAGTCGTCGAGCAGGCTGATCGCAATCTGGATGTTGTACGGCAGATGTATGAGCTCGGGTCGAATTCCCTGCTCGATTACCTCGCTGAGCAGCGACGTGTAATCGGCCTCCGCGAGAACCTGATAGACGCAGAGCTGCGAGTTTATGTTTCGAAAGTTGAAGTTCAGAGGGCCTCTAATGACCCGCTTTTGGTGACGAAATGAATCAAGAAGAAGAAAACCTGATCGAATCGGAAGAGGAAACTGATCGCACGGATGAGACCTCAAATGAAGGCTCGGAGAAGAGCGGGTTTCCGATTATTCCTGCTCTGATTGCAGGCGGAATTGTCGTGGCGCTTTTGATCGGTGCGGGGATCTGGTATGCGTTTTTCGCGAAGTCGGGAGGAACTCCCGTCCCGGCACCAAGGGACAATGCATTCACCGAATCAGGGGGAGACAAACCGGTACCGGAAGGTGAAAGAACAGTTACATTAACCGATGACCAGCTTGAGTCCGCTAACCTGAAGATCGTCGAGGTTGGCGAAACACTCGGCGCGTCTGCGGGTGAAGAAACGACAACGGGAGTTGTTCAGGCAAATGACTATGAACAGACACCGGTGCTGACCCAGGTTCGGGGAGTCGTTAAATCGATAAACGCAGATCTTGGCAGATTTGTGCGCCGTGGTCAGACGATCGCCGTCGTTTCTAGTGAGGAACTGGCGAGTGAACAGTCTCGCTATTTGGGCCTGAAGGCCGAACTTGATGAGGCTCAGAAACGGTATAAAAGAGCACTTGGCCTTTCAGAAATCTCGGAAGAATCGAGAAACGAACTCGATCGCTCCACTGCGCGCCTTAAAGCAATCGAGGCTTTGGTCAGTGAGACAAAGGTCAATTTTGAGCGTTCTAAGAAACTCGCGGCGATCGGTGCGATTAGCCGCCGCGAACTGGAGAAAGCTGAGACCGCGTATAAGACAGCGCTTGCAGACAAGGACGAGGCGGAAAGGCGATTTGATCGAGCGAAGGGACTTCTAAAGATAAATCCTGCTCGAAAGAACGAGATCGATTCCTTTCTGACAATGGTTCGAAAGAAACAGGCGGACCTCGGTTCACAGCGAGAGAGGCTTTTGGTGCTCGGTCTATCCAACTCGCGAATAAACAGCCTGAATTCCCCATCGCAGATTAGTGCGGACTTAGCGATACCTTCGCCGGTCACGGGGAGCATAACGGAGAGGATCGCGAATCGCGGCGAGGTCGTTTCGACGAATGGAAAACTTGCGATGGTGACGGACCTTTCGACGGTTTGGGTTATCGCGCAGGTGTTCGAGAAGGATCTTGGAAAGCTGCGGGTTGGAAGCGGTGCGGGCATCAGATCGGACGCTTACCCGGGCAAGTATTTTCGCGGCAATATCTCTTACATCGACCCCGAGCTGGATTCTTCAACACGCACCGCAAAGGTGAGGATCGAATTACCCAATTCAGATGAGCAATTAAAGATCGGCATGTATGTAAATGTTGCGTTTGCAACACTTGGTGGAACAGAGAAGACCACGCCCGTAGTTCCCGAAGCCGCTGTGCAATATCTTGGCGAAGATCGAATCGTATTCGAGGCTACCGAGAATCCGAAGACTTTTGTTGTCAGAAAGGTGAGTCTCTTTGAAAAGGATGATGGAAAGTATCCGGTGCGTGAAGGTATCTTCGTGGGCGACAAGGTCGTAACGGAGGGCAGTTTCATGCTGCGCGCAGAATGGCTACGGCTCAACACCGAGGAATAGAGCAGAGTTCAGAGATCAGAGTTCAGAGATCAGAGATCAAAGTTCAAAGTTCAAAGTTCAAAGTTCAAAGTTCAAAGTTCAAAGTTCAATGAAAGATACAGCGCTCCAATTCAGACCGCAATCGCTCGGACCGAAACGGAGTGCGGACATCCTGTCCGCTTGAGCACAGCGAATACCGATTTCGGATAAACAAAAAACGGCCCTTTCGGACCGCTCTATCAACGATTCACTATCTACTAAGATTACTTACGATTCTTAAACAGTAATCCCAAGACCAATCCAACGGCAGCTGAGATGAGAATTGTCTGACCCGGCTTTTTGCGGGCGTAATCTTTGACATCCTCGACGATTTCCTGCGGATTCTTGTCCTGCAGTTCCTTAAACTTCTCGCCTGCTATCTCCAACTTCTCTGTCGCGAAGTCCTTGGCTTTTCCGGCAGCGTCCTGAAGCTTTTGCTGATATTCCTGCGCCTGCATTTTTAGGTCCCCCAAATATTCGTCATCAAGATTCTCTTCGTTTTCAACTGGCATAAGTCCCTGCTCTAATTCTTCTTTTGCTTTTTCCACTTCTTTTTCAAATTCTGACATCTATATTCTCCCGATTTTTAAGAAACTAAAGGATCGCCCTTTGCGTTAATCCGATGTTTTCTTCCGCCAATAAGTTGTAACGAATACAGCCTACTATTTGTTCGATATTTCTTCGACTGCTTAGCCCGCTAAAGACACGAAAATTACGAACAAGTTTTCGCAACAGAGGCAGGTCTTAGATTGATGATTGAGAATTGGTGTTGAATTCTCGGAGATTCGATGACCTGATCAACACCGGTTGATCGGTTAGATCTATCCAAAGATTCAGAACACGATAGCTCCTAAATCATCAATCCGTTTCACTATTCTTGAACCGAAATAAACTATTCGTGCTTTAGGACATAAACAAGGAAACGGCCATCGTCATCATAGTCATATCCGGCGAATTTCATCCCGATCTTTTCAAGCACTCTCACCGATTCTTCGTGTCCCTCATCAACCGTGGCAAATATCTCTTGAAGCTCTAAAGCTTCCCTACTATAGTCTGCAAGCGCCTGCGCGATTTCGGTTGCAAATCCCCGGCTCCATTTTGATTTAGGCAGTATATAGCCAAGTTCGCATCCGTTGTTTGGGCGTGTGTAATTGATCATCGCATGGCCCGCATATTCTTTGCCGTCAACAACACACCATCTATGGCCATGCGGATACTGTTTGTTGATTAACCTGTCCCACCAAACCAGGGCTTTTTCAAAATTCACAACACCTTCATCTACATACTTCATGACTTCCGGATCCGTCACGAGGTCTAAATACCCGGATTTGTCTCCTGTTGTGTAAGGACGAAGCAAGAGTCTTTTCGTTCTGATTTCAGGCATAAAAAAACGGCGTCCCTGAAACAAGGACGCCGGCTTTTGTTTTAATAAAGAATTTTACTCAACAATTTTGAAGGTGGCCTTAGGTTCCAAAAGTCTTACTTCTGTTCCGACCTTGTCCTTGATCTTTATCTTGATCTGGTACTCACCCAGCGCCATACCCGAAGTCGGGAGCAGTCTTGCAAGAGTAAGCCGCCGTCCAGAATCACTCAGGCCGGACCAATCTTCCTTCTGCGAAAGAACGACCTTTCCACCTTTAGAAAGCTCGTACTCAACATCTACATCCGGCCTCAAAGTCGTTTCGTTGATCTTCGAGTTATAGACCTGAAGATATATACCAACTTCTTCGCCTCGCCTGTAAGTGCCTGTTAGATTCGGGATTACCTTCGCATTACCAATTACAAATCTCCCACCGATATCCGTGTCAGTCGTTGATCGCAATCGCGATGCAAGCACGAGCGTTGAGGTCATCAGCTGGTCGTTATTGTAATTCGGAACCGTAAACCCCAGACTTCGGATTCCCTTGTTACCCGTTACCACGTCACGAACAATCACTTGAACTTTGTAATGTCCCGGCGCCAAGGCCCTTTGAGTTTGGTAAACGGAAGACTGCTTCTGCGTTGTAGCCAGGTTCTCAGCGGTTGACTGAGCGATCACAGAATCCTCAAAGATTCCTGCACGCTTGTCTGTCACAGCGGTGATGCGGCCAAAAATGTTCATTCGCGCAGTGGGGATTCCACCGCGTTCTTCAAAAGCGAGTTCACTGTTGTCAGCCTGAAGTGTAATCGTCGTAATAACGCTACTCTCAGACTGTCTAAAGAAATCTACCCGGAGATCAAACTCCAATGGGTTGTTGTCGATAACCGGCGAATCATCGAGTGACGCTTGGAGATCCGCGTAACGAACCTGGGGCGGCCTTCTCAACTGGTTTTCAATTTCGATCCTGCGGAAGGGTGAATCCTGTTCGCGGAAATAGTTGCGTTGGTTGATACCCGCAATCCTGTCGGATTTCTGAGCAAGGCCAAGTGACTCTGCTGTTGTCAATCCGGCACCGGGCACGAACAATAGCGCGTCTTTTTCATTCGCATTTCGGGCGATCCTGTATTCTCCGGTTCCGGAAGGGTCGACGAATTCTATTTCGATTCCGCTTCCAACACCTTCCAGGTATCGATAAAACCAAATCTCGAAAGGATAAGTGGTCGTGGTACCGCCGCCTTCCCAAGCAGGTCTGTCGTACGCACCACCCATCGGCCTTGATTCAACACTGTCAGGCTTACCCCAAGTTATGTAGATCCGACCGCGGTCTGTCATCCATCCGGGCTTTCCCGAAGTGAACATCTCGTTAGCGTATGCAATCCGTTCGTAATACTCTTCGCGGTATTCGTTTTCTTCCGTGTCAGGATTCGGATCACGTCTTCGCCAGAAATTCTCAATAAAGTTCTCACGCTCTTCGTTCGTCGTAAGTTGATCGAAAGCGTCCTTCTCTTCCGGCGTGATGATGTACTTAACGTCCTTACTCTTCCAGTCCTTGTAGATCTTATTGATCTCTTCTTTGGTCTTACGGCCTTTGTTCTCGACATCGACCTGAGCCCAAACGACGGACGTGAAAAGGGACAACACGAATACGGAAAGTAGTAGATTCCTAAAATGCTTCATACTGCGCATTACAAACTCCTCAAATGCAAAGCCAAACTATAAACACAACCTCATCCTAATTTTAGTCTTAAACTGTTAATTGATCAAGATGTTCAGAAAGGTGGAAAAGTTGCATCCGGGAGGCGTGAAATGCCCAAAAATCAGGAGGTTTCCCGCTTTCTACCAAAGAACCACGCAATACCAATTGAGACCACATACAGAACTACCATCGGCATGGCGAAAAGCATCATGTTCGGGATGTCGCCGGTGGGTGACACAAACGCTGCGACAAGCAGGATTACGACTAATGCAATCTTCCAGCTCTTGACCAGAAAACCGGCGTTGATAACGCCAATCCGCGAGAGAACATAGCTGATTGCGGGCATTTGAAATATGACACCCATCGCCAACATTATCAGTGTAATCAGTTCAAAATAGTCAGTTGCTCTCAAGAGCAGCTGGAAGTCAGATCCCAGACCCAACAAATACCTGACCGCCGACGGGAACAGTATGTAGTAGGCAAAGGCGGCCCCGACAACAAAAGAGATCGTCGAAAGCAGTATGAACGGTGTTACGTATCGCTTCTCATGTTTGTATAACGCAGGGGAAATGAAACCCCACACCTGGAGCAGCAAAAATGGGATAGAAAATGCAATTGCCGCATAAAGCGAAACGGTCATTTTGAGAGTAAACGGCTCGACCGCGGTAGTTATCACCATCCGTTCGTTCACGTCCCGAGCCGCGTCGTCTTCCATCTTCTTCAGGTCAACAGGGAGTTTGATCCCTTTTGGTAAGACTTTCCCGGATGTAAACAGGATCTGCTCAGTAAACAGGCCCGGATTTCCCTTTTTGTCTTTTGCAACCGTCGCCAAAACCGAGGTTCCGGAGGCAACAGGTATGTTTCCTATGTTGGTTGGCCGGTCGAACACATAGAGCCCCGTATCTCCAATATTCACACCAGTTAGAGAGAGAACCTTTGCGTCGCCCTCGCGTCCGGTTAGGGGAACTGCTCTTCGGTTCGCCTCGGTCAGCGCCTCCCTTACGGGTATGGCAAGGAAGTTATAGATCTGGTCGGAAAAATAGAAACAGACGCAGAACGCCAATCCAACGAATATCGCTGACTTAACGAGTCGGCGGCGAAACTCGTCAAGGTGCTCGAGAAAGGACATGTTCCCTCCGAGCCTCTCTTCAATTATTCCATCGCCTTCCGCCATTGTTACTCGTTATTATTCAATTATTTAGAACCAGTTTTCTTTATCCGTGGTTTTTTCGACAGGCTCTACCGGTTTAGCCGCCGAAGCACGAAGTTCTTCCAGTTTTTCAGAATCGGTGACTTCCTTGATTTCGGGAACATCCGGTTCAGAAGATCCTGCCGACATGAGTTCTTCTTGGGGAGATGTATCAACATCCGCATCTTTGAGGGCAGGATGCTCAGCTTCCGGGCTGGTTTCGTTCAAAATACTCTCTTCATTGAAGTTAAACGCATTTTTCTCGCTATCATCCAACCCGGCTTCACGTTCCCAAGTGGATCTAAAATCGTTTGATACCTTCCTGAATTCGTGCATGATCTTTCCGGCTTTGCGTGCCAACTCGGGAATCTTACGGGGACCAAACACCATTAGGGCCACCATGCCGATAAGCATGAGCTCCCAGGTACCCAAAGATTCCAGAACGAATAAGATCATCTTAATTTGGTCTTACAAAATGTCAGCCAAATCAGCCAACTTGTAAGAGTGCTCCATTTTTCTCCGTAACCGTTCCTATAAGTGTTGACCCTTCAATACTTTGTAAGAACTGATCAGCAAATTCCCGCGGAATGCTCAACAGGAGCCCGCCAGCCGTTTGAGGGTCATAAAGGGCACTTTGCATTGTGGCGCCTACCGATTGCTCAAATACAATGTTTTCGCCAACATACTCCCGGTTGTTTTTGTCGCCCCGCGTAAGCATCTTCTGTTCAATCAATTCCAACACATCGGGAAGAAATGGAACCGACTCAGATTCAATTTCAAAAGTGACATCGCTTGCTGACGCCATTTCAAAAGCATGCCCCAGCAATCCGAAGCCCGTAACATCCGTGCAAGCGTTGGCATTCGCTTCCCTCATTGCTTTTGATGCATCCCGAGCCGATATGGTCATCGTTTTTAGCGCGGCGTTCGCGGTTGCCTCAGACGCCTTTTCGAACTTTACAGCGGTATTAATCACGCCGGTTCCGATCGGTTTTGAAAGGATTAGAACATCGCCCGGCTTCGCCCCGGCATTCGTTATAAGTCCTTTAGGGTCAACGGTTCCCGTAATCGAATAACCAATCTTTATCTCCTGATCATCAACGGAGTGACCGCCAACAACCGCGACACCTTCTTCGACCATGGCTATGTGTCCACCGCGCAGGATGTCGCCCAAAACATTAAAGTCACCTTTTTGAGGATAACAAACGATCGACATTGCCGTCAGCGGAGTACCACCCATCGCATAGACATCGTTCAGCGAGTTCACCGCCGCTATCCTGCCATAGGTTTCCGGATCGTCCGCAACCGGTGTAAAGAAATCCAAAGTCTGGACAAGATAGGTTTCGTCATTAAGACGGTATACACCCGCGTCATCGGCGTTATCAAAGCCGACAACAATCCTGTCGTTATCTTGTTTCGGAAGTTTGCTCAAAACTTGAGCAAGGTCACCTGGGGCGAGTTTCGCCACTCAACCGGCGCAGGAGACCATTTCCGTCAGACGTTTTTCCATATCTATTTGTTCATCAACAGGTTATAAACCCTGTCCAAATCCTCTGATCCGTAATACTCAAACTCTATTTTACCGCTTTTTCCAGACTTACCGGGTGTAATTTCAACGTGGGTCGCATATCTGCGGCGAAGCTTGGTTTCGGCCTTCTTTATGTTCGGGTCTTTCGGGGCTTTTGCATTTGCACCGGACTTCCGTTTTGAAGGCTTCTTGGCTTTTCTTTCTGCATCTCTAACTGACAGTCCCTTTACAAGTATCGCATTGGCGAGTTCCTTTTGACGCTTCTTGTCGGGAATCGAAAGTAGTGCTTTCGCATGTCCTACCGAGAGCTTTCCATCCTCTAAATGAGTACGGATTGATTTCGGTAAACTCAATAAACGTAGGTAGTTAGCAACGAATGTGCGGGTTTTTCCAACCCGTTCCGCAACCTCTTGTTGGGTTAGGCCAAGATCATCAATTAATTGCTGGTACGCTCGAGATTCTTCAACCGGATTTAGTTCCTGACGCTGTATATTTTCGATGAGCGCTATCTCGAGCATCTTCTCATCATCGATCTCCCGAATGACTGCGGGTATCTTTTTCAACCCCACCCGTTGGGCAGCACGCCAGCGACGTTCCCCGGCAACGAGTTCGAAACCTTTTCCTACAGATCGGACCAGGATCGGTTGCACAACTCCGTTCATACGTATTGACTGCGTCAACTCCTCGAGCTCTGCCTCCGGAAAGTTGGTCCTTGGCTGTTTCGCGTTCGGCTTTACCAAATCGATATCGATTTCTGAATTGTCAGTTTGAGCGGGTGCGGCGGCCGTTTCTTCCCCAAGAAGTGCGCCTATTCCACGTCCCAGTGCTTTTCTAGCCATGACTCAAGATCTCCTTAGCCAATTGTATATAACTTTCTGCCCCTTTCGACCGTATGTCATAGAGAATAATAGGTTTACCAAAACTCGGAGCCTCAGCGAGACGAACATTCCGTGGTATAACAGTTTCCAAAACCTGTGCACCGTAGAAGTCTCTCAGATCCCCCGCTACGGCAGAAGACAGGTTTGTTCTTTCATCGTACATCGTAAGAAGAAGTCCTTCGATCGTGAGTTTTGGATTTAGGGACCTTCTGAGGTGTGCGAGTGTATCGAACAATTCAGTGACCCCTTCCAAAGCGAAATACTCGCATTGAATTGGTACAAGCAAAGAATCTGCCGCGCACAACCCGTTTACGGTTAAGAGCCCTAGTGATGGCGGGCAATCAATGATGATGTAATCGAATTCCGGCTTTGCAACGTCCAGGATTTCCTTCAGCCTGTATTCGCGCCTCTTCCGTTCTACCAATTCGATTTCTGCGCCCGCGAGATTCTTGTCTGCCGGAATAACCCACATCAAAGGAAATTCCGTCGGAAGTATAATGTTTTCAAGGGGTTCGTCGTTTGCTATAGCATCATAGAGTGTCTTCCGAGATTCACCTCTCACGATACCTGACCCCGATGTTGCATTGCCCTGTGGGTCTGCATCAACAAGCAAAACCGTCTTCTCCTCAACAGCCAGACTGGCGGCCAAATTGACCGCAGTAGTCGTTTTGCCAACGCCCCCTTTTTGATTCGCAATTGCGATGATTTTTCCCATTTTCCGGACAGAAATAGTCTTGTAATTGGAGAGACAAATCTAGCACAAATAGAAAATCAGGTCGACTGTTCCACGTGGAACAACCTCTTGAGTTAGCTAAGTTCGCAGAGTTAGCGAAGTTGGGTAAGTTTGCAGAGTTAGCGAAGTTGGCTAAGTTAACAGAGTTGCCGAAGTTGGCTAAGTTAACTAAGTTGGCGAAATCGACAGAGTTTGCGGAACTTTCTGAATTTGGACGATTCACTTAGATTCAGGCCCATCAACACCTTTAGTCAACTTCGTGAACATCGCCAACTTAATAAACTTAGCTAACTTCGCCAACTTAGGAAACTCAGCCAACTCAGCCAACTCAGTAAACTCAGTCAACTTAGTAAACTCAGTTATTACACCCTCGTTTTCCCTTTCTCTGCGGTGAGATGGACCAAAACCGTTGAAAGCGCGACCGGTGTAAGACCGCTGATCTTTCTTACCTGTCCAAACGTTTTCGGCTGTGCACGCTCTATTCTCTCTACCATTTCATTAGAAAGCCCGCTTATTGCATTGAAACGGAAAGTATTGGGAACTTTAAGGTTATCGTGCTTATTAACACGTGCGGAAGCCTTGTCGTGTTTCCTTATATAGCCGGCGTAAAGCGAGTCAGCAAGCGCCGTGTGGAGATCTTGCCGGGTCGTTTCTTTACGTGCCTCATAGGGAAGTAGGTTTGATATCAGTTCTTTGTCGATACCGGGGCGTTGCGCCAGTTGAGAAAGCGTGATCGAATCTCCAAGATCTTCAACACCGATCAAACGCGCTGCAGCAGCATATTCCGCATCAGAACGTTTGTATCTTACGTTATCCAGCGTGTTTCGAAGCTTTGCTATCCGGTCACGTCTTGAATTGAACCTGTCCCAGCTCGATTCATTCATCAGACCGATTTCCCTTCCCTTCGGCGATAACCTAAGATCCGCGTTATCGTGACGAAGTGTCAACCTTGCTTCTGCCCTCGAAGTAAATATCCTGTAGGGCTCATCGACACCGTGCTGAATCAAATCATCGACAAGCACGCCAATATAGCCTTCGTCTCTTGCCAAAACAAAAGACTCGCGTTGTTCCACGTGGAACACCGAGTTGATTCCCGCCATCAATCCCTGGCAGGCAGCCTCTTCGTATCCCGTCGTCCCGTTGATTTGGCCCGCAAAGAAAAGCCCCGCGATTCTCGTGGTCTCCATCGACGGCTTCAATTCCCGCGGATCGACATAGTCATACTCGATCGCATAGCCAGGACGAATGATCTTAACCTCGCCAAATCCGTCGATACGTCTTAATAAGTCCTGTTGCAGATCAGCGGGAAGAGAGGTCGAGAAACCATTCAAGTAAACCTCGTTGGTTTCATGGCCTTCAGGTTCAAGAAACAGTTGGTGTCTGTTCTTATCCGCAAATTTAACCACTTTGTCCTCAATCGAAGGACAATAGCGCGGCCCTATCCCCTTTATCGCACCTGAATAGAGAGGTGACTTTGAAATATTCTTTCGGATGTCGTCGTGCAGTGCCTGGTTCGTATAACCGATATGGCAATTCAACTGCTCCTGATCGATCGATTCCGTTGCAAATGAAAACGGCACCGGTGTTTCATCCGGCGGCTGTTCTTCAAAAGCATCCCAGTCAACTGTTCTGCCATCGAGCCTTGGAGGTGTGCCTGTTTTGAGCCTCCCGACAGGGAACCCGATCTCCTTCAGATTCTCGGCAAGCTCTATTGAAGCGGGCTCGCCGGCACGACCCGCCGAATAGTTCCTATTTCCCGTATGGATTTTTCCGTTGAGAAACGTACCCGTAGCAACAACTACTGCCTTTGCCCCAAACTTCCGGGCATCCTGCATTTCAATACCGCTAACCTTATTGTTTTCAACAATTAGACGGACTACAAACCCCTGTCGACAATGAAGGTTTGGGGTAGCTTCGAGCACTCTGCGCATCTCGGTCCGGTAAAGCGCACGATCGGACTGCGCCCTCGGGGACTGAACAGCGGGTCCCCTCGAACGGTTTAAAAGACGAAACTGGATGCCGGTCCGGTCAGCAACGCGCCCCATTATACCGCCGAGAGCATCTATCTCACGTACGATATGTCCTTTCGCAATTCCGCCGATCGCGGGGTTACAGGACATCTGACCTATCAGGTCAAGATTGATAGTCACGAGTGCCGTTTGCGCACCCAACCGTGCCGCGGCCGAAGCAGCCTCACAACCGGCGTGCCCGGCTCCGATAACAATCACATCAAATGTTTCGTCAAAGTACATAACAACGCAAACCCCTGATTTTACTAGATCAGGGGTTTACATGCCAGCAAATTTTTGTTGATTCAGCTCCAGCGTGAACGAAGAGGCTTGCGCGGCGAGGACGCAGATTGAATTCCGCCAAGCCGAACTCTGTCCGAGTTCTTGAATGATGCAAGGGGCATCAAGCCCTGCTCAAGAAGGAATTCGAGTCCGGCATCGGTCATTTCGATTTCAGCGCATGGTTTGGTCACGGTCTCGCCGCCGGACTTATAGACATGAATTGGCAGGCCTTCAATATCAAGTTCGTACCGGCCGGCGATTTCCCAGCCGTGTTTCCTGTAAGACGCTGCAACCGCAATCGAGAACCCGAACACAGGATTCATCCAAAGATAGTCATCATGTTCCTGACTTTCCTTGGCTTCTTCAAAATCAAACGTTTCGGTCGGATCGGTACCGGCACCATAGGGGAGACGAGAAAGTATTCTCGGCGTTACAAATCCAATCGAGTTCGCGTCTTCATGATTACGGAGGGCATTCCAAAGTCTCGATTCACCGGTATCTGATTTAACATCCCAGCCTGAATAATCGGGTGCATCTGCGAACGAATCAATTCCCAGCATCGAAGGTCTCACGTGCGAAACAAAAGGCGTTGAACTGGTTCCGTTCACTGTCCCCGCCCTGATCAGACCCGCCACGTCTTCCACATTCATGTCAAAATCGAATGCCGCAGCAACTAATGCCCAGGGGTCCTTCGCATCAGATCCGGGACCTGCGACCAGTGCTCTTACGAGGTCACTTTCCTCATTCTTAATCTCCTCGAGGAAGCGCTCTTTGGACATGTCCAAAACATGAATCTTCAGATCGGTTGCAGTTTCGATTCTGCGGCACATAAGGTACAGACCACGCCAATTGGATTCGAGTGCCCGAAAACGCTTGTCACTCAGAATGCTTCGCATTATATCGCCCGTCGCTTCATCTACAGCCCTTACGAGTTCCGCTTGGGCAGTTTCATCGACTCTTATTAGATGCGGATCAACAACCTCCTTAACGAATTCCTGAACAAAGGATCGCTCAGTTGGCTTGTACGCGTCCCTGTCACGACTCACCGAACTCAGAATGTCATCGAGCAACTCGCCGCCATCCTCGATCTCGACAGGTTCCTCAGGAATCTCGACCGGTTCATCATCAAACCAGCTCCTTACGAGAGAAGCCGCACGTGAAAAAGTATCTTCATCCAAAAGATCACGTCTCAACCCACGCAGTTCTTCAAAAACATCCAACGACTTAAACAGTTCATCGGGATGAAAACTGTCGAGTGAATTCAATGAAACGGCAAGTTCTTTGGCTTCTCCGATTCGCATTTCGATTCCGTAGGATTTCAATACCGATTCGAAATCATCACGATCTATCTCTTTTGTTCGCAACACTTTCGAGTTGCTTCCTGTAAAATCTCCAACAACTAGAATGGCAAACGGCGGGTCTTCAGGAACCTCGCGTCCCCCTCTTTCCATTGTGAATTCAGGTTCAATATTCGATTCGCCCGGATTCATGTTTCTAATTTCCTCCTTCTATAACCGCAACTATATATCCACGAATTGCTAATTCCAACACAAGAGTGTGAAACAGAAAAAAAAACGCCCGGAAAACCGGACGCTTCAATCTAACATTAGGTCAGAAAGGGGTGATCTAATAATTGGCCCGCAGAGTATTTTAGGTGTTTTCCGTGTTGTTTGTTTCCGCCCTGTTTATCTCTGTGGTTTTGAGAATAAGCTGAAACGGTGAAGGAGTTTCATTCGGCGGAATTCCCAACGTCTCGTCCAGGATTATGGAAAGTTCCCCGTCTTTCGTGAAAGAACTCTGACGACTTACCCGGCCATCCCTCGTGTAGATCCGACCTGCGTATTCCCCTGCGGCATTAATCTTTAGCTGAAATGCCATGTTTCCACCGTGATTACCTGACCACAGTTCATATGTTGCTGTATCGATCTTCGGGATCGCGCGTTCCACAGTTCCACGCAAGAACTCGGCTTTACCAGGCGCCGAGCAAACGACATAAAGCTTTAAAGTTTCCAGTTCTTTTGTGACTTCGAGATTGTCTAATGCGACTGCTGCTATTCCTGACATGATTTCTACCTCCGTTTCCTTTTCTCCAGAATGTCGAAAAGGGGTTGGTCAAGATAATCGGTCCGCACGCCTAAGCGTGCGAACCGCCAATACCGCATCTTCAATATTTAGTTGTAAGAAATATGGGAGACACAGGTGTTGAAAATTTGGGAGACACAAGGTCAAAATACAATTTCAACATAGCACCGATGTGAAAAGCAGTCAATCCTATCGAAAAAGAGAGCCATACAATATCTGGTGGAAGCTCAATTACCTTCCCCAAGATACTGATATCGCAATACAGGCTGGTTTAGTCGTCTTTTCCTCTTCGATACCTTCTGCGAGTGCGGTGGCCTCCACCAAAATATGTGAGCAAAGCAACCACTAAATGGGCAGCAAACCAGATATTCTCATAGCCCATATTCTGATAGATATAGATCAGGATCAGAATGCGCGGTACAAAGACCCCAAGCACCACGTCCAAAATATCCGGTACCGTATTTGCCGGAAACCAGCCCTGGACCAGATAAACGATCATCGTGATCCGCGGAAAGAACAGTGAAAACAAAAGGAAATAAAAATCCATAACTCTTACGATCCCGGCAGTTTAACTTTGATCCGTCGCTGATCACGCTGCCTTCGGGAAAGCTCCAACCAATAATTCAAACGATATCTGTCCATTCGCGGTAGCTTGCGCCCTTCTGTGAAATCCGCTTCGGCTTTCTCGGTCTGGCCGTCCAGCGTATGGACGATTCCCCGGCTCATCAGATACCAACCCTTACGAGTATCGTTTTTCGAAAGTTCTATGGCCTTGTCGTAATCCGCAATCGCATCGTTCAAATTGCCGAAAATCATGTGATGCCTTCCACGGGCAGCGTAACCGGCCGGGGTTGGCTCGATCTTCAAAGACCCCTCGATTGCCCAAAGCTGATCATCGGGCTGCTCAAGCAACCCAAAAATCGAACTCAATCCATTGAGAGCCATTGTCGCTAATCTTCGAAGCCGCTTCAATTCGTTCTTATTCGTCGGGAGTGCCGCCTCATCCTCGTACATGAGTACGATCTCGCGAAGATCTTCTGCCGCCCCTTTCAGATCGTCGTTATTTCGTTTGGCATTGGACCGGTTGAAATACAATCCGGTCTCCATTGGGGCATCCAAGAGTGCAGCGGTGTAATCCTCGATCGCTTCCGTGTACCGTCGAAAGTGACGTGAGAGAAGATCCGCTCTGTACCAATAACTATCCTTGTTCTTATACCCATTAGATATCGCCGAGTTCACATCGTCCAGGATTTCTTGAAAATACGGCTTCAACTCAGATGAAGGCGTACGGCCCTTCTTCTTTAACAAGCGCAAGACAAGTGAGTGACGGAGTCTTGCCCGATGGAAATAGGCCTTTCCATTCGCGGGTGCGAGTTGAAGAATCGTCTCCAGATCTTCCATCGCGCCGTCGAGGTCCCGTTGATTGTTTTGCTTTGCTTCGCTTCTTTCAAAAAGCGCTTCGACATTGTTGGTATTGAGCCGGATTGCTTCATCGAGCAGACGGATTACCTCGCCGTACCTCCCCTTCTTCTTCTGTTCAAGCGCAAGTTGGAAGTACTCCTCCGCGGTCTGCTGGGCAACAAGCTGTCCTGCAAACGAAAGCACAAACACCGCAATCGCAATTAATCCTGTTTGCTTCATGATAACTCCGTCATCCAATAATAAACCAAACATTATAAGTTCGATACCAGAATTATGCGTGGTTTCAGAGCCTATTAGTTGTAATGCCGCATCATGAGGTTATACAGTCCGGGTCCGGTCTCGTGCACATTTTGTGCGCGGCGGTCGGGGTCAGGGATAAAGGTACTCTGAAAATCGAATAGGTTACGGCTCAAAAATGATCGGCCCACTGCAAATTCGGCGATGATGCGAAAGTACAGAAGAACTGCGAATTACCACCTCTTTCGACCTTATGAATAATTCGGGCTATGGCTGATAAACAAACAACGGATTCTCCCAAAGTGTTTGACGCAGGTTGCCGAAGTAGGTCGTCATGTTTTTCGTTACCGGTGCACCGGCCTCGAGCGGGTCATCGACATAGAGTGTGTCGGTATCAGTGTTTATACCTGTAACGATAACGACATGTCCGTCAAAGGAATATCCCCACGTTCCTGAATAGATTATCGGGCCGTGCTGAGATAGGAACGAATGAATACCGATCGGGGTAGGAGTCAGATTCAAAGCTGTAAACCCGCATTGCTGTGCCCATTCACGCCATTCGGCCCACGACGGGTTTGAGCCCGCAGCAAACCTGGCCTGCATATTTGAAAAGTGCTCCGGACCGGAGAGACCCGAAACACTCGCCTGGGCCTGGCTTTCGAAATATCTAACAGCCATCTGAAGACACGTGTACCAACACGCCCTACGGTTTAACTGCCTCTGATGAACCACTCCATTGATTTGAATTGTTGGCATTTTAACCTCCGTCTATGTCTTTAGGTGCCGAATCGGTGACGAAAAAACACGAGAGTTTTTGCCGTGTGTTGACTGATTTCTCAAAACATTTCCGTGTGGCAAACGTAAAACCTTGCGAATCCAATTTTATCCGACAAATAGACCGATAAACAACAATCTATGAAGAACCGATTAATAAATGTCGCAACCCTGTTTTTGTTTGTATTTCTCTCGTTTGAAGCTGCGTACGCGATACCGACTACAGTCATACCTAATGACGAAGGCAAGAAACTTCACAAGGTCTTTGCTGAGAGCGATGAGGCCCAACTAAAGCGCAATCCGATTTTCGCCCTCTTCCGCGGGGACATGCGTTATGCGAACCGCTTTGGCGATTTTATCAGCGACGCATACTTCGAAGGAGAGAAACAGGCCGCCCTTGATAATTTAAAAGCCTTAGAATCAATAACTT
>JABDKD010000069.1 GCA_013003215.1 Pyrinomonadaceae bacterium
CCTCCAGTCAAAGGGAGTCAGGAAAAGAAAACGACTCCTGACGAGGTGTCATTCCGGCCACTACGCTGCATTTCTAGATCGAAATACCGAGCAAAGCATCAAGCCTAAGTTTCTTAAACTATTGATAGACACAATCTTACATCAATTCCATCCCTTAAAAGAAGCTTTTTTTGCAGCTAAAACAACCCACCTGTCTATCTAAGCGCTCTAAAACCGCGAAAAGGGTCAAAACCAATTGCCGAATGCGGATCGCCTGCACTGGCCTTTTTTGAGAATATTGTGGAAATCTCGCAGTTTTGGACCTATAAATATTATGTTCTTGTGTACAATTGGAGATTAGGAAATAAGTGATAGGTTCAGTGAATAACTTGAATCCCACAAAGCTATTTCGGGGAAATCCTCAACTATGGGTTGCCCGGAGTGGTTTAGTTGCCGTTTTCTTGCTTGCTATAGCATTAACGGGACAGATTCACGGCGCCCGGCCGTTTTCCGAGGCTTTCAATGGTGAGCCCAATGATGGGCCCGGCAAGCGTCCAACCATTGCAGCAGACAGTGTCTTTCGTGAAGAACTGCCTACCCTCCAATCGGATTGCGATTTTTCTGGTCAAAAACTATACACACTTACAGGTTACGTTTTCGACAAATCAGACAAACTTGTCGATTCAGTAAAAGTTACCGTCACCGAACCGAGCAAAGGTTACCGATGTACTGTCTATAAGCGCGGGAAGTTCAAAATTCGGCTTCCCCGTGGTACATACAATTTCGAGATCCGGGATCTCAGAGGCCGTTTTAATCGTTATTCCGGTCTCGTTGTGAATTCGAACACGTCGATCAACTTCATGTTTGCCGGCCGGGCACGGACCGTAAGCCCCGGTCTGAAGGGAAAGATTACAGCGTCTCCGGCCACTATCAATTCCGGTGGGACCTCGACGCTCTCCTGGAGTATTGAAGGTGCGGAATCCGTAACGATCACCCCGGGAATCGGGTCTGTTGGAGACAGCGGCTCTGTAGACGTATCTCCATCAGAAACGACGACATACGTGCTGACTGCCTCCGGCTCGGGTCGAACTACGCGAAGGACAGTTACGGTTACCCAAACCGGATTACCCGCCTCTTTGCCGACTGCGTCCATCAATGTCACGCCTCCGAATCCCAAGAAAGGTCAGGAAGTGACGCTGACATGGGAAACCAGCGGTGCCGACAGTGTAAGAATTACACCCGGTGTTGGTACAGTTGGGGCTTCCGGTTCTCTAACCCTGCAAGTGGAACGATCAGGTACATACGAAATTGTTGCCACGAATGCACTCGGCTCAACCAGTCAAAGCTTTCGCATGTCCGTTAATAATGGCGGAAACCGCAATGGCGGCGACAAAAAGAAAAATGGTGGCGATCAGATCGCTGTTGTTATTGATCCGATTACCGATGATCCTGAAGCAGAGCCTTCGCCGGATGTCGAGCAAACGGCGACTCCTGTTACGGGTTCCAGGGAAAGAATGACGCCAACCCAAACTTCAACTCCCGGCGGCGGCGGCAATGGTGGAGGCGGTGGAATTCCAAAATGGCTCTTGTACACACTTCTCGCACTCGGGGGATTGACGGCATTGGGATTTGGGGTTGCAGCCCTCGCGCCGGCTGCAGTTCCCTGGGCAGCAGGAGCGTTAGGGGGTCTTGGGCTCGCCGGAACTACCTCGGTTGGAGATGACGTGCATTGCACGCTCTACTCCGAACCCGAAGTGAGTGCAGGCAACGACCTTCTTGTTCAGGTGTTTGCGCATCTTGAAGAGCAAGCGGACGAACTTCTCGAACTCGCGCAGGAGCTGGATCCCGATGCGCAGAAGAGCATGTCTAAGGCACTCAAGAAGAAGGTCAAGCGCGAGTCAGTTTTGACCTTCAAACTGATGGTGCCGGGGATTGATTTAGACGAAGACGAACAGGAGATTCTGTGGCAGGGCGAGCCGGATTCGGTTGAGTTCATAATTCCGATCCCTCCCGAACACGACGCAGGCAAACGATTTGGCCGAGTATTCGTTTACAACAACGGCGAGGAAATCGGGAAGATACCGTTCCGCATAAATATTCTGCCAAGGGCACTGCAGCTCGAACCAAGCTCCGTCGCGCCCCGGGTCGGCGGCGTTATGACCGACAACGAAACAGCATTTGTCTCATACGCTTCCAGAGATAAGGACAAGGTCTATCGATTCGTTCAGTTGATGGATGTACTCAAGTACAAGTACCACATAGACATTTTCCATATTGACGCCGGTGATCGCTGGGAACAGAAGCTGTATGAGTTTATCGGAAAGGACGATGTTTTCCTTCTCTTTTGGTCCGAAGCAGCAAGCCAGTCGGAATGGGTTCTAAAGGAGGCGAAGCTGGCCAAAGAGAGGATGGAAAAGGACGAGCTTCCGAGAATCATCATCTACAAGCTGGATGGCAAAACCAATGTCCCCGATTGGCTCGGTGATATTCATGTCGACAGGAAGTGGGCTGAGATCATCGGTTCGATTGAAAATGCCCAAGAAGAATAGATAAACCCGCCGAGCTATTTTGTTGAATCTCTAAGTTGATTCCGGAGCCAGGCCCTTGCGAGATTCCAATCGCGCTTTACTGTAACCCGCGAAACCCCGACAACCTCGGCGGTTTCGTCGAGGGTCATTCCACCAAAATACTTTAGTTCGACAATTCTGGCTTGCCGCTCATCGAACTCGGCGAGCCTTTTTAGTGCCTGATCCAGGGCTTCAAGATCGACCTCGGTGTCGTTCGCGGAAACATAGCGGGCTTCATCCAACTGAAGGTTTTCCTTGTTGCTTCCTCTTTTTTGCCGGTTGCGTTTCCTGGCATGATCAACAAGAATCCGGCGCATGGCCTGCGCAGCAATAGCAAAAAAATGGTTCCTATTCTCCCACTTGATCTCACCTTTTTCTAGAAGCTTTATGTAGGCTTCATTTACGAGCGCCGAGGTCTGGAGCGTATGCCCGGGACGCTCGTTACGCAGATATGCCGAGGCTCGCCGCCGCAGTTCCTCGTAAACATAAGGCAGTAGTTCATTTAGGGCATCTTCCTTTCCTTCCTGCCATTCGTGCAGAAGAGTGGTAATCGGCCTCTGTTGTCGATCGCTTTTCGCCATTGTTTTCTTTTAAGAAAGGATATTTCGGTCGACCGGGCAAGTCAAAAACAAATTCCGACCCAATCGGCTTAGTTTTGACGCTTGTCTAGTAGGGACAAAAGCGGGCCGGCATGATCCGTGGGAAGGTTCTACGAGCAACCATCCCGATTCTTGGGCGCTGACCAATAGATACCGATTCTCGTTAACGTTGTGATCGTTCGACAAATGCTTTTTGTGACCGTGGATAGTGTAGTATTGTTTTTTTACATATCTGTCCGGATCCAGTCAAACGATGATCAAGTGTCCCCAATGCTCAAGTGAAATTTCCGCCGGCGCGGTCGTATGCGGCGAATGCGGTTTGTTTCTAAATCAAAAAGATAAAAATGAGCCTGGTGCGGAAGGAACTCCGACCAAGATTCTGGATGAGAAACAGATGACCCCCGAAGAATGGAAAAAGATCAAGGAACTTTTTACTCAGGCGCAGAACCTCGAAGGTACCAAAAGATCAGAATTCCTGGACAATGAATGCGCCGATGCGCCGGATCGCAAAGAACAGGTGCTGCAACTCCTGCACTCAATCGAAGAGGAAGCGGAGTTTCTAGAAGCACCCGCAGTTGCTGAGGTGGCAAGCTTACTTGTGTCCGGTGACGCTTCAGGAGATCCAGACGAACCGGGAAAGGGCCGACTAAAGCAAAACGATTTGTTGGATGGCCGCTATCGTATCAACCGGCTACTGGGAAAAGGCGGAATGGGGGAAGTATATCTCGCCTCTGACACCAAGCTCGACCGAAAGGTCGCGTTGAAGGTGCTCCCTTCAGACTTAACCGAAAGCAAGCTTCGGCTGCAGCGCTTCGAACAAGAGGCCCGCGCGGTTTCCGCCCTAAATCATCCTCATATTCTTACGATTTACGAGTTTGGAAAAAGCACCGACGGAGAGCATTTCATAGCCACTGAATTTGTTAAGGGCAAGACCCTAAACGAGCACGGATCCTATACCGACCTGGCCCTTTCTCGGGTTCTGGACATCGCGATGCAGGTAACCTCAGCGCTTGCTGCGGCTCACGAGGCTGGAATCACACATCGCGACATCAAACCCGACAACATAATGGTCCGCGACGACGGGTACATAAAGGTCCTCGATTTCGGTTTGGCAAAACTAACGGAAACTCAAACAACGGGTGAACCGGATTCTGAAGCTACGACAAAAGCGTTGGTGGACACGGCTCCCGGTTCGGTAATGGGAACCGCGGCTTATATGTCGCCCGAGCAGGCCCGGGGGCTTTCGGTTGATGCGAGAACAGATATTTGGAGCGTCGGCGTTGTCTTATATGAGTTGATCACGGGTCGAAAACCGTTTAGAGGCGAGACCTCGACCGACACAATTATCTCAGTCATCAAAAAAGAGCCCGCACCGATCGGGAACTTTGTTGCCGACTTGCCATCCGAAGTTGAATGGGTGGTGTCAAAAACGCTTTCAAAGGATCGAGACGGCCGTTATCAAACCGCAAAGGAACTCCACGCAGATCTTGCGAAAATAAGAAACAGAATAGAATTTTCAAAAGAACAAGAACGCTCGGGCACACCGGATCCTGTTTCATCCGGTGAATCGAAAACGATCAATCTCGAACAAATGCCCACCGCCGGCGACGAAGTTGGTCAGACCAACGAGTTAACGAAGGGAGCTCCCTCTGAAATCGCGAGAACTGAATCGAGCCTCGAATATGTTGTTGCGACTGCGAGCAGTCACAAATTCGCTGCCATCGGGATCCTGGCAGTTCTTTTAGCGGGTGCGCTCGCGATCGGATATGTAGGCATCTATGGACTCGGGAGCGGGGAAAATATTGACTCGCTAGCCGTACTCCCATTCGAAAACGGCTCGAAAGACGAGAAACTCCGTTATCTTTCAGACGGTTTGAGCGAAAGTCTCATCGACAGGCTTTCGCAGCTTCCCCAGTTGAAAGTGATCGCCAGGAATTCAAGTTTCAAGTTTCGAGGCGACACAGTAGACGTGAAAGACGTCGCAGACAAACTAGGAGTCCGTGCGATCGTGATGGGCCGTGTGGTGCAGCTCAACGGTGATTTAACGATCCGCGTGGAAGTTATTGATGCCGAAGAAGATAAGCAGCTCTGGAGCGAAACGTACAGCCGGAAAGCGGATGACGTTTTGTCTGTCCAGAACGAGATTGCGAAGACCGTCACCGAGAAACTCCGGTTGAGGCTTACAAACGATCAGCAGATAAGGCTCGCCGATGGCGGTACCACTAACGCGGAGGCATACAGGCACTATCTAAATGGCCTCATCGAGTTGAGGGGTCCTCAGGATATTCGTGGAAACGCCCTGAGCCAGTTCCAAAAAGCGGTCGAACTTGACCCCGGTTTTGCCCAGGCACACACGGAGATTTCGTTTGTCTATTCGGGTCAGGCGGCCGGAAGCGGAAACCCGAAGGAGTTGATGCCCAAGGCGAAAGAAGCCGCAAACAGAGCATTGGCAATCGACGCCGATTCCGCGAAGGCTCACGTAGCTCTCGCCATCGTTTACGAATTTGAATTTAATTGGGCGGCGGCTGAAAAGGAATACAAACGGGCAATTGAGCTAAACCCGAACCTAGAGACCACGAGAACACGTTACGCATTTTATCTCTCGATCATGGACCGCGAGCAGGCCGCGTTGGAGGAAATTCGACAGGCACAGATGCGGGATCCGGCAAACCTTCGAATGGTGCTGCTATGGAAGGGTATTGTGCTAACGCAGTCACGCAAGTTTGTCGAGGCAATAGAACTTTATAAAGAAGCTCAAGGTCTTGACCCTTCCGGTTCGACAATGCATTTCGACTTCGGTTACGCCTATGCGGGTAAAGGAGACTATGAAGCAGCGGCTGAGTCATTTGAAAAGTCGGTAGATATCGTCGGCGGGAAGAACAAATACAGCCAGGCACTTGTATACCTTGCAGCCGCTTACGCAAAGATTCCTGAGAAACGCGAAGAGGCCGTTTTGATCGCGAACCGGCTTAAAACGACAAATGAATACGTGTCGCCCGCGCTGATAGCCGTTATCTATGCCGCACTCGATGAGAACGACAAGGCCATCAAGGCCCTTGAACGTGCATACAACGAGCGCGATCTGCTGCTACGGTATATCGGCGTCGGCTATGAATACGACGGCCTTCGAAAAGATCCGCGGTTTCAAGAGCTCCTAAAAAAGACGGGTCTCGCGAATTAAACAATTCCTATCATCACATCGTTTATACTAAGACCTCGAATCCGAACTGGGGCCGTTCCGCTATGCTCTTAATTATTCAAACCTGAAATGGACTTCGCACCCAACAGCAAAATCTCTCATTACAAAATTGTTTCGCTGCTTGGTAAAGGCGGAATGGGAGAAGTCTTGCTGGCTGAGGACTTAACACTTGATAGAAAAGTAGCTCTCAAAATGCTGACCGAAGAGTGTTGTGAGAATTCTGACCGGCTTGAAAGATTTATGCAGGAAGCGAAGGCTGCCTCGGCTCTGAACCACCCCAATATCATCACGATCTTTGAGTTTGACAGCGAAGATGAAACGCATTTTATCGCAACCGAATACATTGATGGTGTTGAACTTAGCGAAATAATTAAGAAGGGAACGATCGAGGTCGAAAAGGCGATCGATATAGCCATCCAGGTCGCTTCCGCTCTAAAAGCCGCTCACGATGTTGGCATTGTTCATCGGGACATAAAGCCGGGAAACATAATGGTCCGCGATGACGGCATTGCGAAAGTTCTTGATTTCGGATTAGCTAAGCTCTCAGCACTTGGTAACCCCCCGGTCAAACTGCCGGTTCTTGGAGAAAACGATGAAACGTTGATTGATGACGAGTCGCGGCATATCGATTCCTCGCCGCAGACCACGCCGGGCCTTGTTATGGGCACTCCCCGGTACATGTCGCCCGAACAAGCACGGGGCCACGAAACGGATCATCGAACAGATCTGTTTAGTCTCGGCACCGTCATGTATGAAATGCTGACCGGTGTTCGACCATTCGAAGGCGAAACCCCAAGTGATGTAATTGCGGCGATTTTGATCGGTAAGCCCAAGCCAATCAGAGACTCGAACCCGTCCGTTCCCGCCGCGCTGGCAGAAGTCGTCTCGAGAGCTCTCAGTAAGGAAAAGGAAGAGAGGATCGAATCTGCCGAGCATTTGCTGGCGGCCCTGAAGAACATAAAACAGGACCTGGACCTAAGCCGCCTTACGGGGCTGTCGCAGGCGTCAATGGCCCCTACTTCCCTGTCTGCCGGTTTAGCACCTGACACGGAGGCCTCAATTGCTGTAATCCCCTTCCTGAATATGAGTATTGAGGAGAGACGTGACTATTTCAGCGAAGGACTCACCGAAGAAGTCGTCGTGAATCTTTCCAAGATCGAAAATCTGAGGGTTGTACCCAGGGGATCGATGCCGGCCGGTTTTGAAGAAGGCAAATCCCACTATGAAACAGCCTCTTTGCTTGGCGTCAGGTATTTGCTTGAGGGTAGCGTTCGACGCCACGGCGACGACCTGCGCATTTCCGCGCAGCTGGTTGACACGAGCAATCAATCCTACGCATGGTCGGAATCATACCGGGGAACGATCAAAGATATTTTCGAAATCCAGGAACGTGTCGCTACCGAAATAGTGACTGCCCTCGAAGTCCGCCTTTCACCCGGTGAAGAAGAACTCCTTAGAAAGAGATATACGGAAAACACGGAGGCTTATCAGCTTTATCTGCAGGGTCGATTTTTTTGGAACAAGCGGAGTGTTGAAGGCCTCAAAGAAGCAATAACGCATTTTGAAAAAGCAATTGAGATCGATCCTGAATACGCACTTGCGTGGGCAGGTATCGCGGATTCCTATAGCCTCTTGGCTGAATTCGGCATCACTCCGCACAAGGAGCTCTATCCGCTCGCCGAGGCTGCGGTTAAGAAAGCCCTCGCCATCGATGAACGTTTGGCCGAGGTCCATACATCATATGCAAGCCTGTTGCTTTTTAATCAATGGGATTGGGACAAGTCGAAACTTGAATTCGACAGGGCACTAGAGATAAACCCACATTACGCAACGGCTTATCACTGGTATTCGTTTTGGTATCTGGGGATGGGAGATTTGGACAAAGCCATAGAAATGGTCTCCAAGGCTTCTGATCTGGATCCCGTTTCGCAGGCGATCATGAAAGACAAAGGGATGGTCTATTGCTACGCGCGACGTTACGAAGAAGCGAAAGAGATCGCCCGTACAACTCTAAGGCTTGATCCTGATTACCCCGCAGCGCACAGGCTCTTGTCTCTGTGCTATTTGAGCATGGGAAGGTTTGAAGAAGCGATCGAGGAGAACCGCCGGTGGGGTGAATTGACCGGCAATTTGCGGGAAGCCGATTTCTGTCTCGCGCATATCCATGCTTCGGCCGGCCGTTCGGACGAGGCAATAGAGATCGCTCAACGGATCGAAGAATCCGCAGAGCCAATTGACAACATGTATCGCGGCCTGGCGCTCGTGTATGGCGCGCTCGGGAATGTGGATAAGGGTTTGGAAATGCTTGAGAAGAGCTATGAAGAACGCGAAATCGCGTTGATGAGTATAAAGGTCGACCCCAAATTTGATGCGCTTCGGGACACCGACCGATTTCGCGAAATTCTTAAAAAAATGGGCACCGCGTAGCAGTCCCCGGATGATTTCAGTCTGCAGTCCTGTTACTTTTCGTTCTTTTCTTCTTTCAAGAAAGGCAACGGATCCGTATAACAAAACTCAGGCGAGCTCTCTACGAGGTCCTTCAGAATAGGAATGTGGCCCTGGCCGTAAACAACAAACACGCGGTCCCCCGGTTCCGATATCCGACTCAGATTCGCAAAGATCCGTAAGTTTCGTTGGTACCAGGTCGCGACCATGTCCGCTCCCGCATAATTGTCATCCTTCACCATCGGCGCAAAGACCCACACATATGGCCAGTGTGCTTGCTCCAGCATTACGGGGCGGTTCATCTGGTAAAGCATGTCTGAAATTGTGCCCTCGGCCAACCACTTCCCCATCTGCTTGATCACTTCTTTTCCGAGTTTGTCGAGCTCGCCCATCTTCTTCTGATACTTTGGATTTGAGCCGATCACAGGCCCTAGCTCCCCGTCGTCCAGATTCCCTTTGACATCGATTCCGTAGATGGTTTTGTGCCCCATCATCTTTGCGAGGCGAAATCCGATCTGTTCCTCTTCGCTCTTTCGAAGATCCCTTTTTCCATCGAGATAGCCCTGCCAGCGCTCCATCGTCGGCTTGTCGTTCCACGGTGCTTCAACAGCGACCTTTGTGGCCTTAAATCCCGCTAAACGGTTGGCTAGGGCCCTTATTTCCTTCTGACGCTTCTCTGCTAAAACATTGTCAGCTTTGAGGTTAAATCGATCCAATCCGGGGTTCGACATGTGGTACCTCCCTACCATCAGCACCTGAATTCTGGAATCTTTATCGGCACATTGCGCAGGCGGCAACTTCTCCTTCAGCTGCGCATTTCCGGCTACCGCGCTCAGAAGAAGTACGAAAGAAACAAAAACAAACCTTCTCGAATGCTTGAAGCTCATAACTATCCTCCGGGACATTGAAACACCGCAGACTTATTCCTGTCGGCGATTGTGATCACTTTGTTTAGCGGGAAACTCTACCGTTCAACTACGCCTTCCGCAGCAGTTTTGTTCCACCGAAATAAGAAAGTGAATCTCTTTCGAATTAGCTAATTAGGATGTATTCTTAGGAATCCGTTGACTGTAACCCAACCTTGAATCATGGAGGAATTGCGAACGTCGACGGAAATCAGAGATGAGTATTGAACCTGACATTTCAGCTCCCAAGTACGAACATCTTTTAGTTTCTGACAACGAGACTACAGTACAGGCGTATGAGGATTTCAGGGGTTCTGAAGGGCCTATTCTCGACGTGCGAAGTCCCGCCGAATTCGAAGCGGGCCGCATACCGGGAGCCCGCAGCGTTGCTTTGTTTTCGGATGAAGAACGGGCCGAAGTTGGTATCGCATACAAGAAGAAGGGCCGCGAGGCGGCAATGGATATCGGTTACGGAATCGCGGAACCGAGACAGGAAGAACTTATTAAAAAGGCGAAAAGGCTTGCCGATGACGACCGTGTAAGGATCTATTGCGCACGTGGAGGCCTTCGAAGCAAGAGTGTTGCGGGACTACTTACGAGTGCGGGCATAAAGGTCACGAGACTCGAGGGCGGATACAAATCGTATCGCCAATGGGTCAGGGAAACCGTCAGCCGGCCCCGCAGGATTCAGATCTTAGGAGGACTCACAGGAACCGGGAAGACCGATATTCTCATTGCTTTAGGTGAGCTTGAAGAACAGGTCCTTGATCTAGAAGGATTGGCGAATCACCGCGGCAGCGCATTTGGCGGCCTAGGTTTGCCGTCGCAGCCTACAACGCAGCAGTATGAGAACTATGTCGCTAAAGAGTTGATCAAACAGGACCCGGAAGAAACAGTTTGGATTGAATCGGAGAGCGGCCGAGTTGGAACCTGTTGGGTACCCGAGGAACTCTACAAACAGATGAAGCTTGCTCCGACGGTCGAGATAAAGAGGCCTTTTGAGGAGCGGCTCGACATTTTGACTGAGATCTACGGCAGCACCGATTCCAATGGGCTGATCGACGCCACTAAGAGAATTCAGAAAAACCTTGGCGGCGACCGGGTAAAAAAGGCCGTGGAGTTTATTGAGAATGACCAGTTACGAGAAGCCTGCCGTGTGATTCTTGACTACTACGACAGGACGTATCGCGAGAGCCTAAAGCGCCGTCCAGTCTCCGTTACGCGCGTCGAAGTCGGCGGCCTAACCGACCGCGATGCGGCGAAAAAGCTCAAGAGCATCTCGCTCACTCAGTTCTCAAATGCTACTGTCTAAAGCTCTTACGGAACTCTCTTCATATCTTCCATGAAGTACATAGGCTCGGCCGGCTTCGGATCAGGATAGACGCGCGATGCGTCGCTCCCGCTGTAAACCACTCCATTCTTCAGCACATACTCGATCTTGCGGGTATTTCTTATGTTTTCAAGCGGATTCTCGGTCATCACAACAAGATCGGCGTACTTGCCTACTTCGATCGAACCCAATGAATGATCCAGGCCGTGATGCCGAAACCCGTTGATGGTCGCGATCTCTATCGCTTCGTACGGGGTGAAACCACCCTGCGTAAACAGCTCCATTTCCCAGTGTGCCCCGAGACCCATCATCTGGCCATGAGCACCCATCTGGAGATTCACTCCGGCCTTGTAGAGCTTGCGCAGTTCCTTCGCCATGCGTCTCCAGTACTGATCATCCTCCCAGAGTTTTGGCGACCGCCTGAAGCGGAGGAGATAATCCTTTCTGAAGAAGTTAAGGAGCTTCGAGTCTTCCCAGTATCGCTCAGTGTGGTCGAAATATCCCTGACCGGAGGGTCCGTTATAGACGACCACCAACGTCGGTGTCATACCGATTTTCGAAGCCGCAAACAGCCTGACAACATCGTCATAGAACGGCTCAAGTCCCATAGAATGCTCAAGCCCTGTAAACCCGTCGACGATCTGAGTCAGGTTCATCTGAGGATTGCCAAACGACTCGGTGACTATGTTCACTCCGAGCTTGCGTGACGCTTCCGCCAGATACTGTCGCGCCGACCGCTCGTGATTGGAGTAGTCCTTGACCGCCGTCGCGCCGTGATCCTTGTTGAACTGAACGTGCTCCAGCGCGTCCTCGAGACTATCGATAGTGCGGTGCATCTTTGAACGGTACTTTGTTACGAACATCGGATCGCCAACGGAGTAGATCCGTGGCCCGTCCAACTTCCCCGCCTGGAGCATGTCCGAGACCCAGAAGTCTTTTTGCGTCGTACCATAGACGTCATACATCGTCGTAACGCCGTAAGCAAGATTTGCCTTGAGCCCGTAAAGGTTTTGTTCAATTACATTTAGAGCTGATATCGGACTGCCGTAATGGCCGTGTGCGTCAAACATACCCGGCATGAGAGTCCGGCCTTCGAGATCATAAACCTTGGCGTTCGAAGGAATCGCGATATCCTTTCCGACCGCTTTGATCTTTTCGTTCTCTATCAATACGACCGCGTTCTCAAGAACCTCCTTAGCCGAATTCATCGTGATCACGCGGACATTCTTGAGCGCGATGACCGACTTCGGATTCACAACGTCATAAGAAAAGCTGAGGTCGGTTCTGGTCGAACCCGATTTTTTGGCGAGGACATCCGCGAGTGATTTTTCATGGAGATTCTTGCCGCGCGTCCAGACGAGCGACTTACCGTCAGCCGACCATTCTGTAAAGTCACCGTCTTCCTTTTGATCGACCCGAACCGAATAACCCTTGCCGTCAGCAGCACTGACCGTCAGCGGTTTTCCAACGAACTCAAACGGCGTCACGAACGTACGGTGGTACTCGCGGTACGCGATCCATTCGAAGGTGGGCGAGATCACAGCCCTGGTCGCATTGCTGAACGTAAAGAGCGTTTGTTTGTCCAGGCCTTCGACGTTCACGCGTTTGACCGTTAACTTGTCGTCTACGTATTCGGAGTAATAGATATGCTTGCCGTCACCACTAAATTTTATCGAGGGAGGACGCTTGGCATAACGGTTACCGCTCCAGCTGACATCCGTTAATTTTACAGGTGCTCGATTCCCCGCCTTGAGCATCAATTCGAAGTCGGTTTGGTTCTCCAAACGCGTGCCGCGCATCATCGATCCGGCGCCTCTTACGAAGGCTATCGAACGGCCGTTCGCCGACAGGGCGATCGAACCGTATTGAGTTTGCGACCTGGCAATTCGAATCTTGCCCGTCCCGTTGGCGTTCATTTTATAGAGCGCACCGCGGTTCTTGTCTGTCCACGAAGCATAGAAGATCGATCGCGTTCGCGGGTGGTAGACGGGATTTGTTTCGTGTGCCGCCGACCGGGTTAGATTCCGCACCCGGTTGCCGGTCTTTGAATAGACATCGCCTAACGCCTCGAAGAGGATCGCGCGCCCCATTTTCTGGCCCCAACGGTGTGACTTGGTCGCCACCTTCCCAGCCGGGACTTCCACTTTGAACCTGATCGTTTCCTTCAACTCCCGCTCAACCGGCGCAGAGAACGCAATCACCCGATCTCTCTTGTTTACAACGTTTATCGCGTGTATCTTCCCACCGAAGCTGATAAAGATCTCACGCCCGACGGGATGCCAGGCGATATTCGGATAGACCCCGTAAAACCCGCGGGATTCGAATCGTCCGTAGTCCAGGTTCTCGGCAAGCACCGTCTCTTTCTTTGTCGCCAGTTCGTGAAGTACCAAAACGGTCTTGGTGTCATCACGATGAACATAGGCCAAATGCTTTCCGTCAGGTGATAGCCTGATCGAACCGGCACCGCCCGGACGGTCAATGTATACGTTGGTCTCACCTGTTTTTGTATTGAAAGTCTTAACCCTCGGACCGCTTCTCGGGAGGCTCGCGTCATTGTGTACGTAATAGATCAGTCCGTTGGTTGGATGCTCGTTGAAATGATTTACAGGTGTCCGGCCGCCTGCGGGGAGCATTAACTGCTTTGTCCCGTAGAAGTTGAACTGGTAGGCGGGAAAGCGAACACGCATATTGAGGCTCGTGCCATAAACGTGCCGGTTATCGCTCGACCATGTCCCCTGGAAAACGGGACGCTTCATTTTCGAAACATTCGTTGCGCTTCCGGTAGCGCGATCCATGATCCAGAGGTCATTGCTCACCTCGGCGTCTGATGTGTAGAGCAGTTTGGAGCCGTCTTTGTTGTATCGCGGAAACATGTTCCAGGACGTTCCAGCCGTCAGTCGCTTAGCCGTCCCGCCCGAGACGGGCATTTCGTAAATATGGCCGAGCAGGTCAAAAGCGACGGTTTTGCCGTCGGGCGAAACATCGACACTCATCCACGTACCTTCATCGGCAGTAAATTTCAGTGTGTTTGTTTGGGAATAGACCTGTGTAAAAAGAAGCAGTACGACAACGAACCTGAGTATTTTCATGATCACTTTCTGTTTTGAGATTCTCGCCCGATAAGCGGATTCCGAATTGGTTTGTAATTGACGAAACTCTATCACATGGGCGCTGCCGGTAGAGTGTTAATCGCACCCGATTAGATTATTCCGAAAAATGATTTCCGATAAGTATCGATTACGGTTACTCTTAGGTATTCCTTAGTTTAGAGTGATTTTAAGAGCCTGACCGAGATAAGAAACCGCTTATCTATTGAGACTTGAAGATCGAACCCGGCACAACACTTTCGCATTACAAGATCCTTTCCGAAATCGGCAAGGGCGGAATGGGTGAGGTGTATCTTGCTCACGATACTGAGCTCGACCGGAAGGTAGCGATCAAGTTTCTTTCAGACGAATTCGTCGACGATTCGGATAAATTAAATAGGTTTGTTCAAGAAGCGAAGGCCGCTTCTGCGCTGAACCACCCGAATATTATTACGATCCACCAGATCGGAATAACGGACGACACAAGGTTCATTGCTCTCGAATATATCGAGGGCGAAACCCTTACCGAGCGGCTGAAGAACAAACTGAAGTTTAACAAGGCTCTCGATATCGCTACCCAGATCGCTTCAGCACTCGACGCCGCGCATGCAGCCGGAATCGTCCATCGGGACATTAAGCCCGACAACGTCATGATCAGGGAAGACGGGATAGTCAAAATCCTGGACTTCGGTATCGCAAAGCTGATGAAACGGGAGAAGCCTGATCTTGAATCCGAGGACAAAACTGCAGTCCAGGTAAATACCACTCCGGGAATGATAATCGGGACGGCTAACTAC
>JABDKD010000102.1 GCA_013003215.1 Pyrinomonadaceae bacterium
GACTAGAAGACTCCTGTCCCTGCGGGACGGTAGAGGAGTTCCGGACTGGAGCGCAGGCGACTCGCCTGCTTTCAGCGACATAAGTCGCGAATCTATTTCCACGCCGTCGCTGACGCGACGGAAATTATATGTGCGTCGTGTCCCGTGGCCTGAAGGCCACGACTAGAAGACTCCTGTCCCTGCGGGACGGTAGAGGAGTTCCGGATTCTCGGATATGTTTGTTGAAACTTGAAACTTGGAACTTGAAACTTTGAACTTGAAACTTGAAACTCACTCCTATGCCATCTACACATGCATTCGCTGAAAAAGTAGCCCTGATAACGGAAGGGAACACTCCGATCGGGCGCGCCGTTGCAATGCAGCTTGCGCTTTACGGCGCGTTTGTGATCATTTCGCATGCCGCCGAGGACAAAGAGTCTGTCGATTTGGCGGAACTTGAGTCGCTGGGCACCCTGGCTGCAAGCGCTCCTTACTCAAAACCGGGTGAAGAAGGTGCGGCAGAGACTATTTCGAAGGTTCAGGAACTCTATGGGCGACTCGACATTCTTGTAAACTGTCCTGTCACAGCCCCCGAAAACGCTCGTTTCAGCCAGATTGGAATAGTAGCCGGCTCTGTTTGGTTCAACACGATGGCCGCACTCCCCCTGCTTGAAAAACGTCCGAAACCAAAAGTCGTAAATGTGTTTTTCGCGTGTGATTCCGACAAAGATCGTGAGAATGGTCTGAAACGAGCTGCAAATGCTGCAATTGAAGAATTTACGGTTTCTTTTGCGGATGCCGGACCCGCTCACTTGCAGGTCAACGGTGTAAAAGTATCGGAATTCAGGAAGACGGAAGCCGAAAAACTGGATCCGGATCTGTTTAGGCCAACGCCTGCGGTAGACCCGGACGACGTAGCCAGATCGGTGCTGTTTCTATTGTCTTCTGAATCAAAGGGACTAAATGGTCAGATACTCAATATTGCCCAACCATAATCGAAACAAACCGTGTTATCTGAATAAGCCAATACGTGCTAAAATTAAGGCGTCATGAAACCGGACATCTTAATAATTAGAATTGGTTTTGTTTTACTGCTGACCTTACTCGGCTTTGTTTTGAATCCGTTCCAACAGACTCAAAGATTTGGGTTTGAGGGAATGAGTGTAGGTCTGAGGCCGTTTGTATCCGCATTTTTGGGTTTGGTAATCGGACTCTTGATCATCGCTTTCGAGATGAGGGTCAAGAGAGCGACGCTAAAGACCCTGATTGGGGCTGCGGTCGGATCCATTCTCGGGATACTCGGTGCGTTTTTGATCGGAGTCCTGATTTCGATTCAAAAAGAGGCGGCGGTTTCAGCGGAGATGCAGACATTCCTAACAATTTCGTTGGCGTTCTTTATGGGCTATGTGGGGCTCATGGTGGGAGCCGCCAAGGGAGAGTTCATCGACGTTTCCGCGTTGGGCGGTGTATTCGGAGATGGAAATCAGTACAAGGATTACAAGATCCTCGATACAAGTGTGATTATCGACGGTCGAATCGCCGATGTCGCCGAAACGGGTTTTCTGGGGGGTACGATCATCATCCCCCAATTTATTCTTACCGAGCTGCAACAGGTGGCTGATTCGCCGGATTCTTCGAAGCGGCAAAGAGGTCGCAGGGGGCTGGATATGCTTCAGCGGCTTCGAAATAACAACCAGCTTGACATTCAGATCGTTGAAACTGACTTCCCGAAAGTAAAGGAAGTTGATTTGAAACTTATCGAGTTGGGACAGCAGCTAGAAGGAGTCGTTGTCACGAACGATTTCAACCTGAACAAAGTCTCTGAACTCAGAGGCGTCAGCGTGCTCAACATCAACGAACTTGCGAATGCGCTAAAGCCGGTTGTTTTGCCCGGTGAGGCAATGAAGGTATTCATCCTTAAGGAAGGTAAAGAGTACAATCAGGGTGTCGCCTATCTTGATGACGGCACAATGGTCGTCGTAGACAATGCCCGCAAGCTGATCGGGAAGTCTGCTGACATCGCTGTCACAAGCGTGCTCCAGACGACGGCAGGAAAGATGATCTTTGGCCGGCTTTGGGATGACAGCGCCGAGATGGCGAAGAATTCTGATAACATTCATGACACGCGTTCAGAGAACATGCGCAAGCAGACTCCGAACTTCCGTCGTCAGAAAATGGTTGAAGAAGGCTGAACTTCGAAATGAACACAGCTATCATAGTCGCCGCCGGAACAGGAACCCGTTTTGGCGGCGATATTCCTAAGCAATACCGTTTGATTCACGGTAAACCTCTTTTATTTCACACACTTACAAGATTTGAAGATTGTTCGGCGATCGATGCTGTAATACTCGTGGTCGCTCGTGAATATCTCGATTCAGCCGGGAAGTTCCAGGAGTCTTTCGCCAAGATCCAATCGATAGTTGCGGGCGGCACGAATCGGGCCGAATCAGTTAGGAACGGTCTCGAGGCCGTGCAGGAGGACGGGATCGTGGCTGTCCATGATGGTGCGAGGCCACTGATTGAGCCTGAAGACATTGCCCATACAGTTGAAGCCGCTGAGGATTCGGGTGCTGCATGCCTCGTTTCCCGGGTAACCGATACGATAAAGCTTGTTAAAGAGGGCGTTATTGACGCGACCGTTAACCGCGATACACTTCGAAGTGCTCAGACCCCGCAGGCGTTTCGCGTTGAATTGTTGAAGCGCGCGTACAAAAGCTTCGGTGATTTGAGTCAGGCAACGGATGAATGTTCGTTGGTTGAGGCGATCGGGCATCCGATTACGATCGTTGAAGGAAGGCCCTCGAATATAAAGGTCACCACCGAAATGGACTTGCGTCTGGCGGGCCTGATTCTTGAACAGGCTCGCGGAAAGGAACATTGACTATATGCGCATAGGCTTTGGCAATGACGTTCACAGACTGGAAACTGGACTCACTCTGAAAATCGGAGGAGTTGCGATAAAAGCGGAAGCGGGCGCGGTAGGGCACTCTGATGCGGATGTATTGCTTCACGCAATCACTGACGCAGTTCTCGGTGCACTCTCACTTGGCGATATAGGTTCCCATTTTCCGCCTTCAGATGAACGGTGGAAGAACGCAGACAGCACTATTTTCCTGCGCGAAGCTGTTTCTCTGATGAAGGAGCGGGGGTTTCAAGTTGGGAACGTGGATTCAACCGTTAGCCTTGAGAAGACCAGGCTGCGACCCTATATCGATGACATGAAAGCAACAATCGCCGAATTGCTCGATACCGAGACCGCAAATGTGAGTGTAAAAGCCAAAACAGGCGAAGGCGTCGATTCCGTCGGCGAAAGCCGGGCAATCAAAGCCGAAGCCTGTATTCTCTTGAAAAGAATTAGTTCTTAACGCATGTACCTGGGTTTGATATGTACCCCGTACCTTCGCGCGATCCTGATCACCTGTTTCCAGGTCGTATTGATTTCCGAGGTCTCAGCCGAGCTGGAATCCGATGGGCCGCGAACGCCGGATTGCTTCGCTTCCTTGTTCCAAGCCTCGACATGTTTTTTCCACGCATAGGCGAAATCAGCCGGGACATGAGATGTACTGATCGCTGAAAGCCCGTCGGAATATTCTCCGATGATCGAACCGTAGCGGCTAACGAATTTCTCTTTTTGCATCGAGGAAAGCTCCCCGTTTTGAGCTACTCGTCTCGACTCAAAGTAGAGACGGCTCTTAGCGATTCGTCGTGCGTCACCGATGCGCATGTCGGCGTCAAGGACAGATTCGATATTTCTTGCAGCGTGGGAATGCGCCGAGTGGGAATGACCTATTTCGGGAAAGCCAAATAGCAACCCAACAAGAGAAAACGAAATACCAAATGTTAAGAAGAAAGTGATGATCCCAAATATAGTTCTTTTCATATATAAATTATGCCTTAACTGCCGGAAAAAATAAAACTTTTTCTGAAATTTCTTATCCGGCAAACGGTTGGAAAAACTAAGTCCAATAAAGTAAATTACTTACGTGCGACCACAATCAATAATTGCAGCCAAGCGGGATGGAAAAATCCTCAATAGGGAGCAAATCGATTCCTTTATCGAAGGGGTCACTGACGGTTCGTGGGCGGACTACCAGATCTCGGCATTGATAATGGCAATGTTTCTCAATGAACTGAACTCGGATGAGCAGGCACATATCACTCAGGCGATGCTTCATTCCGGAGAAGTGCTTGATTTCTCATCGATTGAAAAGCCCAAATCGGATAAACACTCGACCGGTGGTGTAGGAGACAAGACGTCGCTGATAATCGCGCCCCTTGTCGCTGCATGCGATGTTGCGGTCCCAATGGTTTCCGGTCGGGGACTGGGACACACAGGCGGAACTCTGGACAAACTGGAGTCGATTCCGGGCTATAACGTAAATTTGTCCACAGATGAGTTTAAGCGGATCGTTTCGGAATGCGGCTATGCAATGTCGGGCCAAACCGCGGATATCGCACCGGCTGATAAGAAGATTTATGCGCTCCGTGACGCTACCGCCACAGTCCCTACGATTCCGCTAATTGTCGCCTCGATCATGTCTAAGAAGCTGGCCGAGGGGCTCGATTCACTGGTACTGGATGTCAAGACAGGCAACGGCGCATTCATGGAAAGCCTTGAAGACGCTACACGCCTCGCAAAGGCAATGGTGGAGACCGGGGAGTCATGCGGAGTAAAGACAAAGGCGTTAATAACCGACATGAGCCAACCTCTTGGGGCGTATGTCGGAAATGCCCTGGAGGTCTACGAGTGCGTAAAGATACTCAGAAACGATCCGCTAGAGCACTCTGAGCCCCTTGTCCAGCTTTCTCTTGAACTGGCTGCAAGAATGCTGGAAATGAGTGGCCGGGCAGAAACCGTCGTGGAGGCGATGGGCATTCTAAAATCGAAGATCGAGGATGGATCCGCCCTCGACAAATTCAGGCTTAACACCGAGATGCAGGGCGGTGATGCCGCGGTCTGCGATACGCCGGAAAAGCTTATAGATGAATCGTTGCTTGTTCGAGAGGTTCTTGCGGAGAATGATGGTTTCGTTGAATCGATCGATACAAAAGGTGTAGGGTTTGCCATTTGCGATATTGGAGGCGGTCGCGTGAAGGCCGAGGACGATGTCGATCCTGCGGTAGGATATGCTAGCCTTGCATCTATTGGAACCGAAATAAGGGAAGGCGATCCGATCGGTGTTTTGTACTGCAGAAACGAATCTCAGTTCGAGGCAGCCGGAGAGGCTTTGTTGTCCTCATATAAGATAGGGAATTCTACATTGAAGATGGAAGCCCTTATCAAAGATGTAGTTGGATAGTTATGAAGATCATTAAGATATTGCTAATAGCCGCGCTTCTTGTGTTTTCGATTGGCTGCGACGGGACAGCTTCAGCCGAAAAAGACGACAGAATACGGGTCGGCATAGTGTTTGATATCGGTGGCAAAAACGACCGTTCTTTTAACGCCGCGGCATGGGAAGGCGTAAAACGGGCGGAGAGGGACCTGGATATTGAACTTCGTGACGTGGAACCCGGTAATCCAACATCGATCGAACCCGCGATGCGAGCCTTTGCTGAAAGAAAATTCGACCTGATTATCGGCGTTGGGTTTGCGCAGGGGCCGATCATGCAAAAAGTTGCGACTGATTATCCAGACACAAAATTTGCCATTATTGACGGCGTTATTTTTGAAGCGGACGGTAAAACACCGAAAAAGAATGTTGCATCTCTTGTTTTTCGGGAGCACGAAGGTTCGTATCTTGTAGGAATGATCGCAGCTGAAAAATCGAAGACAGGTACGATTGGCTTTGTGGGGGGAATGGATATCCCGCTGATCCACCGGTTTGCGACCGGCTACAAGGAGGGCGCGGAGTCAATAAATCCAAATATCAAGGTCATTCAAAACTTTGTCGGGGTGACGGACCACGCCTGGAACAACCCCGGCAAGGGAAAAGAGCTTTCGCTCGCACAGATTCAAAAAGGTGCCGATGTCATCTTCACAGCGGCAGGCAACTCAGGTTTGGGCGCGTTTGATGCCGTCGAGCAATATGGACGTGACTCAAGTGGAGTCGCAAACAAGTATGTGATCGGTGTCGATTCGAACCAGAACGGGGTAAAGCCGGGCTTTGTGCTTACATCGATGGTAAAACGTGTCGATAATGCGGTTTACGATGTCGTAGAGGAGATCACGAAAGGCGAATTCAACGGGGGATTCCACGTTTTTGGCCTGGATAAAGACGGCGTCGCGTATGCCCTGGACGA
>JABDKD010000020.1 GCA_013003215.1 Pyrinomonadaceae bacterium
CTCGATAATAATGACGATCGTGCTGCTGAGGGTAGATTTCAGCCTCCGATAGATTCAATTGCGGAAATACAGGTAATTACTAACCAGTTTTCCGCTGAGTATGGCCGCGCTTCAGGGGGTCGCATAAACCTTCGGACGAAAGCCGGGGCTCGAAAGTTCAGGGGTAGGGTGTTTGTCTTTTTTGAAGATGACAACCTGAATGCGAATACATATAACAATAACAGACGTGGGCTTTCCCGTTTGCCTTTCACAGAATGGGAACCCGGATTTAGCGCCAGCGGTCCAATTCCGTTTGGTTATTTCAAGGACAAGACCTACTTCTTTTCTTCCTACGCCTATCGAGACCGGGATGCGGCCACCCAGATTTTCTCCGCGGTTCCGGTAGATCAGAATCCGAATATCCCCCTTCCCATGCCCACGGACCCGGGATCTTCACGGCCTGATACAAATGATCCCGGTGCCCCATTGATCGCAAACTACCGGCTTCAGGTGCCGACACCTTCAAACCGACACAGGTTTACGCAACGAATCGATCACAATTTTACGGACAGGCACAACATCACTTTCAACTACCAGTTGGGACGAAGCGAAGGATTTAGACAATACCGCGAAACGACAAGGTTCTTGGAGAGCACGCTACGGGGCAGGGTTAGAGATAATGATTCGTTTTACATTACTGATAACTGGGTGATTACATCGCAGATCGTAAACCAGGCCCGATTCCAGTGGTCGCAGTTGATGCCGGATTTCAGCACACAAGTTCCAGCCAACCCTGTAATACTCCTGAGGGTTAGAGATGAAACTCTTTTTGGGAATCCTGACCGGATCAACGGTACGGTAGTAGCGCTAAATTCCACAACCGGTAACGCAAATCTAAGAAATGAAAAGAGATATCAGTTTCAGAACACCCTCAACGTGGTTACAGGTGCCCACAACCTTAGATTCGGCGTCGATGTACAAAACATCGATTCAAATATTAACGAACTAGGTGATTCAACCGGGACCTATAACTTTAATTTCGTTTCAGAGTTTCTAGCAAACAGTCCCAGTCGTTTCAGATTGAACTTCGGAACAGAATCGGTTCTCGACAACACTTATTACGGAGTTTTCTTTCAGGATGACTGGAAGGTAACCGAGAATTTGATGCTCGCGTTTGGCATGAGATATGAGCGCGAGACCATCCTAAACGATAAGAACAACTGGGGACCTCGATTGGCTCTTGCTTACTCACCGGGCGAAAGCGGAAAATCAGTGATTAGGGCGGGGTTTGGAGTCTTTTATAACCGCACCTTGCTGAGAACGGTTGATGACTTCTTGATTGACGCACAGCAATCCCGTTTTGATAGCCGCGCGCTTAGCGGGCCGTCTGATACCAATTGTCCCTCGAATCCGATGGACACATCGGACAAGTGCACATTTCTGAGGTGGCTTGGTTCAAATCTTCCGAATGCCCCTTCAGAAGCCGAAATCCGTTTAGCTCCCGGAATCGCCAATATCGACGCCGGCTTTATCTTTGATGACATCACGAGGATGTTGGAAGACAATATCAAGATCCCGGAGAGCTACCAGTTCAATGTTGGATATGAACGGGAGCTTGGCAATAGCTTTGCGATGGAGGCAAATTTCACCTATAGCAAAGCGGTACGGCTATGGCGGGAACAGAATATCAACGCGCACATTGTACCTGCAGGTTTTGCGAATTTTACAGATTACCTTCTTTCTCTGGGTGATGTAACTATTCTCGGAACTTCAAGCGGAACAGATACATACAGGTTTGTGCTTGGTGATCCGGCAGATCCGAACGGTGATGCGCCGGATGGAAATCCAATGGGCGATTGCAACAGCAGCACGCCGCTTTGCATTGTTAACCTGAACACGCTGAACGGTTCCGAATCGACACTTGAGCCGATCGGTATCGCGCTCCGTGTTCTCGATGCGACGCTGAATCGACCAATTTCGAATCAGTTTCGCCAACTTGAGCAGGTCGGATCGCGTGGTAAGAGCGTTTACGAAGGCCTGTCCATCGTTATACGGCGGCGATTCAGGGACTTGGGTTTCGGTTTCAAGTCTTCAATGCGGTTTTCCTACACCCTTTCAAGAACCCGTGATGACGGTTTTGTTGATACGAGTTCGGCACAGGTCCAGGGGGATTTCGCATCTGAATTCTCGCGCAGTGGAATAGACCGGAGGCACAAGTTCCGATTTACGGGAACCACCCAATTACCATGGTGGCTGGGCAATCTAAGGATGTCGCCTCTCCTGCGGATCGAATCTTCGAGACCGTTTAACGTTTCAATCGGTGGCTCGGACAGGAACCTTGACGATGTTGGAACGGATCGGCCAAACTTTTCCGGAGACACCTCAGATATTCAATGGGTGCACCCCAATGACCCGTTTCCTGCATCTTTGGCCACGCGGTTTTCCTTGTCGCCGATCGGTTCCTCCCGAGGTAACCTGCCGCGCAACGCCGGGACAGGTCCGATGTTGTTTTTGTTCGATGTGAATTTCAGTAGGCAATTTAGATTTGGCGACAGGTTCAAATTACGACCCCAAATCTCCTTTGACAATATTTTAAACTCAACGGTGTTTAGCTTTGGATCGGACTTTATAAACCTTGCAAACGCAGGTACCGGTGATTTTGAACGAGGTTTTCTTGTTCCTTCGCGTACTCTTCGGCAGCGGAAGATACAGCTTGGATTGCGATTTGATTTTTAGCTGATAATGCGGAGACCCACGAAGATGCCACTATTCTGCTGATGGGACTGTGGAATCGGCGAACACGACGTGCGGGAATCAGAAGCGCGTCAATGTGACACACGGGTCTAATTCACCGCCCGCGCAAGGCGGACGGGGTCCGTAGAAATTCCCACGTCAAATGAAGAAAACGTCTCCTCATTCCTTTTTTGTTCAAAAATATGACCTTTTGGCGGCTTATGTGTTAATTTATAAATGTTGAACATTCTTGTTCATTAGGTGTTTTTTAAATAAAGGGAACTGCCCCTTCAGTTGGCGTAACCGATTTCCCCATATGCGAACACCTCGCGAAGACCCTAAGATATGAGCCAAGTTATTGAAAAAGAACTAGTTACCGAAGTATCGGTTGAGTCTGTACTGCTCGATGCCGATCTTTTTGTGAAGTACAAATCTCCGGAGAAGGCGTTTTCGCTGCTCCGTGATTCGATAAAACGCAGCCCGCGTTCAATTCCGCTTCGTGAAAAGCTTCGTGAGGTCTGTATTGCGCATAAGAACGCAACTGAAGGTGCGAGGCAATGCCTGGCGCTAGTAAGCTTGTATATCGGCCGAGAAGACTTCGACATCGCATATGACCGGCTGCAGGAAGCTAAGCTCTTGGATCCGAGAATCTCCGTTGCACCCGGCCTTGAAGCGATTCGCCGTGCCCGGAGGCCGGAATTCGCCACCAATCGCGATAGATCGCCGCAAAAAGTTCGAACAGATGTAACGCTCGCCGGCAATATCGGTATGGTAAGTATTTTCGACGCCGTCCAGGTGATCGAGAATTCCCGTATGACGGGCTTGCTTGTGATCAAGTCGGATCAGGTGCTTGCGAGCGTTTCCTTTAACGAAGGCAAGATCGTGGATGCAGACGCGGACGGATTAAACGGCCGTAAGGCATTTCGGACCATCATAGAGATCAATAGCGGTACTTTCGAGTTTTCACTCTCGGATTCGGAATTCCCTGTGGTAATTGATGTTACAAGTAACACGAACTTCTTGTTGGACACACTTACCTCTTTAGAAAGTGAGAGAGCTGAACAGGATGGTATGAGGAGCCTGAGTACCGAAGAACTCGGGTTCGAGGGGTAAACAGAACCACATATTTGTCGGATTGGCCGGGCCTGATTTGGGTCCGGCTTTTGTGTTTTCAAACTTGATTTTATTAGTCGAAAACCACAAAATGTAGTGCAAGCTCCCCGCGACCATACAATATGTTTAAACTTAATCGATTAGAGATCACCGGTTTTAAGTCCTTTGCCGATTACACAGAGATTGTGTTTACCGGTAACGGCATTACGGCCGTTGTAGGTCCCAATGGCTGTGGGAAGAGTAATGTCTCTGACGCAATCTCGTGGGTACTGGGTGAACAGAGTCCTAAAACATTGCGTGGCCAGGAGATGAAGGATGTCGTGTTTCAGGGCACATCAAAGCGAAATCCCGGTGGAATGGCCGAGGTTGTACTTCATCTGCAACGAGATGGTGAAATTCTCGGTGTCGATGAATCGGAGCTCGAGGAAATTGACGAAAAGCTTGGGGCAATTGACGAAATGTCGGTCGATGTAGACGCCCTTGAGGCCGAGCATCTGGAAGAAGAGGAAGAAGAAGATTCAGAAGCCGTAGCGGAAGTCACGGAAGCGGAAGAAGAAGTAGAAGAAATGGCGATGGTGCAGGCGGCTCAGGTCGGCAGCGTCAAGACCATCAAAACAAAAACAAAGAGGCGCTGGAAACCCCGGTCATTTGCGCTAGATTTCGCTCCGGGAGAAGCAGTAACGGTTACAAGACGGCTCTATCTGTCCGGTGAAAGCGAGTATTTGCTGAATGATAAGACCTGTCGGCTTCGTGATATTCAGGACTTATTTGCGGGTACCGGCCTATCGGGCGCTCACTACGCGATAATAGAGCAGGGAAGAATCGGTCGAATTCTTTCTTCGAAGCCGTCTGACCGTAGGGCATTGATCGAAGAAGCGGCCGGCATCTCTAAGTTCAAAACCCGCCAAAGAGCGGCCGAGTCAAGACTCGAGTCTGCCAAAACCAATCTGGGCAGGATCTCCGACATCGTGGAAGAAATCGAGAAACGAACGAGGAGCCTTAGAAGACAAGCAAACAAGACCCGCAGATACAAGGTTCTTAAGGAGGAACTGCGCGACCTTCAAACGAAGACATACGCAGTTGAGGCGCGAAACCTGAACGAGGCAGTAAAGGAGCTTGGGGCAAAGCTCGAAAACGCACGGAAGGAAGAGAAGGGCCTAAGCACATTCGTTGAGGAAAAAGAGAACCGGCTAAAGGAAGCGACCAAAGACGCTCGGTTTGCCGAGGAGGCGTTGACGGCCTTGCGTGCCAAGCACGCCGAGAATGCACTTGAACGCGACAGGGCAGAACGCGAAAAAAGATACCAGGAAGAGCAGCGGAGCGAGCTGAAACAGAGGATCGAAGACCTGGATACCGAGGTTAAGGTGACCGAAGCGAGGGTCGAAGGATTAAACGAAGAGATTGCTACAACCAAGGCTGCGGCGGCAGCCGAAACAGAGGCCGCCGCTCTCGAGAGAAGTAAGCTGGGCGAAGCGGAAGAGAAGTATCGCGGGATCCTCGAACAGGTAAAGGCCATTGAATCCCGGCTCGAAAGGGAACGGGCTGACCATCTTCAGCATACTGCGGCGGTTGAACGGCTCTCGGAGATTGGAAGGCAGTTTGAAACTGACTTGGAGCGTTCAGGGGAAAGAGTAAAGGGGCTTGAGCACGAAAAGGATCGCGCCAATGAGACTTTACGAAAGCGCCGTGAAGAAGCGAAAGAAGTAAAAGAGCTTCTTGAGCTTGAAAAAGGGAAGCTGGAGTCGAGCAAAAAAGAAAAGAAAGAGGTAATGAAATCGTGCGAGTCCGCGCGCACAAACCTCGAGAAGGCCGAACACGAACTGAATGCCTTGGAGAAAGAGTATTCTCGAAAACGGCATCGTCTTGAGGCGCTTGAGGAGATGGAGCAGACCGGTGCGATTTATGAGCCTAGTGTCCAGAAGCTCTTGGCCTCCGGAAAAGATCTTGGAGTGAAGCTGCTGGGCACTCTTGCTGACCGGTTTAAGACTACGAAAACGTCGGACAAGGCGGTCGAGTCGCTCTTTGGTTCGTATTTGCAGTCGGTTATTGTCGCTACCCGGAAGGATGCAATCAGGGTAGTTAAGTATTTGAATAAGAATGGGATGGGACGTATTCCGATCCTTGTCGCCGATCAAAGAGGGCTTGCGGAGAACAGTTCTGCAAATCCTGAGATCGTAAAGATGCTCGGTATTGGTACGGCCTTTGCTTCGATTCTGACGGATGCCTTTCCGGAGAGGATGACGGCAGAAGTTGCGGATCATGTTGAAGATGTAACGGGCGTCGATTCGCTCGTTGTCACAATGGACGGTGATCTTGTTTTCGGCGGGAAGCTCTTTGTAAGCGGGTCGAAAGGTAAATCGGAAAAGAACACATCACTTCTTGGTTTCAAGCGTGAAATGCGGGAACTCAAGTCGGCGATGAAAACCGGTGACAAAGAAACTGCCGGGGCGGCGAAGAAGGTCCAGCAAGTTCGTGCCGAACTCAAGAAGTTCGAGGATAGCCTCGTTGACCTTCAGTCTTATATTGTTCAGCTGGAACGGGAAGTCCTTTCGAGAGAGATCCAGTCGACTTCCGTTGCCCAGGAAATAGATCGCTCGGAACGGCACCGGAAAATTGTCGAAGACGAACTCGCTCAGCTGAGTGGCGAGGCAGAAAATATCGAGGACAAGCGCCGTGAGGCACTCGTAGCCGCGGAAAATGCCGAATTGGCCCGAATCGAGAGTGGGAAAAAGATAGACAAAACTAGTTTGGATCTTGCCGAATCGAGAAAGGTTCTTGATACGGAGAATATCGCCTTCAACGAGAAACGAACTTTTGCCGAAGTTGCAGCAGAGCGTATGCGGGCTGCCGTTTCCGCGTTAGAGCGTGTTAACTCGGAAAAAGAGGAACTCGAAAACAGAAAGGCCAAGCTTAAAACCGAAATCGAGGCTAATACGAAGAGAAAATCGGAACTTGAACAGAGAACGATCGAATTGGCGGAAAGGCTCGTTAAAGCCGGTGATGAGATCGAAGAAGAATCCAATGAACTGACGGAAGCAGTCGCACATCTCAAAGCGGCCAGAGAAGGATCCGACGAAATGTCTCGGGAGTTGGCGGAATTGAATACGAAAGCTGCAGAAGCGCGTGACAACCGTGCAGGCATTGAGGTTCGAAATGCTGAGCTAAACACAAGACTTGAGAACGTTGAAGCGAACTGTTCGCATGATTTGGGCGTCGAACTTCCTGAGTTGCTTGAAAACACAGTAGTAGACGATGACTTTGAGTTTGACGAGGCTCTTGAAAGAGTCGAGTACCTGCGAAATCGGCTTGATAATTTTGGTGCGATCAACATGCTTGCGGTAGAAGAGTTGGCGGAGACCGAAGAAAGACTCGAGTTTTTGACATCCCAACGGCAAGACGTCGAAGACAGTATTGAATCCGCGGAGGCCGCGTTACGGGAGATCAAGAGACGTTCCCGTGAAAGGTTCAGAAGCGCGTTCAAGTCGATCAATGAGAATTTCACGAAATTCTTTTCAGAGCTCTTTGGCGGAGGACAAGGCGAAATGCAGCTCCTCGAGTCCGAAGATGTGCTGGATGCAGGAATTGAGATCGTTGCACAGCCTCCGGGCAAGAAGCTCCAGAACATGCTCTTGCTTTCGGGTGGTGAGAAGGCCATGACAGCGATTGCGATGGTGCTTGCGATATTCAAGTACAGGCCATCACCGTTTTGTTTATTGGACGAGGTTGATGCCCCTCTCGACGACGCAAACGTGGGACGCTTTGTGGATAGAATCGAATCCATGTCGGAGAACACGCAATTCATCGTTATTACTCACAACAAGCGGACAATGGAAGCCGCGCGAGCCCTGTATGGTGTTACAATGCAGGAGCCCGGCGTATCAAAAGTTGTATCTGTGAGGTTTGATTAACGAGTGAATAAGCTGTTTGGGATGCTCTGCTTGATTTGCCTTTCGGGATTGGCAGTGACAGGTCAGGCGCCCGCGCAAAAAAAGAATTCCCGTCCGGTTACCAAGGCCACTGAGAAGAAAGCGGCAGTCAGGACTGCGCTCACTCCCGTCTATTTCTACAATTTTACAAAACCCGAGTTCTTGGTCTCAAAGGTCCACATTGAGCACGATGAAGCGGGGATCGGTCTGATCAGGTTTGAAAAGAAAAAGCTGGAGGAGGAGTTCACCGTTCCGATCGAATTGTCGGAAGCGACAGTTGAACTGTTGAAAGAGCATTGGGAAAATCTCGGGTTCCTGGAATCTAAAGAGAATTACCAGTCAAAACTCGAGTATCCGCATCTTGGAACGATGGGTTTGATGATGGAAAAGGATGGCGCTGAGAGAAAGGTTGAATTCAACTGGACTGATAACAAAGATGTGAAGGCCTTGACCGACGAATACAAGAAGATCGGCTACGAGTATGTTTGGAAATTTGAGCTCGATGTCGCCCGTAGGAACCAGCCCTTGGAGTCACCGCGAATCGTAAAGGAGCTGGATATATTGCTAAAGCGCGGCCAGATTTCGGATCCACCCCATATCCTGCCTTATCTCAATGAGTTATCTGGCGACGAGCGAATGCCTCTTATCGCCCGAAACCATATACTGAGATTGGCTAAATCAATCGGGAAGAAAGTAAAGAAAGAAGAAAAGGATGGAGAAAAGAACTCAAACTGACGCCGACAGGCTTTTGGTTATTGTTCAACAGTTCTTGTCCTTCCCACGTCCGTCCGCATTGAGAATGTTCCATCTTGAGAGATCAACGGCGCGTTGAGTCCGAAATCCTTGTTTGAAAGAGTGCGAATCTTTCGAATCGCTTCACCGGATTTGTCCAAAGCGGGAACTCCCCAATCGATCTGTTTTCCAGAGTGAACCTTTCCCGATACAAATGATCCGGTCCCATCCAGCTCAACTTCTAAAATCGCTGTAAGTCTTGTCGGTCCAATTAGTTTGAACCAGCCGTAAGTTGCAAAATTTCCGAGCGAATAGGCGATCAATCGGCCTTTATAAAACTCCATTCCCCGGAGCACGTGCGGTCCGTGACCGATTACGAGATCAGCCCCCGCATCTATCACCGTTTTAGAAAACAAAGGAAGGTTTCCGCGTCTTTCACCGTAGAAGATCTCGGTACGATTAGGTACATTTTGGGCGTCGCTCCCTTCTGCACCTCCATGAAATGAGACTACGACGATATCTGCCTTGGCATCGGCAGCCCGAACCGCCGAACGGGCGGCCACTAAATTGTTGACGTTGAGCGAAATACTGTTTGTGGCGAATCCTATGAATGCAACCGTCTTGCCGTTAACTTCAAGGTAGGCCGTCGAATACCGTCCGCTGTTGCTGCCTGCGTGTTTGATTCCCAACTCATCCAGGATTCGTCTTGTGGTTGCTCGACCGGGCTCGCCGAAATCACCGGCGTGGTTATTTGCAGCGCTTACAACATCAAAGCCCGCCTCCTTGAAATACTTGCCGTATCTCGTGGGCATCCTAAACGCATAGCACTTAGTGGACCTCGGTCTGCATTTCTTTGACCTACCGGTGTCGAAAAAAGAGCCCTCAAGATTTCCAAAGGCAATATCAGCTTCAGAAAGCACCGGCGTCACAAGGTCAAACATATTCTTGCCGTCATTGGGAGGCATCCTGTCGGCTGTCGGAAACGGAGAGCCGATCATCATATCGCCAACTGCGGCAATCGAAATAGACGTGTCTTCAGGCTCCGGCGTTGGAGCGGTTTTCGCGAACGGCTTAACGTATGGATCGCCGATTCCGCTGTTTGCAACTGTGCTTGACTGGCAGCCGGTACAAAGTATCGGTATTACAGCCGCAGCCGCCAGCACAAAAATTCTAAAATTGTTTACCATCCGTATATTCCCCCAATTGAATAGATGCCGGCTACGCCATTTTCACTGCAGCAAAAATCAATCTTCCAATTGGCCAAGTGCTTTATTTACAAGCCGTTTTTGCTCGAGGCCGTGGATTACGTATGAACCGGTTGCCGGTGAGGCTGATGGTCTCCTCGAAACATAACGTAGATCCATTGAATCAGGTTTGATCGCGTTTAGCCTTGACTCCTGGAACGTCCAGCCGCCCATATTCTTGGGTTCTTCTTGAGTCCAGATAATTTGCTTTGCTTTGCTGTATTTCGAAAATATAGCTTTTAATGCTCCTGCCGGATACGGATAGAATTGCTCTTGTCTGACAATCGCAGCAGTTCCGTTTTCTGAGGCGTTTCGAGCCTGGTCCAGATCGTAGAAGACCTTTCCTGAACAAAGAATAACGCGCTCGACCGCCAAAGGATCCTCAATGGATTCATCATCGATAACCGGCATAAATCCGCCTTTCGTAAGTTCCTCAACCGCAGATGACGCCGCGGGAAGACGCAGCAAGCTTTTCGGTGTCATTACGATAAGTGGTCTAATTCGCTCCTGAAGAACCTGTCGCCTCAGCATGTGGAAATACTGAGCCGGCGTTGTCGGATAGCAAACTTGTAAGTTATTCTCCGCGCAGAGCTGAAGATAGCGCTCCAGCCTGGCCGACGAATGCTCGGGTCCCTGACCCTCGTAGCCGTGAGGAAGAAGCATTACAAGTCGGTTTCGCTCATTCCATTTATCTTCTGAGGCGGCGATATACTGGTCGATAATAACTTGGGCCCCATTCGAAAAGTCACCGAATTGGGCCTCCCAAATGACTAGAGAGTCCTGAGCTATTCCGGAGTAGCCATATTCGAAACCGAGAACTCCTGACTCAGAGAGCGAACTGTCGTACACATTAAACCTGGCAGTTCCGTTCTCACCGCCGCGGAGATCCGCCAACGGACACCAGCAGTCTCCCGTCTGGGTGTCATAGAGTTTTGAATGCCGATGGCTGAAGGTCCCTCTGCCGGAATCCTGCCCACTCAACCGTACATCTATACCATCGAGGACGACCGACCCGAACGCAATCGCTTCCGCAAACCCCCAGTCCATCGCTGAATCTCCGGCACCCATTTGTGCTCGTTTTTCAAGCTGGCTGACCATTTTAGGATTGATGTTAAACCCCTCCGGTATTACGGAGATCTGCTCGGTAACTTCCCTGACAGTTTCTGCCGATACCGAAGAATCGAATACTTCCGACCCATCTTCTTCGGCGACCGGAGGCGACAATTCTGTAACCTTTTTGCGTTCCTTCGCGATTTCCTTGGCATTCGACAATATCGACTCATATTTCGCGACCACGCCATCCGTCATCTCTTTAAGCTCTTCTTCAGTGATGACCTCGGTCGCGATCAACTTGCTCGCGTACACATGGCGAACGCCCGGATGCGCCTTAACACGCTGATACATAAGGGGTTGTGTGTAACTTGGTTCGTCCCCTTCGTTATGCCCAAGCCTCCTAAATCCAACGAGGTCGATGGCCACATCCTTATCGAATTCCTGCCTGTACTCAAGCGCGATCTTTACAACCCGGTATGCAGATTCCGGTGAATCACCGTTGATATGAAATATTGGAAGATGCGTGATATGTGCGGCGTCAGTCGAATAAATCGAACTGCGGCTCGCCTCAGGGTTCGTCGTGAATCCGATCTGGTTGTTGACAACGATGTGTATTGTGCCCCCCGTTCGATAACCGCGGAGATTTGCGAGTTGCAGTGTTTCCATAACGATACCTTGTCCCGCGAAGGCTGCATCGCCATGAAGCAAGATGGGAAGAATCCTGTCTGTCACACGCTCAAGCGTTTCGCTTTCCGCGTTAAGGATATTGTCCTGCCTCGCTCTTGCCATTCCCTGTACAACGGGGTCGACGAACTCGAGGTGCGACGGGTTACAGGAAAGCTGGACCTTTATGTCGTTTCCGCTCTTGGTAGTTCTTTTGCCTACCGCTCCCTGATGGTACTTCACGTCACCTTCGTCCGCTGGAAAACTCGGATGAGCGGTACCCTCGAAAGCAGTGAAAATTCTTTCCGACATATCGCCCTTCTCAGCATCGCCGACGATATTTGCAAGTACATTAAGCCGTCCCCTGTGAGCCATTCCCATGATCATCTCTTCGACGCCCTGGGCGGAAGCCAACTCGACCAACTGGTCCAGAAGAGGAATGATCGTCTCACATCCCTCAAGTGAGAATCTCTTTTGGCCTAGATACTTTCGGTGCAGGAACTGCTCAAACTGTTCGGCCTCGATCAGTTTCAGAAGTAGTTCTTTTTTCTTTTCGTTTTCAAGAGGTTCGATGTCAACGAACTCCTGCCGTATCTTTTCGCGGAGCCATGCGATCTCATCCGCATTTTGGATGTGCCTGTACTCGATTCCGACCTTTCCGCAATACGCCCGGCGAAGTACCCATAGGATTTCACGAAGTGTGGAAATATCTTTTCCATGAAGGCCGTCGGTGATGAATTCGCGGTCCAGGTCCCAGATGGTCAAACCAAAGTTCTCGAGATCCAGATCCGACGAATAGTGGGTGGTCATGTTTAGCGGATCTATGTCTGCCAGCAGATGGCCTCTGATCCTGTATTCGTTAATCAGCTGGAGTACTTTTGCCTGCTTAACAGTTTGCTCACGCTTATGATCTTCACCGAACAATGATGGGTTGTAGTCCTCGGCCCATTTGAGCGGAGGATACGAAAATTCGAGGCTGCCGAATATCTCGTCGTAGAAACCGTGCTGCCCAACCAAGCACTCATGAATGTACGAAAGAAAAAGACCACTTTCGGCACCCTGAATGACCCGGTGGTCATAGGTACTTGTAATGGTCATTATCTTGCTTATCCCAAGCTGGGATATAGCCGCCGAGGACATTCCCTGATACTCAGCGGGGTGTTGAATCGACCCGGTTGCGATAATTGCGGCCTGTCCGGCCATGAGTCTTGGATTTGAAGCGACCGTTCCGATCATTCCAGGATTCGTAAGGGTGATCGTTGTACCTTGAAAATCGTCAAGGGTCAGGTTTCCTTCTCTTGCCCGCTTGATCGTTTCATTAAACGCGGAAAAAAACTTCCAGAATGTAAAGTCGCCGGCATTCTTGATATTTGGAACGAGGAGGTTGCGCGAGCCATCCTTTTTTTGGATATCAATTGCGATACCGAGATTTATCTCACTTGTTTCAAGCCTTGAAGGCTTGCCGTCAACAACGCCGAAACCGTTGTTCATCTGCGGATATTTGCTCGCTGCCTTTATGATCGCCCAGCCAATTAGATGGGTAAAGGAAACTTTTCCAAGGCTCCTCGCTTTCAAATTGTCGTTGATGACCTTGCGGTTTTCTTCAAGTAGCTTGACCGGGATCTCGCGGACACTGGTCGCTGTGGGAACGGTCAGGCTCTGCTCCATGTTCTCGACGATGATTTTCGATGCACCAAAAATCGGTTTCGCCTCGACTCCCTCACGCACTTTCGTTTCGGGCTTGTCGTCACTTGCCTTTGCTGCTTTCTGTTGCGCCGGAGCCGGCTTCTTGGCCTCCAATTTAGGGGCTGCCGTCACCGAAGGTGCACCGTTTCCCTCAATGTTCAGCTCGCCGAAATAGCTTCGCCAAGAGTCGTCGACAAGGTTCGGATCGGCCTTGAACTGGTTGTACAAGCCTTCAACATAGCTTGCATTGGCGCCAAAATTATCCTTGATATGCTGGGAAATGTCTCTAACTTGATCGCTCACGTTTAGTTCCTCGGTTGGAATTTCTCAATTTGCTGCAAAGATAAATTCTATCGTATACAGATGAAAAACCAAACAAACTTAGAGCGATGTTGGCCAGTGGAATTTTACTCTTTGGCCTGCATTTTTTTCGTAAGAGAGGAAATTCGCTCGCGGGCCTCTATTGTAAGAGATGATTCAGGGAAGTTGCGTGTAAGTTCGAGCCACGAATCGCCGTTATAGTGGAGTATCTGAGTGTTGCCGTTAAAGAGGAAACGAATGCCGAGATTGCGATAACGGTCAAGTTCTTCGTAGTTCAGAAAAAAGCTGTGTAATGGTGCCTGTGCGGCAGCCATTTCTCTACGCTTTAGATTCTTACGGGCATTCTCTGAAATAGCCGCGGCCTGGTCTTCCACTTCATCTCCGAGGAGAAGCAAGATCGTCGGCCGGAATGGTGAATCTGGGAATAGTTCGAGAAAAATCACCGATCTGTGGACTTTTTGAAAACCGGAAGAACCGAGTATTAATTGTGCAACCCTTTGATCATCATTCTTCCGGAAACTGCCGGCAATGGCCTCGGCCTGAATCCACCCTGTAACTGCCGTTCGGTCGGAAACCTTGTAAAACAGAACTCCATCGCCTTCTTTTTCTTCAAAGACGGTGAGTTTGGTGCCTGTTTCAAGTCTTTTAACAGGTGGCTGATACAATCCCGGACCTTCTCTAAGGACTGAAAGTCTCCGGTCTATTACTACGGCTGCACTTCCTTTTTGGACATCACCCGATTTTTTGGATCTGCGAACAGACTTCACCCCTTGCGCGGAAACCGCCGCAACAAAGAGCAGAATTATCGTGGACAGAACCATTGAGCGCTTCATAAATACAGTTCCGTTAAGCAATTGCGGGTATTCTAACTGTTTTGGGGTAAAAAACTAAAGGTCTTTGCCTGCCATCTTGATCCGAGCATTTCCAAAGTCACTGTGGAAATGACAGATCGCCAATGCGAGAGCATCCGCTGCGTCGTGGGGCTCAGGGAGTTCATCCAGGCTCAAAAGAACTTTCACCATCTCCTGGACCTGGTGTTTCTCGGCGTTTCCGTATCCTACAACCGTTTTCTTCACGAACCGTGGAGAATACTCCGCGATATCCAATGCTTTCTGCTCTCCCAGGAGAAGGACAACTCCCCGCACCTGTCCCAGTTTCATCGCAACTTTTACATTCTGAGCGTAAAAAGCCTCCTCGACAGCAAGGGACTCCGGGGCGAATTGGTCAATTACATTAACCAGTCCTTCGTAGATCTTTTCCAGCCGTTTTGAGAAGTCATCTTTCGGATTCGACTTAACACAGCCGTAGGCGATTCCTCGATACTTCGAACCGTTCCGTTCTATGACGCCCCAGCCGAGGGTTTCACTGCCGGGGTCTATCCCCAGAATGCGGCGCGGTTTTATGTTGGTGATTTGGCTCGGCATTGCCAGGGTTCTCAGGCTTCAAGCTCGGATTCGTCGATATCAAAATTGGCGTAGACGTTTTGAACGTCATCATGGTCGTCTAACAATTCATAAAGCTTCATCATCTGTTGTGCGTCATTCCCTTCGAGCTTCACATAATTCTGTGGAATCATCGAGATCTCGGAGACCTGCGGCGCGACGCCGGATTCCTCAACAGCATCTTTAACTTCTTCAAAAGAATCCGGATCGGTGTAGACCTCAAAACTCTCGCCGTCATCTTTGAGATCTTCGGCTCCGGCCTCGATCACGACCTCAAAAAGCTCATCTTCTGATTTTTGATCCTTACCGACTACAAAATAGCCCTTTCGGTCAAACATCCATGCGACCGAACCGGACTCGCCGAGGTTTCCGTTATTCTTTGAAAGCAAGTGCCTTAGGTCCGCGACAGTCCTGTTTCGATTGTCGGTCATGGTGTCGATCAATATCGCGGTGCCTCCCGGACCATAGGCTTCGTATCTGATCTCTTCAAAGCTTACGCCTTCGATCTCCCCGGTTCCGCGTTTGATGGCCCGGTCGATATTGTCGTTGGGCATGTTCGCGCTTTTAGCGTCGGATACGGCCTTCCGCAGCCGCGCATTCATAGCGGCGTCGCCTCCGCCTTCGCGAGCAGCTACGGTGAGTTCCCGAGCCAGTCTCGTGAAGATCTTTCCGCGCTTGGCATCGGCAGCGCCCTTCTTATGTTTAATACTGTGCCACTTGGAGTGTCCTGACATTTATAATTTCCTACTGACTAATGACATCGATCAAAATATAACACGCTGATTTTATGCCGGACAAACGTGTCCACCCGGGAACCAACTGATCCTCACACTTACAAATGAGCCGCGATACGCTTGTTGGCCTCTTCCAAAGTGATGTCCATAATCTCAAGCGTTTTTCTACGGGAGGATTTGCCGCTCGAAATTGAGATCGAGCTTTTTCGAACATCAAGCGTCTTCGAAACAAGTTTAACGAGTTCTTTATTCGCTGCACCATCGACAGGCGGCGCGTTCAGCTTAACTCTCAGGCGGCCGTCGTGTAGCCCTGATATCAAACTCCGTGATGATCTCGGAATTACTTTAACCAGGAGTTTCACACCGCTGCCAAACTTGACCAAATGACTCATGCCCCGGAAAGCAAAACTCCCGCGACAGCGGCTTGAAGGAAGCTTAGTAGAAACAAAACGACGATTGGCGAGATGTCGAACATCCCCAAGGGCGGAATGATCCGTCTAAACGGCGTCAATATCGGATCCGTTAGTTTGGAGAAGAATCTCGTGATCTTATTGCTTCCTTCGGTGATCCAGGAAAGCACGATTCGAACAACTATCAGGAGCGAATAAACTCCGAGAAATCCGTAAAGCAAATAGCCCACGAGTCTTGTGATGCTGGGGTTTATAAGGCTCGCAGCAACTCCGTCGATTGTAAAGAAAAGATTCGAAAACAGTTGGAGAATGAAGTATCCGGCCACGATGAATCCAAGGATCGCAACGAGCGGCGCAAGCCTTGTATCGAGCTTCATCCTTGAAAGAAGTTTCGCTACAGGATAGACAAACCTGTCGGTGTGTTTCTTGAGGTAATAAGAAAAACGACCGATCTTTCCGAAAGGATTAGGATCGGAATAATTGAATATCAAGCGCAGGACCATCAGGAAAACGACGATCATCACGCAGAATACGATGAAACCAAGTATTACCGGATAAACATGTTGCTGCATAATTAACTTTCTCGATACGAGTATAAGGCATAGCCGGCGACAACTACATCAAATCCTATACAGAGTCCAGGGTAAAAGGCGGGAACGAATGCGGCATCGAAATGACCCGTCGCATCCCAAATAGCATGCACAGCCCACGCGACTGCCGCGGTAACAGCGCCGAACCTGAATGCCGCCAATCCTAATCCTCCAAACAGTAAAAGGCCGATCACTTCATATCCAAGCCAACCATAGCCCGCTGTTCCGTTGCTGACCCCAACCAACGCGAAAACGACATAAATTAAAGGTAAAACCGGTATCGCCAAGGCGATGATTTTAAGCCTCTTCGACTCGTTCCGGCCGCTCAGCAGTGCAAGTGCACCGCACGCGGCGACCGCTCCGAGCACAATTTGGATGAGAAGGGTCATACTGCTCTACCCCCTTTGCCCAAAAATCGCGGTACCGATGCGAACATGCGTCGCACCTTCATCAATCGCGACAGGGAAGTCTTGGCTCATACCCATTGAGAGCCATCCTGAATCGCCCGAAAAGATTCCGTCTTCGCGTAATTCATCCCGCAGCTCCCTCAATTTCCTGAAATACGGTCTGACATCCTCCGGGTTCTTAAAAAACGGGGGAATGGCCATCAGGCCCGCGAACTCCAAACTAGATGCACTTGCAAGAAAATCAGAGATCTTTAAGAGCTCCGATTCTGAGGCACCAAATTTCGAGGTCTCAGCCGCCAGGTTTAACTGCACAAATACTTTTAAGTAGCGCGACTCTTCATCAGCGATTCGATCGACCCTTTGCGCGAGTTTCAGCGAATCTATTGTTTGAATGACATCAAATGCCAGGACTGCTTTTCGCACTTTGTTTTTCTGCAGGTGTCCTATCAAATGCCACTCAATTTCGTCCGATTCGACCAATCCGGCCTTTTCCACGCCTTCCTGAACCTTGTTTTCACCAAAGACCCTTGCCCCGGCAGACAATGCCTGTTCTACATAAGACGCCGGGTGAGTCTTACTGACCGCCACGATCGAGACATCTTCCGGGTCACGGTTAGAGGCGACCGCTGCGGCTGAGACCTGGTTTACAACATCTTTGTATCTTTCGGCGATGGACATACTTGAATAATAGGTAAAACCGGAACGTGAAACAATTGGTAATTTCAATCGATTCTCAACACCGTTCCTTTGGTAATGTCTTTACGACGGTTGACGGTTGAATGTTTTTACCTACATACGTTAAACTTCGCTTTTCGCGCGGACGTGGCGGAATTGGTAGACGCGCGGGCCTCAGAAGCCCGTGATGGCGACATCGTGGAGGTTCAAATCCTCTCGTCCGCACCACACTTGTTTAAATCTCGCAAAAATGCCAAAAGAATTTAGGGACGCACTTTCGAAGAACTGTGAGTCTTTTGAGATAGAGCTGTCCCAACAAACTCTCGCTTCTCTTGATGAGTTCTACGAGACTCTCTGTGAATTCAATCCAGTTCTGCATCTGGTTGGCAAATGTTCTGTAGAGGAATTTGCTGTCAGACATATTCTTGAGTCGATTTATGTACTCAATCTCTTCAAGAGGACTTCTCTTTTGACGGATGTCGGGACGGGAGCCGGCCTTCCATCGATTCCGTGTTTACTTGCGGATCAGCGACTCAGGGGAGTCTTGATCGAGTCAAAATTGAAGAAGTCGGATTACCTGGAAACGCAGGTACGTAGATTGGGCCTTGAGGAGAGGGCCAAAATAATTAACAAGCAGTTCTCGGAAGCGCCCAGACCAAAGCAGGGCTTGGTTGTGACAAGGGCACTCGACCGGATGTCAAAAAACGTCGCGAAACTTGTAAGCTGGTCCGGAAGATGTGATCTCGCGTTGTTTGCTGGTGAGGCGGTTCGTGAAGAACTGAAAAGGATCGGAATCCGGTTTACCGAGCACCTCATACCACTGTCAGAAAGAAGGTATGTTTTCGTGATTGAGAAAGGTAATTGAAGCGGAATTCACTTGAAAATATTGGTTTGGTTGACTACTATTAACGATTGCGCCAATTGCGAAGTTATTTTTTTAAGGGGGCAATTATACAAATGAAACCAGAAATTCATCCGAAATACGCAACGATGAACGTGACCTGCGCATGTGGCAGCAGTTTCGAAACACGCTCAACAATGGGCGAGGATCTCAATATCGAGATCTGTTCGGAATGCCACCCGTTCTTTACCGGAAAACAGAAGCTTGTCGATACCGCCGGTCGTGTGGACAGGTTTAAGAAGCGGTTTGCGAGGCGTCGCGGCGCTGTTGCAGCAACTGAAGAAAGCAAATAGGGACTGGGGCTTTGAATAGAATAATCAAAGACCTGTAGTTGAATTTTCGAAACGGCGCCTGCGCGTTTCATTAGCATGGTGTTCGCGTGTCGCGGGCTCTGCTGGGAACAACAGGCGTTGTTTTTGTATTTAACGTACTATCCGCAATTTAACTTTATACGGGCATCCCGTATTACTAATACCAAATCATAGTTGCCGGAGAGTTTTTATGAAGCGATTCTTTTCACTAGTTTTTGCGTTGGAGCGCGACCTGATCGTCGGCGGTCAGGCAGTAATGGAAGGCGTGATGATGCGGACGCCGAACGCGTACGCGATCGCATGCCGCCGATCCGACGGGTCGATCGTACATACGTCAGCGGAACTCCCAAAGTGGAGTGATACCTATAAAGTCTTGAATGTTCCTATCCTTCGAGGCGGTGCGACGCTTATCCAGTCTCTGGCCTTGGGAATCAAAGCGCTGAATTACTCGGCGAATATCGCACAGGAAGATATCGAGCGGGAAGAGGCACTGGAGAAGGCAAAGAAGGAATCGGTTGAACCGGTTTTGGCAGAAGGTACTACGGACGAGGAGTTTGTAAAGGCACCCGCAAAGATGACGCTTCCGCAGGAGGCCGAATCCAAGTCTTCAAAAGCGAAGCAATCTGCTAGCACGGTGGGATCTATCGTATTTGCCCTGGGATTCAATATTCTTTTGTTCATCGTGGCTCCTTTGATTCTCACGAATCTCCTTTTTATGGCGATCGGTTGGGCAGAATCGCCGGTTCTTGCCGCAGGAGCGGGATGGTGGGAAACCGCCAAGGCGTATGTTTGGGAAATCAAACCTTCTTCCTGGGTAGCGTTTAACCTGATCGACGGTTTGATCCGCATGGTTTTCTTTGTGGTGATGATTTTTTCGATGTCGTTTCTGAAGGATATTCACCGTGTGTTTCAGTACCACGGAGCGGAACATAAGACTGTTTTTGCGTGGGAGAAAGGACTGGATCTTACGGTGCGCAACGCCGACGTTCAAAAGCGCCAGCATCCGCGATGCGGTACTTCTTTTCTGATGGTCGTAATGCTTGTCGCGATCGTCCTTTTCTCGGTGATAAAGTTTGATGCGCTTTGGCTGAACATGCTTGTTCGTATTGTATTGATGCCGCTGGTTGCCGGACTCTCTTACGAGATCATCAGGTATGCCGCGAAGAAAGAGTCCAGTGCTGTCTTTAAGTTGATGACGATGCCGGGCATTTGGCTTCAAAACATAACGACGCAGAATCCCGATGACGACCAATTGGAAGTAGCAATTGAGGCCCTTAATGAGTCTCTGAAGCTGGAGCCCTCGGTTGATCCTGAGCCTATCGCGGCGTAACCCTATGTTTGAAAAGCTCGAACAAATTGAAAAGAACTACGAAGAGCTGAATGAACAGCTTTCGCAACCGGATATTACTTCCGATATAAGCGCGTATACGAAGCTTATGAAGCAGCATCGTTCGTTGGGCGAGGTTGTCGAGAAGTACAGGGAAGTGCGAAAGATGAAGGAGGATCTTGCGGGCGCGAAGGAAGTTCTGGAAGCGACCGAAGATGCTGAAATGCGTGAATTGGCGGAACTTGAGATTACTGAACTCGAAGAAAACGTCGAAAACGCCGAAGCGGAACTAAAGATTCTCCTGATCCCCAAGGACCCTAACGATGAGAAAAACGTGATCCTTGAGATTCGCGCCGGGGCCGGCGGGGACGAAGCCACGCTTTTCGCGTCAGAAATCCTGAGAATGTATGCCCGTTATGCTGAGCGTATGGGTTGGAAGATGGAAATGATGAATGCTTCAGATACCGGAGTCGGAGGTTTGAAGGAGGCATTCGCGATGATCGAGGGAGATTCGGTTTATTCACGCATGAGATTTGAATCGGGCGTGCACCGGGTACAGAGGGTTCCACAGACAGAAAGCAGCGGCCGTATTCATACGTCCGCCATTACAGTTGCCGTGCTCCCGGAGGCTGAAGAAGTAGATATCGAAATCGACCAGAATGATCTCCGAATAGACACGTTTTGTTCGTCGGGTCCCGGGGGACAGTCTGTTAACACAACTTACTCCGCAGTCAGAATCACTCATGAACCCACCGGTCTGGTTGTTTCGATGCAGGACGAAAAATCGCAGATCAAGAATCGTGAGAAGGCAATGAAAGTGCTGCGGGCAAGGCTCCAGGAAATCGAAGAACAAAAGCAGCATGAAGAAATGGCTTCGGAAAGAAAATCGATGGTCGGAAGCGGTGACCGAAGCGAAAAGATCAGGACCTATAACTTCAAGGAGAACCGTGTAACAGATCATCGTATTGGGCTAACACTGCATCAGCTTGAGATGATTATGGATGGGGATCTTGAGCAAATAATTGAACCTCTGATCACACACTACCAGGCGGAAAGGCTTGAGGCTGAATCGGTTAGTGCGGGTTAAAGAATAGGAATTTTAAGCAGATTTCTCTATGGCGGGTACCGATACCTGCTTTTTTTGTATTATGGCGGTAACTCGGCTTTTACTCATCAGGCACGGTCAATCAGGGGGTAATGTAAACGGGCGCTTTGGCGGACACTCGGATACACCTCTTTCGGAGCTTGGTTGCCGTCAGGCTGAAATTACAGCGGATCTTCTTGAGTCGGTCAAAATTGGTGCGATCTACTCAAGCGACCTTCCGCGGGCTGTCCAAACTGCGGAACCGCTTGTCGCCAGAACAGGTCTCGAACTGAATAAGACGTCTGCATTTCGAGAAAGAAATGTTGGTGTGCTCGAGGGGCTTACGTTCGAAGAATCAAAAGAGCGGTACCCGGATGACTATTACGCACTCGTAAAACGTGACGTTAATCACGTCATAACTGAGGGAGAGAGCTACCGCGAGCTCCTAAGCCGAGGAACGGGCGCTCTAGAAGAGATATTGCGCACTCACATGGGGAAACGGATCGTGGTCTTTTCCCATACTGGCATGATCTGCTACCTTACGCTCTACCTTATCGGTGCGATAAACAGAAATACGCGACAGACACCCTGGCTCGTAACCTCGAATTGCGGTATCAACCGTTTTGAAATTCGAGGTCGGCGCAACATAAGGGTAAAGGCTCTCAATGACACTCGCCATTTGATCGACACAACCGGAAACAATTCTTTTGCCGGCGGGAAATACTAGTAAGTAGTAAGTAGTAAGTAGTAAATAGTAAGTAGTGAATAGTAAATAGAAATCAGTGATTCGGGTATCACTGACGATTTCTATGTTTTTAGACTAAAAACGCCAGTCTTGGATAGCAGCCGAATGTGCTATCAAATCACCATCCACTATTCACTATTCACTATTCACTATTCACTATTCAC